>NZ_JBXASN010000003.1:0-391532 GCF_058809335.1 Ancylobacter sp. GW821-FHT10E12 | reverse complement strand
GCCGCCGAGGCCGCCGGCCGGCAGGCCGAGCAGGCCGCCCGCGCTGCGCTCGATGCGCTGGCCTCCGCCCGCGAGGCCGCCGCCCGCGCCGAGGCGCGGCTGGAGGCGGTTCGCCAGCGCCGCGAGGACCTGCTCCGCGAGATCGCCGACATGCTCGACGGCCCGCCGGAGAGCGCCCGCGCCATTGCCGGTCTTGATGCCGAATCGGGCGCCCCATTGCCCGATCCGCAGGCGGTGGAGGCCGATCTCGACCGGCTGAAGCGCGAGCGCGAGCGGCTCGGCGCCGTCAATCTGCGCGCCGAGGAGGAGCTTGCCGAGGTCGAGACAAGGCAGCACGGCCTCGCCGCCGAGCGCGACGACCTCACCGAGGCGATCAAGCGCCTGCGCCAGGGCATCTACAGCCTCAACCGCGAGGCGCGCGAGCGGCTCAATGCCTCCTTCGCGGTGGTGGACGGCCATTTCCGCCAGCTGTTCGGCACGCTGTTCGGCGGCGGCGAGGCGCAACTGGTGCTCACCGATTCGGAGGATCCGCTGGAGGCCGGGCTCGACATCATCGCCAAGCCGCCGGGCAAGAAGCCGCAATCGCTGTCGCTGCTGTCGGGCGGCGAGCAGGCGCTCACCGCCATGGCGCTCATCTTCGCGGTGTTCCTCACCAACCCGTCGCCGATCTGCGTGCTGGACGAGGTGGATGCGCCGCTCGACGACGCCAATGTCGAGCGATTCT
The DNA here is from genome assembly GCF_058809335.1 of Ancylobacter sp. GW821-FHT10E12. Taxonomy (NCBI): domain Bacteria; kingdom Pseudomonadati; phylum Pseudomonadota; class Alphaproteobacteria; order Hyphomicrobiales; family Xanthobacteraceae; genus Ancylobacter; species Ancylobacter sp. GW821-FHT10E12. Next base: position 390,808 of record NZ_JBXASN010000003.1, on the reverse strand, counting down.
GCAATCTTCTCGACGAGATGTGCCGGCTGACGCGGACGCGTTTCGTCACTATTACGCATAACCCGATCACCATGAGCCGCATGAACCGGCTGTTCGGCGTCACCATGGCCGAGCGCGGGGTGTCGAAGCTGGTATCGGTCGACCTCGACACCGCGGAGACCTGGCGCGAGGCCGGCTGACGCCGCATCCCGTGGCCGCTCGCCGATGCGGCACGCCGACACCGCTCGCCGACCCGGCAGCTGACCTTCCGGGAGCCCGATCTGCGGCGTTCGCCTTATTGGGATGGCGGCTCTGGTATGCCAAAACATCCCCTAACGGCTTCCCTTGGTGCGAATGAGGGTGCAACACACCTGCGACAGAGCGTCCACCTGTGTCTTTTGTCGATGTTTTCCAATGACTTAAAAGATGTGATCGTGTTCTTGACACCCCTCGGGGCGATCACTATGGTGCGCCCGGTTTCGGGGGTTGGGGCACCTCCTCCGGTCAAGCCAGAGCGCGAATCATGGACGACCGAGACAAAGCGGACGGCCAGGGCGGCAAAGGTGAGCCGGAACTCTCCGATTCCGAACTGTCCGGCCGTCTCCGCGGCCTCGGCACGGCGCTCCACCGGGTGCAGGCTGAACGCAAGGCGGAGGAGCCTGCGGCCGAGCCGGACCGGACGTCGACCTCGGCCGGCATGACGCTTGCCTTCCGTCTGGGGAGCGAGTTCGTCGCCGGAGTTCTGGTCGGTGCCGGCCTCGGCTGGGGCATCGACTATCTTCTCGGCACCGCGCCGTGGGGGATGATCGTGTTCCTGCTGCTCGGCTTCGGCGCGAGCGTGATGAACATGATGCGGGCGGCCGGCGAGTTCGGCCGCAAGAAGCCGCCGAAAGGCGGCGCGTAGACGGTTTCGCCGCTGGATGGCGGCGTGTAAGGCAGGGTTTCGCCGCCGAGAGGCGGCGTGTGGCATCTAGTCGCCGCCGCGAGGTGGCGCCTGGAGGGGTGGGGCAGGATCGGCTGCCGGCATCGCTTCGGAACGGCGAGTTTCAGCTGTGTCGCCCGCTCGGGCGGCACGTCCAGGGCAGGGCGGGCGCCTCACGAGGGGCGCCGCGGGATGAGGGCAGCAACGGGCGATGGCGACCGAGATCGATCCGATCCATCAGTTCGAGATCCACAGCATCGTGGATCTGGGGGCGCCCGGCGGCGTCCATTTCGCCTTCACCAATTCGGCCGCCTTCATGTTCGGCATCGTGGCCCTCGTGTTCTTCTTCCTCACCTTCGCGACGCGCGGGCGCACCCTGGTGCCGGGCCGGCTGCAGTCGCTGGCGGAGATCTCCTACGAATTCGTCGCCTCCACGGTACGCGGTACCGCCGGCAACGAGGGGATGAAGTTCTTCCCGCTGGTGTTCTCGCTGTTCATCTTCGTGCTGGTCTCCAATTTCCTCGGCATGGTGCCGTATTCCTTCACGGTCACCAGCCACCTCATCGTCACCGCCGCGCTGGCGCTGGTGGTGATCGGCACCGTGATCATTTACGGCTTCGTGCGCCACGGCACCCACTTCCTGCACCTGTTCGTGCCGTCGGGCGTGCCGGCCTTCCTGCTGCCCTTCATGATCGTGATCGAGGTCATCTCCTTCCTCTCGCGTCCCATCAGCCTGTCGCTGCGTCTGTTCGCCAACATGCTCGCCGGCCATATCGCCATGAAGGTGTTCGCCGGCTTCATCGTGATGATGAGCGCGGGCGGCGCCCTCGGCGCCCTCGGCGCGACGCTGCCGCTCGCCATGGTCGTGGCGCTCACCGCGCTCGAATTCCTGGTCGCCGCCCTGCAGGCCTATGTCTTCGCGGTGCTGACCTGCATCTATCTCAACGACGCGCTGCATCCGGGCCACTGATCGGCGCGCTCGCGGGACATCCACAAAGCCTTCAACTCAATCTTGCGAATTCAATAGGAGAAGATCATGGAAGCGGAAGCCGCCAAGTTCCTCGGCGCCGGTATCGCCTGTCTCGGCATGGGCCTCGCTGGCATCGGCGTCGGTAACATCTTCGGCAACTTCCTGTCGGGCGCCCTGCGCAACCCGTCGGCCGCCGACGGCCAGTTCGCCCGCGCCTTCATCGGCGCGGCGCTTGCGGAAGGTCTCGGCATCTTCTCGCTCGTCGTCGCCCTCGTCCTGCTCTTCGTGGTCTGACGTCCTTCTGAGGCGGCGGGTGCGCCTCGGCGCGCCCGCCTGCCGCATCGATCGAGGAAGCCCGCACCATGTCCGAGACCAACGGTCCGGCCGGTACTTTCATTATCGCTCAGGCGGAAGCCCCGGTGTCGACCGGCACGGGGACGCATTCGGGTGTGGAGATCGGCGTGCCTCCAGCGGAAGCCCATGGCGGCGGATTTCCGCCCTTTGACGTGCACACCTTTCCCTCGCAGCTCATCTGGCTGGCGATCGCCTTCGGCGCGCTGTACCTGCTGATGAGCCGCATCGCGCTGCCGCGCATCGGCACCATCCTCGAAGAGCGTCACGATCGCATCGCCGACGACCTCGAGGAGGCCGGCAAGATGAAGGCCGAGAGCGAGGCGGCGGCCAGGGCCTATGAGCAGGCGCTCGCCGGCGCCCGCAACAAGGCGCATGGGATCGCCACCGAGACCCGCGACAAGCTGGCGGTGGAGGCCGAGCTGCGCCGCAAGGCGCTCGAGGCCGAGCTTTCCGCCAAGCTCGCCGCGGCGGAAACCACCATCGGGCAGACCAAGACCGCGGCGATGGCCAATGTCCGCGGCATCGCGGTGGACGCGGCCGGCGTCATCGTCAACCAGCTGATCGGCTCCGCCCCCGCCCCGCAGGCGGTGGAAGCGGCGGTCGACAAGGCCATCGAGAGCTGAGGGCGCCATGGGAACCGCAGAACTCTGGGTCGCCGTCGCCTTCGTCATCTTCATGGCGATCGTCGCCAAGGCGGGCGCCTTCTCCGGCATCGTCGCCAAGCTCGATTCGCGCGGCGAGCGCATCCGCGCCGAGCTGGAGGAAGCCCGCCGGCTGAAGGAAGAGGCGCAGAAGCTGGTCGCCGAATATCGGCGCAAGCAGCATGAGGCGGAAGCCGAGGCCGAGGCCATCGTCACCAGCGCCCGCGCGGAGGCCGAGCGCCTGGCTTCCGAGGCCAAGACCAAGCTGGAAGACCTGATCGCCCGCCGCACCAGGATGGCCGAGCAGAAGATCGCCCAGGCCGAGGCGCAGGCGCTCGCCGATGTGCGCGCCGCCGCCGCCGACGCGGCGGTGAAGGCCGCCGAGACCGTGCTGGCGGCCAGTGTCGTCGGCGCCACCGCCGACCGGCTGCTGGAAGATGCGGTGAAGGATGTGAAGTCGAAGCTCAACTGAGCCGCCTTCACCCCACGCCTTTGAAAAGCCCGGCCGCGTGCCGGGCTTTTTGCGTCGGACGCCCCCATTGCCGGCGGGCGCCGGGACACCGGGCGATCACCCCTGTTCCAGCCGCCATGCGCGGTTTACCGATCAAGCCTTCGATGCCGTCGCAAGATCGGTCAATGCGCGATTGAAATTCTCGATATCCCGGCAAATCTTCCGGGAGAGGCTCGCCAGTTTCGGCGAGGCGATATCGGCCTGGACAAGCAGGTTTATCTGTTCGCGGATGTTCATCTTTCCGTATTCGCCAAACAGGATCTTGTCCAACGCCTGGCCGAACGCAACATTGTGCGCCTGGCCGAGGAACCGATCCCGGCACACCCGCAGCTTGCCGAGGCTGCCGTCGACTTCGGGGGCGGTCTCGTCCATGAGGCGCCGGAGTTCGGCCTGATCGGCGCTCGTCCGGTCCTTGCCGCCCAGCCGGCGGAGAACCGCCAGCAGGCTGTCTTCGGTAAAGGTGAGCTCGCCGGCGGCGCCGGCGGCCCTGACGCGCGGCAGGGCTCCGAACAGCGTCAGCAATTCACGCGCCAGCTCGATGCTTTCGCGCATCACCGCCACGGCTTCGCGCGCCGCCGCGATATTTTCCACCATGGCATCCTCCCCCGCCGAAAATTCCTCTCAGTGGTCCAAGCAAGCAGATGCAATGCATGCGTGCAAGAGGCGGCCGGCAGGTGAGGCAACCCGTCAGCTCGTCCAGCGTCGCGGGCGGTAGAAGGTGTGCTCGCCGATGCGGTCGAGCTTGCGCATCTCGCGGATCCAGAACGGGCGCACCGATTGCGCATGGTAGTGCGTCGCCCGGCCGACCTTCGAATCCCACAGCCTGCCGTCCAGCATGTCGGCGGCGATGCGCTGCGCCTGCTTCCACAGCCGCGGCTCGGTCACCACGTCGCGGATATTGTCGCAGGCGAAGGTGAACTGGCAGGCGAACCTGCGATTGGCGTTCTGGTAGACCGCGCGGCAGACATCGGCGGGGTAATAGCCGGAGAACACCCGGTTCATCACCACCTGCGCCACCGCGATCTGCCCGCGCTCCGGCTCGCCGCGGCTCTCGAAATACACCGCCTCGGCAAGGCACTGCTCGGCCCGCTCGCGCCGCCGCCCGTCGAGGCCGAGCCGCTCGGCGGGGGAGGCGCCCTCCATCCGCCCGAGCGTCGAGGCGTCGTCATCCTCCTCGCCCTTGGCGGCGACCGAGGTGCCGGAATCCTCGCCGCCGAGGAAGCGCTGCGCCGGCGCTCCGTCGAGGCCGAAGATCAGGCTGGCCTGGCGGTAGATCGGCGGCGCGCCGTCGGCGGCACCGAGTCGCCCGCCATCCTCGGCGAACGGATCGGCATAGGCCGGGCCGGCCGGCCCGCCCTCGCCCCATCCCGCCACGATGGCGTCGTCGCCGGCGCTGGCGGCGTTCTCCAGCTCGGTCGGGTCGCCGGTCGGATCGCCGGCATCGGTGGAATAGGCGGCGAGATCATTGGCGTCGGCGGCGTCCTCGCCGGATTCGAACGGGTCGGTGCCCGCTCCGGCTCCGGCGAGGGCTGCGGCCGGGACCGTGGCGTCGCCGGCCGATATGCCCGCCCCTCCGATTCCCGCCCCTCCGATGCCGGCGCCCGCGGCTCCGGCGAGGCTGGCAATGCCGGCATCGGCGAAGGCGTCGGGCAGGCCGGGCGAGGCGGGCTCCGGCAGGCGGTCGCCCTTGCCGGCGCGGTTGACGTCGATGGCGAGCCGCGCCGCATATGGCGCCGCCGGGATCGCCGAGCCGGGCGGCAGCGACGCGGCGGCCGGCCAGGCGAAGGTCGCCGCCTTCAGCGTGCGGAAGGTGCCGGGCAGCACGTCGAGCCGCGCCCGCGCCACCACGTCGGGATTATGGGTGAGCAGCGCGGCGATGTCCTGGTAGCCGATGCCGCTGGCCGTGAGCGGCATCCACAGGCTGGCCAGCGCCAGGCCGGCGGCGAGCGGCCACCGCGGCGGCCATCGACGCGGCCACCTGCGTGACCAACGATGCCGCCATCCCAGCACCAGAGCCGACCGACGCGAGATCCCCATGACGCGACGCCTACGCAACCCGGCCGCATCGCGGCCCCCACAACACGCCCGGCGTGGCAGGCGCGCATCAGGCAAGGCCCCGCGCGCCGGGCCTTATGGTTGTCGCGTATTAACCTTGCTGCGCCGTTAACGCGGCGCCGCGGCCCGCCGCAGCCGGTCGGCGATCGCCTCGCCCAGCCCGTGGGCCGGCAGCCCGACCACCGCGATGCCGGTGATTTCCGGCGCGTCGAGCTCGCGCAGATGGGCGTAGAGATTGGCGGCCGCCTCGACGAGATCGCCGGAGGGGCTGAGGTCGCGGGTCACCGCCGGCGCGGCGCCCGGCAGCACGCGACCGTCGAAGGTCAGCAGCGCTTCGCCCTCGCGCAGGTCGTCGGCATCGAGCCGCACCGGCACCGAGGGCGCGTAATGCGAGGCGAGCATGCCCGGTGCCTGCGGCGTCTCGTCGTCGGTCACCCGCTCGGGCATGGCGAGCGGCCGGCCGAGCACCGCCTCGATGGTCTCCCGCGCCAGCCCGCCGGGCCGCAGCATCGCCGGAATGTCGCCGGTGCAATCGAGAATGGTCGATTCCACGCCCACGGCGGCCGGCCCGGCATCCAGTACCAGCTCGATCGCGCCGTCGAGATCGGCCATCACATGCGCGGCGGTGGTCGGCGAGACATGGCCGGAGCGGTTGGCGCTCGGCGCGGCGATGGGCCGTCCCGCCGCCCGCAGCACCGCCAGCGCCACCTCATGCGACGGCACGCGGATGGCGACGCTCGCCAGCCCGGCGCGGGCGAGCGGCGAGGTCGCCGCCTCGACCGCCGGCACCACCAGCGTCAGCGGCCCCGGCCAGAAGGCGCGGGCGAGCCTCTCGGCCATCGGCCCGAAATGGCCGACCCCGCGCGCGGCGGCGAAATCCGGCACATGGGCGATCAGCGGGTTGAAGCTCGGCCGGCCCTTGGCGGCATAGAGACGGGCGACCGCATGCGGATCGGTGGCGTCGCAGGCGAGGCCGTAGACCGTCTCGGTGGGGATGGCGACCAGCCCGCCGGCGCGCAGCACCCGCGCCGCCTCGGCAATGCCGGCCGCATCCGCCGCCATCAGGCGGGTCGGGCGCCGGAGCGACGTCGGCATCGGGTCGGGCGTGGTCACGTCTTGCGTCTCCGGGCAGGCGAAGGGTGCCGCCTCGGCTCGTGCGGCCGCGTCGGCTTAGGAGCGGGGCGGGGAATGGTCAACCGCCGCCGGGCCCGGCCGTCGCGACGCTTTGAAAAAACCGTCATTCGCGCGCGCCCGCGCTGGCCTGCCGGGCGGACGTGGCATATCGTCCACCATCGGACGGTTCAAGAAGACCAACAATGTCGCCGCCCCGCGAAACCTATCCCAAGGATTGCCATGAACACGCTGCTCATCTCGCACGACGCTTCGCTTGATCACCTGACGCCGCCGGGCCACCCGGAGCGGCCGGACCGCGTGCGGGTGCTCAACCGCCTGTTCGAGAAGGAGGAGTTTGCCACGCTGGTGCGCGAGCCGGCGCCGCTCGCCGCGCGCGAGGACATCATCCGCGTGCATCCGGAGGATTATGTCGACGCGCTGGCCGAGGCGAATCCCAGGGAGGGCCTGGTGCGCATCGATGGCGACACCGTGCTGTCGCCCGGCACCGGCGAGGCGATCTCGCGCGGAGTCGGCGGCTCGGTGCTGGCGGTGGACGAGGTGGTGACCGGCAAGGTGTCGAACGCCTTCGTCTCGATGCGCCCGCCCGGCCACCATGCCGAGACGCGCACGCCGATGGGGTTCTGCCTGTTCAACAATGTCGCCATCGCCGCCCGCCATGCCCAGAAGGTGCACGGCATCGGCCGCGTCGCCATCGTCGATTTCGACGTGCATCACGGCAACGGCACCCAGGAGATCTTCTGGTCGGACCCGAGCGTCATGTACGCCTCGACCCATGAGATGCCGCTATTCCCCGGCACCGGCTCGGTCGGCGAGCGCGGCACCTCCGACAATATCGTCAACGCCCCGCTGCGCGCCGGCGACAATGGCGAGCGCTTCCGCGAGGCGTTCGAGGGCCGCATCCTGCCGCGGCTGGAGGCGTTCGGCCCGGAACTGCTGATCGTCTCCGCCGGATTCGACGCCCATGTGCGTGATCCGCTGGCCAATATCTGCCTGCTGGAGGACGACTACCGCTGGGTGACGCTGCGCCTGATGGAGCTCGCCGAGCGGCATTGCGCCGGCCGCATCGTCTCGGTGCTGGAGGGCGGCTACGACCTGGAGGGCCTGTCGCGCTCGGCCGAGCAGCATGTGCTCACCCTGATGCGCGGCTGATCCTGTATAAGGCGCGGACGCCGGGATCGACGATTCGGGCGTTCATCGCAGCGGGAGGAAGCCATGGCCGAGATGTCGGATATCAGCACGCTGAGCTTCGAGAAGGCGATGGCGGAACTCGAGGCCATCGTCGGCAAGCTCGAAGGCGGCAACGTGCCGCTTGAGGAATCCATCACGCTCTATGCGCGCGGCGAGGCGCTGAAGGCCCGCTGCGACGCGCTGCTGAAGGATGCCGAGGCGCGGGTGGAGAAGATCACCCTCGGCGCCGACGGCCGTCCCACCGGCACGCAGCCGCTGGACGGCGAGTAGTCCGGCCGCCGGATGATGGTCCGCACATGACGGTTCGTCTCCGCGGCCATCATCTGCTCTGCCTGCTGACCTATGTCGGCCGCGGCTACACCCCGGCCTTCACCGCCAATTACGACGTGATCGTCGCCCGGCTGAACGACGGCGAGCCGGCGATGCTGGTCGAGGGGCCGGACGATATCTGCGCCCCGATGCTGGCGGACGGCCACCATTGCCGGAATGCCGGGGTCGCCGCGCGCGACGCCCTTGCCATCGAGGCGGCCGCCATGCTGCTCGGCCGGAAGCTGGCAGCGGGTGACAGGCTCGATCTCTCCGCTGCCGCGATCGCGCACCTGCGCCGGGCCTTCGCCGCCGGCACCAGCCGCGCCGCCTGCGCGGGGTGCGAGTGGACGCAGCTCTGCACCGACATCGCCGCCGGCGGCTTCCGCCGGGTGCGGCTGCGCGGCGACGGCCTCAACCCGCCTTGCGCGCGCAATCCGGGTTGAACACCCGCGCCGTCGAGGCCGGATGCCGGGCGAGCGCCGCCGCCGGGCGCACCGGGCGGCGCACCAGCTCACCGGAACAGTTCGGGCAGGTGCCGCCCAGCACCTTGTCGGCGCATTCCGCGCAGAACGTGCATTCGAAGGTGCAGATCATCGCCTCGCGCGATTGCGGGGCGAGGGCGCGGTCGCAGCATTCGCAGGACGGGCGCAGTTCCAGCATGTTTATCCTCCGGTCAGAGCACGCCCGGAATGACGCGGGCGGTGCGGGCCATGTAGGCGCGGTATTCGTCGCCGAACGTATCCAGCATCATCGCCTCTTCGCGCCCGACGCGGAAGGCGTAGAGGATGCCGAAACCGACGAATCCCGCCGGGCCGGCGATCCAGTTGGGGATCAGGATCAGCTGCGCCAGCGCCCACAGGAAGAAGGCGGAATACATCGGGTGGCGGACATGGCGGTAGACGCCCTCGGTGATCAGCTTGTGGCTGTCCTTGATCTCCAGCGTCACCGACCAGTTCTTGCCGAGGTCCTTGTGGGTGCGGCGGAACAGCCAGAGCGAGCCGATGAAGGCGAGGGTGCCGAGGGCGAACTGCAGCGGCGTATAGGGGTAGTTCGCGACGTCGAAGACGTGCGAGGTCGCCCAGAGCAGCGGCACGATGCCGAGCCCGCAGGTCGAGCAGGCGAGCAGCAGCAATTCGCGCAGCCGGTCGCGGGCGTCGACCACGCGCTCGCGCTTCACCTTGCGCTCGAAGGGCAGGCGGATGACGTACCAGCCGATCACGCCGGCCGCCCAGACGATTTTGGCGGCGAGAAGAAGGTTCATGGGGCGTCCGTCACGTGGTTGCGGGAGAGGAGGGAGCCGTCGGGCCCGAACAGGCCGACCGGCCCGTCGGGCGAGAAGGTGAGATTGGCGAAGGGCACCGGCCCGAGCGCGAACATGAAGAAGTCGTAGGAGGCGCGGTATTCGTTCGCCAGCATGAACTGGTAATGGATGCGCATGATGTGCCAGCGCAGCCGCTTCAGCTTTTCGCGCGAGAGCATCCGCTTGATGTTGGCGTTGCGCAGGATCGGCTGGCCGAGCGCGTGGCTGTCGAACTCCGCCCGGCACAGCTTCACCGGGTGGAACTTGTAGAAATTGATGGCATCGTGCCGCGCCTGGTACTCGGTCCAGAACAGGCCGGGCAGGCCGGCCACCGTCTCCGCCTCGGCGCGCACCCGCCCCGCCTGCGGGTGCAGGCTGAATTTCGGGATGGTGGCGCCGCAGGTGAGGAAGTTCAGCCGCGGCCCGGCCCGCCCGAGCGCCGGGTCCTGCGCGAAGGCGCGGGTGAGCACGCGCAGCGCCAGCGTCGCCCCGAGGCTGTGGCCGACGATGATCACCTCGTCATGCCCGCCCGCGCGCACCTTCTCCACCACATATTCGGCGAGCCGGCCGAGGCGGGCGTCGAGCGTCGGGGTGCGCTCGTGCAGATAGTCGCGGGCGAGGTCCCAGTCGTCGAGCGCCTGATGCACCCGCCAGCGCCGTCCCGGCTGGTGGAACAGGCCGAGAAAGGTGGCGATGCCGGCCGCGAGGCCGACGGCGCCCGCCGCGATCCCCGGCAGCGCCAGCGAGGCCAGCCACCCCGCGGCGGACCCGGCCAGCGCGCCGGCGATCAGGAACATCAGCACGATGGCGAAGGGGAACAGGCAGAAGCAGCCATAGCGCAGCGTCGCGCGCAGGTAGCGCCGCGCGGTGCCGTTGCGCACGAACTCGAACAGCGCCGCCAGCCCGCGCCACAGCCGCACCGCGTTCGGCCGCTCGTCCAGCGCCACCACGATGTCGTCCCAGCGCAGGATGGCGTAGTCGGTCCGCTGCCGCCAGTTCGGCCCCTCGGTGGCCGCGCTCCAGATGCTGACCGGGAAGCCCGGCTCGTCGCGGCGGACGGAGACCTCGGTCCGGCACGACCACAGCTCGGCGAACCGCCCGGCCTGATGGACGAAGCGGCCGTGGTGGTAGTCCATGTCGGTCGGGTCGTGGCCGGGCAGGAAAAGCATCAGCCGCCGCCCGCCGTCTCCGTCGGTGGTTCGCTGGGCGTGGCCAGGCGAATCATGGCCGGGCGAGTCGGGGTCTTCCCGTTTCGTCATGTCGCGGTTCTAAAGTATGCATCCGGGCGATTCCATGTCCGTCGGCGCCCCGCGCCCCGGTCTCCACATGCGATTGCGGGCCGGAGGCGGGAAACCCGCCGGGAGCGATGGTTGACTAGGAAACTTTTTGCTGATAGTTTCCTAGTCAACTTGATGGAGTCGCTCATGTCCTCCACTCCTTCTTCCGGTGCTTCCGCCGGCCCTCCCGCCACGCCTTCCGATCTCTCCACCCATCTCGGCTTCTGGCTGCGCTTCGTGTCGAACCACGTGTCGCAGGCCTTTGCCGAGAAGCTGGCGGGGGAGGCGGTGACGGTGGCGGAATGGGCGGTGCTGCGCAGCCTGCACGGCGAGGCGCCGCTGATGCCGAGCGCGGTGGCCGCTCGCCTCGGCCTCACCCGCGGCGCCATAAGCAAGCTCGCCGAGCGGCTGATCGCCAAGGATCTGGTGCTGCGCGCGGCGACGGCCGATGACGGGCGCAGCCACACGCTCGCCCTGTCCTCCGCAGGTCGTGATCTGGTCCCGCGCCTCGCCGCCCTGGCCGACCGCAATGATGCCGAGTTCTTCGCCCATCTCTCGCCGATGGAACGCGAGAACCTCATGCGCCTGCTGCAGGACATCGTCGCCCGGCGCGGCTTCACCGCCCTGCCGGTGGCCTGAGCCGCCGGTTTTCCACATGGGTCATTTCATCGGGAGGACGTCATGAACGTCGAATCCAGCCGCGTTGCCGAGGCCTGCCTGCGCAGCGCCGAGGCCGGCACACTCAGCTTCAACGAGATCCTCGCGACGCTCGGCAAGGCCGGTTTCGAGGGCTACGAGGTGGATTTCCGCGCCTCGCGCGCCACCTATCTGCTGTCGGACGGCTCGAATGTCGATCTGCCGCTCGGCCGCCGGCAGGACGAGGTGGCTCCCGCCTTCGACAGGGCGGCGCTGGTCGCGGCGATCCGCGACGCGCAGAATGCCGTTCCGGGCTATACCTATGAAACCTTCTGCCGGCGGGCCGTGGCGGCCGGCTGCTCCTTCTATCTCGTCTCGCTGTCCGGCCGGCGCGCGCTCTATGTCGGGCGCACCGCCGACACGCATGTCGAATTCTTCCCGCCCGCGCCCTAACCGGCAACCGCCAATGGCGCGGGCGGGTTCACAAGCCGGTGGCGCCGGGAGGCGCGCGTTGCGCGCGTCGACGCCAGCGTGTATGCCCTAAGACTTCGCCCGGCGTTGCGGTGGAGCGCTCCGCGCGCCCGGAACAGAGCACCGAGGTAGTTCTTGACCCGTCCTTCGACGCCGCTTCTCGACACCATCCGGGAGCCGGCCGATCTGCGCCGGCTGTCCGAGGAGCAGTTGCCGCAGATCGCCGCCGAGCTCAGGGAGGAGACCATCTCGGCCGTCTCCGTCACCGGCGGCCATCTCGGCGCCGGGCTCGGCGTCGTCGAGCTCACCGTGGCGCTGCACCACGTCTTCGACACGCCGAACGACCGGCTGATCTGGGATGTCGGCCACCAGTGCTACCCGCACAAGATCCTCACCGGCCGGCGCGAGCGCATCCGCACCCTGCGCCAGGGCACCGGCCTGTCCGGCTTCACCAACCGCACCGAGAGCGTCTACGACCCGTTCGGCGCCGGCCATTCCTCGACCTCGATCTCCGCCGGCCTCGGCATGGCGGTCGCGCGCGATCTCGACGCCGCCAAGGACCCGGATATCGCCCGCCGCAATGTCGTCTGCGTCATCGGCGACGGCGCCATGTCGGCCGGCATGGCCTATGAGGCGATGAACAATGCCGGGGCGATGGATTCCCGGCTGATCGTCATCCTCAACGACAACGACATGTCGATCGCCCCGCCGGTCGGCGCCATGTCGGCCTATCTCGCCCGGCTGCTGTCGGGGCGCACCTACCGCTCGCTGCGCGAGACCGCCAAGCAGCTCGCCGGCAACCTGCCGAAATTCCTCGGCCGCCAGGCGGCGCGGGCGGAGGAGTTCGCGCGCGGCTTCTGGACCGGCGGCACGCTGTTCGAGGAGCTCGGCTTCTACTATGTCGGGCCGATCGACGGGCATAATCTCGACCATCTGCTGCCGGTGCTGCGCAACGCCCGCGACAGCGAGACCGGCCCGATTCTGGTGCATGTCGTCACCCAGAAGGGCAAGGGCTATCCGCCCGCCGAGGCCTCGGCCGACAAATATCACGGCGTGCAGCGCTTCGATGTCGCCACCGGCACCCAGACCAAGGCGATCTCCAACGCGCCGTCCTATACCCGCGTCTTCGCCGACAGCCTGATCGACGAGGCCCGGCGCGACCCGAAGATCGTCGCCGTCAACGCCGCCATGCCGGCCGGCACCGGGCTGGACCTGTTCGGCCAGGTTTTCCCGGAGCGGACCTTCGATGTCGGCATCGCCGAGCAGCACGCGGTCACCTTCGCCGCCGGCCTCGCCACCGAGGGCTACAAGCCGTTCTGCGCCATCTATTCCACCTTCCTGCAACGCGCCTATGACCAGATCGTCCACGACGTCGTCATCCAGCGCCTGCCGGTGCGCTTCGCCATCGACCGCGCCGGCCTGGTCGGCGCCGACGGCTCGACCCATGTCGGCGCCTTCGACGTGCCGATGCTGGCCTGCCTGCCCGGCATGGTGGTGATGGCCCCGTCCGACGAGGCCGAGCTGGTGCACATGGTGGCGACCGCGAGCGCCTATGACGAGGGTCCCATCGCCTTCCGCTACCCGCGCGGCGAGGGCGTCGGCGTCGAGCGTCCCGAGCACGGCGTTCCGCTGGAGATCGGCCGCGGCCGCATCGTGCGCGAGGGCTCCAAGGTGGCGCTGCTCTCGCTCGGCACGCGGCTGGCGCCCTGCCTCGCCGCCGCCGACCAGCTCGCCGGCTTCGGCCTGTCCACCACCGTCGCCGATGCCCGCTTCGCCAAGCCGCTCGACCGCGACCTCATCCTGCGCCTCGCCCGCGAGCATGAGGTGCTGGTCACGGTGGAGGAGGGCGCGGTGGGCGGCTTCGGCTCGCATGTGCTGACCATGCTCGCCGAGGCCGGGGCGCTGGAGCGCGGCCTGAAGCTGCGCACCCTGCAGCTGCCGGACCGCTTCATCGACCACGACACCCCGGCGGCGCAGCTGCGCGAGGCCGGCCTCGATGCCGAGGGCATCGTGCGCGGCGTGCTCGGCTCGCTCGGCCGTGCCGAGGATGCGCGCTCCGTCCTGCTCCGGGGCTGAGCGCCGGGGACGGCCGGCCGAAGACTGGTCTTTGAGAATCTTGGTCTGAAGAAGCTGGGTCTGGAGGAGGCTTGCCATGGCGGATGCCGCACCGGTTCCCAAGCGCCAGCGTGCCGACCGCATTCTGGTCGAACGCGGCCTGTTCGACAGCCGCGCCCGCGCGCAGGCCGCCATCGAGGCCGGCCTCGTCACCGTCGACGGCAAGGTGCTGGCGAAGTCCTCCGAAGCCATCGCCGCCAATGCGGTGATCGAGGCGCGCGAGGCCTATGAATGGGTCTCCCGCGCCGGGCTGAAGCTGGAAGCCGCGCTCGACGCCGCCGGCCTCGACATTACCGGGCTGGAGGCGCTGGATGTCGGCGCCTCCACCGGCGGCTTCTCGCAGGTGCTGCTGGCCCGCGGCGCCGCCCGCGTCCATGCGGTGGATGTCGGCCGCGACCAATTGGCCGAGAAGCTGCGCGTGCATCCGCGCCTCATATCGCTGGAGGGCACCGATATCCGCCGCCTCGCCCCCGGCGAGCTGCCGCCGGCGGAGATCGTCACCATCGATGTCAGCTTCATCTCGCTGGAGCAGGTGCTGGAGCCCGCGCTCGCCCATGCCGCGCCGGGTGCCCGGCTGGTGGCACTGGTGAAGCCGCAATTCGAGGTCGGCCGCGACAAGCTCTCCAAGGGCGGCATCGTGCGCGACAGCGCCGCCCGCCTCGTCGCCGTCGACCGCGTCTGCGAGCGGCTCGCCACGCTCGGCTGGCTGGTGACGCACCGGCTCGTCTCGCCCATTCTCGGCGGCGACGGCAATGAGGAGCACCTCGTGGTCGCCGCCCGCACCGCCTCTCCCCTGATCGAAAGCTGAGCATGTCCGCTGCCGCCACCCTTCGCATCGCCCGCCTCGGTCACCGCGGCGACGGCATCGCCGACACGCCGGAAGGTCCGGTCTTCGTGCCGCTTGCGCTGCCCGGCGAGCTGGTCGAGGTCGCGCGGGACGGCGAGCGCGCCCGCCTCGTCGCGGTGATCGAGCCGAGCCCGGAGCGCGTCGAGCCGTTCTGCCGCCATGTCGGCGTCTGCGGCGGCTGCGCCTTCCAGCACTGGCAGGGCGAGCCCTATCGCGCCTGGAAGCGCGGGCTGGTGGTGGAGGCGCTTGCCCGCGCCGGCATCGAGACCGAGATCGCCCCGCTGCTCGACGCCCATGGCGAGGGCCGCCGCCGCGCCACCTTCCATGCCCGCGGCACCGCCGGCTCGGCGCCGAAAGGCCGCGACACGCTGGCGGTCGGCTTTGCCGGGCGGCGCAGCCATGTCGTCGTCGCCATCGACGCCTGCCCGATCCTCGCCCCGGCGCTCGAGGGCGCGCTGCCGGCCGCCTGGGCGGTGGCGCAGGTGCTGGCGCCGCTCGCCAAGCCGCTCGACATCCAGGTCACCGCCAGCGAGACCGGGCTCGATGTCGACGTGCGCGGCAGCGGCCCCCTGAAGCCGAACCGCGTCGCCGCCCTGGCCGAGGTGGCCGGCACGCACCGGCTCGCCCGGCTCACCCGCCATGGCGAACTGGTGCTGCAGCGCGAGCCGCCGCTCGTCACCATGGGCCGCGCCCGCGTGCCGCTGCCGCCCGGTTCCTTCCTGCAGGCCACCGCCGCCGGCGAGGCGACGCTGGCGGCGCTGGTGGAGGAGGCGACGCAGGGCGCGACCCGCATCGCCGACCTGTTCTCCGGCGTCGGCACCTTCGCGCTGCGCCTCGCCGAGCGCGCCCGTGTCGCGGCCTATGAATCCGCCGCTCCGGCGGTCGAGGCGCTGATGAAGGCGGTGCGCAACACGCCGGGCCTCAAGCCGGTGAGCGCCGAGGCGCGCGACCTGTTCCGCCGGCCGCTGCTGCCGCTGGAACTGAAGGCGTTCGACGCCGTGGTGTTCGACCCGCCGCGACAGGGGGCGGAAGCGCAATCGGCGCAGCTGGCGGCGAGCGGCGTGCCGCTGGTGGTCGGCGTGTCCTGCGATCCCGCGACCTTCGCCCGCGACGCGGGGCTGCTGGTCGCCGGCGGCTACCGGCTGGAGCGCGTGGTGCCGGTCGACCAGTTCCGCTATTCCGCCCATGTCGAGATGGTCGGCGTGTTCCGCCGCTGAGCGTCTTCCGCGCGGAGTTTCTTCCGCACGCCGTCCCGGCCTCTCCGGCCCCACTCCCCGCCGAAGCCACGTCTCCAATGAGGCGGCTCCCACTCCCCGTCGGGGAGAGGGATGGGGTGAGGGGTCTTCCCGGCTTCCCAATCGCGCCACCCCTCACCGACCCGCGGAGCCTGTCCTCGGGCTCGCCATAGGCGAGACCCGTGGGCGGGGCCACCTCTCCCCAATGGGGAGAGGGAAAGCAAGAGCGACGTCATTCCGAAGGGGAGAGGGCGCCGAACGCAAAGCGGCAACGAAGGGCGACGGGCGACCCGGCCCTCCGCATTCCCGCCGCTCAGTTCCCCCAGCGCTCCATCCACATGCGCTCGCCGACCGAGCAGGAGACGCGCTTCTCGTCGGCGACGTAATGCACGCCGGGTGCCGCCCCGATGCCGGGCGGCGGCAGGTGCAGCCCGGCGATCTCCAGCACCAGCTTGGTCTTGATGGCGGTGGCGAATTCATGCACGCCGCGCACCGGCACCACGAAGGCGCCGGGCCCGCCGATCACGCAATCCTCGTAATAGACGTCGAGCTGGCCGATATCGAGCATCGAGCCGGCCGGCTCCTTCAGCATCAGCGGCAGGCCGTTGATGGTGATGCCCTGCTTGACCACCTCGTCGCGGGTAAGGTCGACCAGCGGGCCCTGGTTGTTGGTGCCGTCGCCGGAAATGTCGATCACCCGCTTCAGGCCCTTGAACTTGTTGGACTTGATGAGGTCGGCGCTGAACGCCATCGCCCCCGATATCGAGGTGCGGTAGACGCGGCGCAGCGGCGCGGCGCGGATCGCGGCGGCGAAGGCCTGCGCATCCTCGGGGCTGCCGATCGGGGTCCAGTCGACGATCAGCTTCTGCTCGTCGACGCCGGCCCATTCCACATAGGCGATCGCCACCTTGCCGTTGGGGCCGAGCTTCAGCGCGTTGAGGAATTCCGGCGAGGTGACCGCGCCGATATAGCCGTCGCGCTGCAGCGCCAGCTCGTCGAGGTCCATCGAATAGGAGACGTCGACCGCCAGCACCAGCTCGACATCGACGATCTCGTCCGCCCGTACGGGGGACAGGATGCCGGCCATCACCATGCCGAGCAGCACCAGCAGCCCCGGCAGAACCATACGCACGCCCGGCATTGCGACCTCCGTCCGAGAGGGCAGCAGCACAAAGGCACGGCACTTGCGGGCACGGCACTCGCGGGCACGGCATTTGGAGTCACGGCATTCGACGGCGGGAGCACGACGAAGATCGATGACTCGCCAAGGTCATGGTGACACGGGCAAAGCCGGTGCCGAAGCCGAAATTGCGGGCACGCCGGCCACCCCGATGCCGTTCGCGTGAGCGAACGCTACCGGGGTGCCGTCGGGTGTGGACCGCTGGCGATGGATATGGGCGTCCTGCGCCCGACGCCGTCAGGCGTCGAGCACCTCGGTGCCGGCGATCTCGATGCCGAAGCCGGCAATGCCGACATAGGTGCGGGTGCGGGAGGCCATCAGCCGGATCGAGGTGATGCCGAGATCCTTGAGGATCTGCGCGCCGAGCCCGACCTCGCGCCACGCCTCGTCGCGCAGCCGGGTGGAATCGGTCTTTTCCTCGCCTTGCCCGATCGCGGTGGCCGGCACGCCGGCGGTGCCGTCGCGCAGATAGACCAGCACGCCGCGCCCCTCGGCCTTGATGCGCTCCAGCGAGGCATGGATCGCCTTGCCGCCGGTGAACACGTCGCCGATCGGGTCGGCGCGGTGCAGCCGCACCAGCACGTCGCGCCCGTCGCCGATCTTGCCGTGCACCAGGGCGAGATGGTTCACCGGCTCGAACGGGGTGACATAGGAAATGCCGTGCATGTCGCCGACCACGGTCGGCGCGGTGAACTCGACGGCGCGCGTCACCAGCTTCTCGCGCGACTGGCGATAGGCGATGAGATCGGCCACCGAGACCCGCACCAGCTCGTGCCGGCCGGCGAAATCGGAGACCTGCGGCCCGCGCATCACCGAGCCGTCATCATTGACCAGCTCGCAGATCACGCCGACCGGCTCCAGCCCGGCGAGCTTGCACAGGTCGACGGCCGCCTCGGTATGGCCGGAGCGCATCAGCACCCCGCCCTCGCGGGCGATCAGCGGGAAGATGTGGCCGGGGCGCACGAAATCGGCGGCGCCGGCATTCGGGTTGGCGAGGCCGCGCACGGTGGCGGTGCGGTCCTCGGCGGAAATGCCGGTGGTGGTGCCGTGCTTGTAGTCCACCGAGATGGTGAAGGCGGTGGAATGCGGCGCGTCATTGTCGCTCACCATCGGGCTGAGCCTGAGCTTGCGCGCATGCTCGGCGGTGATCGGCGTGCAGACGATGCCGGACGTGTGGCGGACGATGAAGGCGAGCTTCTCCGGGGTGGCATGCACGGCGGCGACGATGAGGTCGCCCTCGTTCTCGCGGTCGTCGTCATCGGTCACCACCAGCATCTCGCCGCGGGCGAAGGCCTCGATGGCCGCCTGGACGCGGGCCTGGAGATTGTCGGTCATGATCTTCACCTCGCTGAGGCCGAGCCCGAGGAAGTCGTTCGGCATTACCGCGCCGCCCGTCGCGGCGGCGATGCGCGCCGCCGCCTCCCGCGAGACCCAGGCCGTCTCGTCCTTGCACAGGGCGGTGATGCTGGCCGGCGACAGGCCGCACGCGCGTCCGAAGGCGCTGCGCGAGGTGCCGGTCGATGTCAGCCAGTCCGCCAGTTTCATGGGCTGGAGTATAGGCGCATGCCCTTTCAGTCGCAATGAAACATTATTGCGTTTTCAGCGATACTGAAATTGCACGGATGCCGGGACGAGAGGGGGCGGCCTGCGTGCTTCGAGGCTCGCGGTGCTCGCACCTCAGCATGACGGGCCCCGATGCCGATAGGCGCTCCCCGTCATCCTGAGGTGCCCGGCAAAGCCGGGCCTCGAAGGACGCACGCGGCCGATGCAGCCGGGCCGCCGCCAGCCGGCAGGCTCAGCGCGGGAACGGCCATGCCGGCGGCACGGCGACCTGCGCCCGCGCCCGCAACACATGGTCGGCGAGCACGCAGGCCACCATCGCCTCGCCCACCGGCACGGCGCGGATGCCGACGCACGGGTCGTGCCGGCCCTTGGTCAGGATCTCGGCATCCTCGCCATGGCGGGTCACCGTGCGGCGCGGGGTGAGGATGGAGGAGGTCGGCTTCACCGCGAATCGCGCCACCACCGGCTGGCCGGTGGAGATGCCGCCGAGAATGCCGCCGGCATGGTTGGCGAGGAAGATCGGCCTTCCGTCATTGCCCATGCGCATCTCGTCGGCATTGTTCTCGCCGGTCAATATGGCGCTGGCGAAGCCCTCGCCGATCTCGACGCCCTTCACCGCGTTGATGCTCATCAGCGCGCCGGCGAGCTCGGCGTCGAGCTTGCCGTAGATCGGCGCGCCGAGGCCGGGCGGCACGCCCTCGGCGACGATCTCGATCACCGCGCCGACCGAGGAGCCGGCCTTGCGGATGCCGTCGAGGAACTCCGCCATCTTCTCCGCAGCGACGGCGTCCGGGCAGAAGAACGGGTTGCGGTCGATCTCGTCCCAGTCCCAGCGGCTGCGGTCGACGGCGATGGTGCCCATCTGCACCAGCGCGCCGCGCACCGTGACCCCCGGCAGCACCTTCATGGCGAGCGCACCGGCCGCCACCCGCACCGCGGTCTCGCGCGCGGAGGACCGCCCGCCGCCGCGATGATCGCGGATGCCGTATTTCACGTCATAGGCATAGTCGGCATGGCCGGGCCGGTAGCTCTCGGAGATCGCCGCATAGTCCTTGGAGCGCTGGTCGACATTCTCGATGAGGAAGGCGATCGGCGTGCCGGTGGTGGTCAGCGTCCCGCCTTCGCCTTCCAGCACGCCGGAGAGCACCTTCACCTGGTCCGGCTCGCGCCGCTGGGTGGTGAAGCGCGACTGGCCGGGCCGGCGCTTGTCGAGCGCCGCCTGGATCTCCTCCAGCCGGAAGCCGATGCCGGGCGGGCAGCCGTCGACGACGCCGCCGATCGCCGGTCCGTGGCTCTCGCCGAAGGTGGTGACCCGGAAGGATTGGCCGAAGGTGTTGAAGGACATCGTGGCGCCTCAGGATGCTGGCGCGCTTCTAGGCGCCTTGCCCCGGCGCGTCAAACGCGCCGCCTCGTGGCGATCCCCCGGCGCCGAACGCGCCGCCTCGTGGCGATCCCCTCCGCGTCAAATGCGCCCGCGCGGTGGCGCGACGCCGGCGCCATCGCATTCGGGCGCATTCGTGCTATAGGATCGGCGTAGATTTTTCTCATCTGGAACCGATGCCCCTTCTTGAAATCGCCGTCGTCGTTCTGCTCGTGCTGTTGAACGGCGTCCTCGCCATGGCCGAGCTGTCGGTCGTGTCGTCCCGCCCCGCCCGCCTGCGCTCGCGTGCCGACAAGGGCTCCAAGGGCGCCCGCATCGCCCTGGCGCTGGCCGCCGATCCCGGACGCTTCCTCTCGACGGTACAGATCGGCATCACGCTGATCGGCATCCTCGCGGGCGCCTTTTCCGGCGCCTCGCTCGGCGAGGCGCTGGGCGAGTGGCTGAAGCAGCAGGGCGTCGCCGACCGCTTCGCCCACGGGCTCGGCTATACTATCGTGGTCGCCGCCATCACCTATGTGTCGCTGATCATCGGCGAGCTCATCCCCAAGCGGCTGGCGCTGCAGAATCCCGAGAAGCTCGCCACCATGATCGCCCCGGCGATGATGGTGCTCTCGCGCGTCGCCGCCCCGGCGGTGTGGCTGCTGGACCTGTCCTCGCGCCTGGTGCTGCGCCTCATCGGCGAGCGCGGCGCCGCCGGCGAGGGCAACGTCACCGACGAGGAGATCCGCGCCATCGTCGCCGAGGCCGAGACCGCCGGCGTCATCGACCCCGAGGAGCGGCGGATGATCGCCGGCGTCATGCGCCTCGCCGACCGCCCGGTGCGGGCGGTGATGACGCCGCGCCACGACATCGACTGGATCGACCTCAACGACGATCCCGAGATCGTGCGCCAGACCATCCGCGAGACCCGCCACACCCGCATGCCGGCCTGCGAGGGCTCGCCGGACGAGCCGGTCGGCGTCATCGACATTCGCGACCTGCTGGAGGCCTATCTCCAGGGGGTGACGCCGGACCCGCGCCAGCTGGTCAAGCAGGGCGCGGTGCTGGTGGAGACCGCCGGCGCGCTCGACGCCATGAAGCAGCTGCGCCACGCCGAATCGCCGCTGGCGCTTGTGGTCAACGAATACGGCACCATGGTCGGCATCCTCACCCCCGCCGACCTGCTCGACGCCATTGCCGGCACGGTGATGGTCGACGAGGCCGGCGTGTCGGGCCCGCATGCGGTGGAGCGCGACGACGGCTCCTATCTCGTCGCCGGCGCCACGCCGACCGACGAGCTGGCCGATCTTCTCGGCATCAGTATCCCGCAGGATTCCGGCTTCCACACCGCCGCCGGCTATGCGCTGCACGAATTGAAGGCGATCCCGCAGGAGGGCGTCGCCTTCACCGCCAAGGGCTGGCGCTTCGAGGTGGTGGACATGGACGGGCGGCGCATCGACAAGCTGCTGGTCTCGCGCGCCGTCAACCCGCGCCGCCGCGCCCCGCTGGGCACCTAACGCGCGGGGGGAGCCCGCCCGGAAGGCCGCGTGCGGCCACCCGGCATGCGGCCACATGCGTGCGTGAAGGGGGCGGGGGGCCGAAGCCGGCCACAAGCCGGCCTCGAAACGTGCCGCCGCTCTCTTCCCGAGGGCGGCGTGCCGGCAGGTCTCCCGGCTCACCGGATCGTCTGGACGATCCCCACATCGGCGGCGGCGGACGGCCGGTCGCTGTAGCGCGCGCCGAGGCCCGCCACCACGGTGACGATCGCCACGGCCAGGGCGGCGGCGATCAAGCCATATTCGAGCCCGGTGCTCTGCGGTCGACGGGCAATTGCCGCGCGCCGCCGATGAGCCATATCCCTCATCGCCGTGTCTCTCATCGCCATATCTCTGCTTGCGCTCATCTGCTCGATATCTGCCTTGGGACAGATTTTATTGTGCGAGCACCTTGGAGCCGCAGATATTGACCGCTCCTTAAAGCGCGGTCCCTTGCCGCCGCGGCGCGTTTCCGTGGTTAATGCTTTGCCAGCGGGTCATCGCGGCCCCGTGATCGCGCGCCGCCATGATCGCGCGCGGCCGTGATCGCCGGTCGCGGGGATGGCGGCGTCACTGCCCGCGCGGTTTCACCCGCCGCGTCGCCTCGGCGCTTGCCGGGTCGTCCGGCCAGGGATGGCGCGGATAGCGTCCGCGCATCTCCGCGCGCACGTCGCGCCACGAGCCGGCCCAGAAGGCGGGCAGGTCGCGCGTCACCTGGATCGGCCGGTGCGCGGGGGAGAGCAGCGCCAGCACCAGCGGCACCCTCCCGCCGGCCAGCGCCGGATGTACCGAGAGCCCGAACAGTTCCTGCACCCGCACCGAGATGGTCGGCCCGCCCTCGGCGGCATAGTCGACCGCCAGCCGCGAGCCGGTCGGCGCCTCGAAATGCGTCGGCGCCTCCTCGTCGAGCCGGTGCGCCAGCTCCCAGGGCAGCAGAACCTGCAGCGCCCGCCCCAGCAGCCCGGCGTCGATGGCACTGAGGCTGGTCGCCTCGGTGAGCAGCGGCGCCAGCCAGTCCTCCGCCGATGCCGCCAGCGCCGCGTCCGACAGGTCCGGCCAGGTATCCGGCGCGGCCTCGTGCAGGAACCGCACCCGGTCGAGCCATTGCCGCTGGCTCGACGACCACGCAAGCCGATCGATGCTCCGCGCCGCCGCCCGCGCCAGCGCGCGTCCCGCCGCCTCGCCCGGCACCACCCGAGCCGGCTTTTCCGACAGCACCAGCGCCCCGAGCCGGCGCACCCGCCGCGCCCGCAAGGCCCCGGCGGCGGCATCGAAGCTGGTTTCCTCGGCCTCGGTGATCTGGTCGCCGAACTCGGCTTCGATCTCCGCCTCGTCGAGCTCGGCGGCGAACAGGATGCGCGCTTCCTCGGCGCGCCCGCTCATCTCCGCCACCGCGAGGAACCGCGCCCGCGCCAGGGCGGATGCCGGGTCCAGCGCCCCGCCGCGCCCGTTGGCCAGCACGAAGCGCCGCCCGTCGCCGCGCGCGCGGGCGATGCGGTCGGGGAAGGCATGGGCGAGCAGCACGGCGGCCGAGGGCGGCGGACCCTGCATTTCGTCGCCTGCGCTCCGCCCGGCCAGCAGTCTCTCGGATTCCTGCGCCCAGCGCGACGCCAGCCGCCTTGCCTCCTCGCCGCGTCGCGAGCGGTCGCCGGCGAAGAGGTCGAGCCGGTGCGCGAGGTCGACATCCATGCCGCCCAGCCCGCGCTCGGACAGCACGGCGGCGATGCGCGCCGCCTTCTCGCCGGCGCCGCGCCGCGCGCCTTCCAGCACCAGCCGGGACAGCCGCGGCTCCAGCGGCAGCCGCGCCATCGCCCGCCCGTGCTCGCTCACCCGCCCGTCGGCATCGAGCGCCCCCAGCGCGGTCAGCAGGTTGCGCGCCTCGTTGAGCGCGGCGGCCGGCGGCGGGTCGAGAAAGGTAAGGGCGGCGGGATCGTTCACCCCCCACAGAGCGAGGTCGAGCACCAGCCCGGAAAGGTCGGCGGCGAGGATTTCCGGCGTCGCATAGGCCGGCAGGCTCGCCGTCTCCGCCTCATTCCACAGCCGGATGCAGAGGCCCGGCCCGGTGCGCCCGGCGCGGCCGCGCCGCTGGTCGGCCGCCGCGCGGGAGACCCGCACCGTCTCCAGCCGCGTCATGCCGACGCCGGGCTCGAAGCGCGGCACCCGCGCCAGCCCGCTGTCGACCACGATGCGCACGCCCTCGATGGTGAGGCTGGTCTCGGCGATGGAGGTGGCCAGCACCACCTTTCGCACCCCCGCCGGCGCCGGGCCGATGGCGCGGTCCTGCACTCTGGCATCGAGCGCGCCATAGAGCGGGGCGATCTCGATGCCGGGATCGTTCACCGTCTCGCGCAGGAAACTCTCGGTGCGCCGGATCTCCGCCGCGCCGGGCAGGAAGGCCAGCACCGAGCCGGTCTCCTCCCTCAGCGCCCGCCGCACCGCGTCCGCCATCTGCCGTTCGAGCGGCGCGCGCGGGTCGCGCCCGGCATAGACCGTCTCCACCGGAAAGGCGCGGCCGAGGCTCTCGATCACCGGCGCCGGATCTTGCCGTCCATCGCCGAGAAGCCTCGCTACCCGCGCCCCGTCGAGCGTCGCCGACATCACGAGCAGCCGCAGGTCCTCGCGCAGCCCCGCCTGCGCGTCGAGCGCCAGCGCCAGCCCGAGATCGGCATCGAGCGAGCGCTCGTGGAACTCGTCGAACAGCACCGCGGCGACGCCCGAAAGCTCGGCGTCGTCGAGCATCATGCGGGTGAAGATGCCCTCGGTGATCACCTCGATGCGGGTCGCGCGCCCGACCTTGGAGCCGAAGCGGGCGCGATAGCCGACCGTGCCGCCGGCCGCCTCGCCCAGCGTCGAGGCCATGCGCTCGGCGCTCGCGCGGGCGGCGAGCCGGCGCGGCTCCAGCACGAGGATCCGGCGTCCCGCGACCCACGGCGCGTCGAGCAGGGCGAGCGGCACCCGCGTGGTCTTGCCCGCGCCCGGCGGCGCCACCAGCACCGCCCGCGTGCCGGCGGCAAGCGCGGCGGCGAGCGCGGGCAGGGCGTCGTCGATGGGGAGCGGCGGCAGCGGCGCGGACATGGCGGCAGGCTTAAGGCCGGCCGCGGCGGATGTCATCCACCCGGAACGCGAAAGCCCCCGGCCGCGTCGGCGGCCGGGGGCTTCGATCGGTTCGGGACGGACCGGAAGGCCGGCTCACATCACCGCGTCGATGGTCCGGCCGATCTTCTCGACCAGCTCGCCGACCTGCTGCTCGCTGATGATGAGCGGCGGGCTCACCGCGATGGTGTCGCCGGTGGCGCGGAACATCAGCCCCTCGTCGTGGAAGGCGGTTTCCATCGCCTCGTAGCCGCGCTTGCCGGGGCCCTCGGCGCTCGGCGCCATGTCGAAGGCGGCGACCAGGCCGACGGTGCGGATGTCGAGCAGGCCGGGCTTGCCCTTCAGGCTCATCACCGCATCGGCGAAGATCGGCTCCATCGCGCGGGCGCGCTCGAACAGCGCCTCGTCGCGGTAGAGGTCGAGCGTCGCCAGCGAGGCGGCGCAGGCCAGCGGATGGCCGGAATAGGTGTAGCCGTGGAACAGCTCGATGACGTGCTCCGGGCCGTTCATGAAGGTGTCGTAGATGTGCTTGCGCACGATCACGCCGCCCATCGGCACCGCGCCCGAGGTCACGCCCTTGGCGAAGGTGATCATGTCGGGGACGACGCCGTAGCGCTCGGCGGCGAAGGGGAAGCCGAGGCGGCCGAAGCCGGTGATGACCTCGTCGAAGATCAGCAGGATGCCGTATTTGTCGCAGATCTCGCGCAGCCGCTTGAGATAGCCCTTCGGCGCCGGCAGGCCGCCGGTGGAGCCGGCCATCGGCTCGACGATGACGGCGGCGATGGTCTGGGCGTCGTGCAGGGCGACGATGCCCTCCAGCGCGTCGGCGCGCTCGGCGCCCCATTCCGGCTCGCCCTTGGAGAAGGCCTGCTTCTCGCGGTCATAGGTGTGCGGCAGGTGGTCGGCGCCCGGCAGCAGCGCGCCGAAGAAGCGCCGGTTCGGCGAGATGCCGCCGACCGTGATGCCGCCGAAGCCGACGCCGTGATAGCCGCGCTCGCGGCCGATCAGCCTCGTGCGGGTGCCCTTGCCGGTCACGGCATGGAAGGCGAGGGCGATCTTCAGCGCGGTGTCGCCGGCCTCCGAGCCGGAATTGCAGAAGAACACGTGGTCGAGGTCGCCCGGCGCCAGCTCGGCGATGCGCGAGGCCGCCTTGAAGGCCAGCGGGTGGCCGAACTGGAAGGTGGGGGCGAAATCCATCTCCGCCGCCTGCTTCTGGATGGCGGCGACGATCGAGTCCCGGTTATGGCCGGCATTGGAGCACCACAGGCCGGCGGAGCCGTCGAGGATCGGCCGGCCCTCGGGGGTGTAGTAGTGCATGTCCTTGGCGCGCGAGACCATGCGCGGGCGCGCCTTGAAGGCCCGGTTGGCGGTGAAGCCCATCCAGAAGGCTTCGAGGTCGTTGGGAGCCGTGCTGCCGACGGCGTCGTAATCATAGGCGAGAGACATGAACCGCTCCGAAGATTGCTGGGCGAAAGCGCCTGGCCCGTCGGGCCGTGATTTTGTTCATGTATAATAGGTAGGCACTTTCCCGCTCACGAAAAAATTCGATGATGTGATCACTTTCGCTTCTGGCGGGGCCGATTTCCGGCGGCTGCCCGGCGCCGGCGGTCGCCGCTCCGGCAGGCCGCGCTTGACCGGATCGCGGCCGACGTTCATCAACTTGCCGCAGTGACATTGTCACGTAGCGTCATATAGTCCGCCTGCCGGGGGTTGGACGATCGAGGGATGATTCCCGTCAAAGGAACCTCCGTGGCCGACACCTTGTCTCTATCGACTGCGCCGGACGCGCCGGAAAGCGAGGCGCCCGGCGCCGCCGCATCCGGTGCAACCGCGTCTGCCGGTTCCGTATCTGCCGGTTCTTCCCCGGTCGACGGCGCGGCGGTCGACACGCAGACGGCGCGCGAGGCGCTGGCCCGCGTGCTGGAGGCCGAGGAGCTGCGCGCCTCGCCGCAGCTCTCCACCATCCTGCGCTTCGTGGTCGAGGCGACGCTGGACGGGCGCCGCGACGCCATCAAGGGCTACACGATCGCGGTGGAGGCGCTGGGCCGCGACCCCTCCTTCGATCCGCAGATCGACCCGATCGTGCGGGTGGAGGCGACCCGGCTGCGCCGGGCGCTGCAGCGCTATTATGCCGGCGCCGGCGCCGGCGACGAGATCGAGATCGTCATCCCCCGCGGCTCCTATGTCCCGCAATTCGTGCCGCGCCGGGCGGATGCGTCGGCCGGCGCCGCCCTGGCGGACCCGTCCGCCGACCCGTCCGGCAGCCTGCCGGTGCCGTATCCGCTTCCCGCCGAGATGGATAATCCGCCCGGCCGGGCCGGGCGCTCGCCGGCATGGCGATGGGCGGGCGGCCTGCTGTTGCTGCTGGTTCTCGCCGCGGCGCTGCTGTTCGCCGTGGACGCGATCGAGACGTCGAGCCTGCGCACGCTCATTCCGGGTTTCGCGCTGCGGCCGATCGAGCGGGCGAACCGCCTCGGCATTCCGATGGTCGAGGTGCGCAGCTTCGACATCGCCGGTTCCAACGCGCCGGCCGCCCTCCCGGCCGTCTCCGCCTCGACGTCGGCTCCGGCGCCCGGCGCCCCGGCACCCGCCACCCCGGCGCCCGTTACCCCGGCACCCGCCGCGTCCCGCCTGCCGGGCGGCGAATTCCCGGCGCGGGCGCTGGAAATGCGCATCCGCGATGCGCTGGCCCGCTTCGACCTGCTCGACGTGCTGGCGAGCCCGGATGCCCGCCCGCGCCTCGATTGCGGCGCCGGCGGCCTGTCGGCGCATTCGGCCTTCGCGCTCGGCGGCCTCGTCGAGAGCCATGAGGATGGCAGCATCTCGCTGCTGCTGCGCCTGTCCGACCTGTGCGACGGCACCATCGTCTGGTCGCGCGAGTTCGACGCCCTGCGCCGTTCCGACGACCCCACCGCGGTCGAAAACGAGCTGGTGCGCGAGATCATGGCCTCGCTGGCCGAGCCCTATGGCGTGATCCAGGCCCGCGCCCGCGCCCGCGTCATGTCCTCCGGCGGGCCGGCGGGGGCGGGGGCCTATGGCTGCGTGCTGCTCGCCTATGATTACTGGCGCAGCTATCTCGTGACCGACCATGCGAGCGCCCGCGCCTGCCTGGAAAAGGCGGTGGCGGCCGACGGCACCTTCGCGCTCGGCTATGCGCTGCTCGCCGAGCTGTATCTCGACGAGATCCGCAACGGCGCCAATCCGCGCCCGGAGCCGCCGGCGCTCAACCGCGCGCTCGCGGCCGCCGAGCAGGCGATCGAATTGTCGCCGACCAGCGGCTATTTCCGCCGCGTGGCGCTCGACGTGCACAGTTTCCGCGGCGAGCGCGGCGCGGCGGTGGCGCAGGGCGACATCGCCCTCCAGCTCAATCCCTACGACGTCGACACGCTGGCCGATTATGGCGGCCGGCTGATCTCCTTCGGCGAGGTGGAGCGTGGCGACACGATGCTGTCGGCCGCGCTGAAGGCGGCGCCGGCCATGCCGCCCTCGGTGGACTTCTTCCGGGTGATCGCCGCCTATCTGCGCGGCGACGCCGTCGCCGCCGCGGCCGCCGCCGACCGGCTGATGGGCGAGGGCTATGCGCCGGGCCTGCTCGCCCGCGCGCTCGCCGGCCATCTCGCCGGCGACGAGGCGTCGGCGAAGGCGGACCTGCACAAGCTGGTCGCGCTGGTGCCGGCCTGGCGCACCGACACCGCCGCCATGCTGGCGCATTTCTTCCCCGTGCCCTCGGTCGCCCGCCGCGTCGGCACCGATCTCGCCGCCCTCGGCCTCGGCAATGGCGGGCCCTAGGCCACGCCCGGCGACAGCCGGCGCGCGTCGGCGGGCGGCAAGGGGCAACCCTTTGAATCGAAGGATCTTTCCGATCTGCCGATGGCTGCGGATCGGGGAGTGCTCCCGGATGACGCAGCGATAGGGGCCAAGTTCGCGTGGCGTCGCCGCGCCGGACAGGCTAAGCAGGGCGTCGTCGTCACCGCTGCCGGAACCGTTTCATGTCGCAGGCTTTCGATCTCGCCATCGTCGGCGCGGGCGTCGTCGGGCTCGGCCATGCGCTGGCGGCGGTGCGGCGCGGGCTGAGCGTGGTGGTGATCGACCGCGACGCCCAGGCCAATGGCGCCTCGGTGCGCAATTTCGGCTTCGTTACCGTCACCGGCCAGCAGCGCGGCGAATGCTGGAACCGCGCCATGCGCACGCGCGACATCTGGGCCGAGATCGCCCCCGAGGCCGGCATCGAGGTCATTCATCGCGGCCTGATGGTCGCGGTGCGCCGGCCGGAATCGCTCGCGGTGCTGGAAGCCTTCCTCGAAACCGAGATGGGCGAGGGTTGCGCGCTGCTCACCCCCGACGAGGCGCGCGCGCGCCTGCCGGCGCTGGAGCCGCATCTCGTCGGCGCGCTGTGGAGCCCGCACGACATGCGGGTGGAATCGCGCCAGGCGATCCCCAGGCTCGCCCGCTGGCTGGAAGAGGCGAAGGGCGTCGTCTTCCGCCGTACCACCGCCGTCACCGGCATCGAGCCCGGCCGCGTCCATACCGCCACCGGCGTGATCGAGGCGGAGCGCATCGTGGTGGCGCCCGGCGACGATTTCCACACCCTGCTGCCCGAGCGCTTCGCGCCCTACGCGCTCACCCGCTGCAAGCTCCACATGCTGCGCGTCGCCGACCCCGCCCTCGGCACGCTGCCCGGCTCGGTCATGAGCGACCTCTCGCTCGGCCGCTATCTCGGCTATTCCGAGCTCCCCGAGGCCGACGCGCTCAAGGCGCGCCTCGCCGCCGAGCAGCCGGGCCAGCTCGACAACGGCGTGCATCTCATCGTCGTGCAGTCGGCCGACGGCTCGCTGGTGGTCGGCGACAGCCATCACTACGCGGCGACGCCGGATCCCTTCGCGCCCGAGCATGTCGACGAGCTGATCCTCGACGAATATGCCGCGGTGTTCGGCCACCGCCCGGCGCAGGTGCTGGAGCGCTGGACCGGCACCTATGCCTCGGCCAGCGCCCGCCTCGCCCTGATCGACCGGCCCGACCCGTCGATCCGGCTGGTGGTGGTGACCAGCGGCACCGGCGCCTCCACCGGCTTCGCCATCGCCGAGGAGGCGGTGGACGAATTGTTCGACTGACGCGTTTTCCATCGGTTCATTGTTCACGGGGGCATCCATGGCGCTGAAGGCACTCATTCTCGACTGGGCCGGCACCGCGGTCGATTTCGGCTCGCGCGCGCCGATGGGCGCCTTCGTCGAGGCTTTCGCGCAGGTGGGCATCCCGCTTTCCATCGAGGAGGCGCGCGGGCCGATGGGCCTGCCCAAGCGCGACCATGTCGCCGCGCTGATCTATTCCCCCGCCGTCTCCGCCCGCTGGCTGGCCGTGCACGGCACCGCCCCCACCGAGGCGGATGTCGACCGCGTGCTGGATATTTTCGTGCCGCTGAACCTGGAAGTGATCCCGCGCCACGCCGACCTTATTCCCGGCCTGCTCGACGTGGTGGCCGGCGCCCGCGCGCGCGGCCTCAAGATCGGCTCCACCACCGGCTATACCCGCCCGATCATGGACGAGCTGATGCCGCTCGCCGCCGAGGCCGGCTATGTCCCGGACAATGTCGTGTGCGCCGGCGACCTCGCCGCCGGCCGGCCGAGCCCGCTGATGATGTACCGCACCTTCGCCGATCTCGGTGTGTGGCCGCCCTTCGAATGCGTGAAGATCGACGACACCGAGCCCGGCATCGCCGAGGGCCTCGCCGCCGGCACCTGGACCGTCGGCCTCTCGCTCTCCGGCAATGCCGCCGGCCTTTCCAAGCCCGAGCTCGACGCGCTGCCGGCCGACGAGCGCGCGGCGCTGCGGAAGCGGGCGAGCGGCCGGCTCGCCGGCGCCGGGGCGCATTTCGTCGTCGACACCATCGCCGAGCTGCCGCCGGTGCTGGAGGCCATCGAAGCCCGCCTCGCGGCGGGGCTTCGTCCCTGAGCAGCCCTCCGGCCCGCCTTTCTTTTCCCTCTCCCCGTCGGGGAGAGGTGGCCCGCGCAGCGGGTCGGTGAGGGGAGACGCGGCTGGGAAGCCAGGAAGGTCCCTCACCCCAGCCCTCTCCCCGACGGGGAGAGGGGGCCGGGCGCTCCGGGCGGAAGCCATCCTCCCACAAGGCCGTCCCCCCACAAGGCCGCCCCCACCGCGCCACCCTCGCCCGCATCCATGCCCAAACCATTGCAGCGCGGCGCCTCCTCCTCTAAACCCGCGCCGGACCGACGTTCAGGAGCCGGCGCATGGCCAAAGACAAGACCCAGAAGCTCAAGGCCCGAAAGCCTCAGGCCCATCTGCCGCGCGGCTTCGCCGATCGCGGCCCGGCCGAGCTCGCGGCCACCCGCGACATGCTCGACACCATCCGCAAGGTCTATGAGCTCTACGGCTTTGAGGCGCTGGAAACGCCGTTCGTCGAATATACCGACGCGCTCGGCAAGTTCCTGCCCGACCAGGACCGGCCGAACGAGGGCGTGTTCTCCTTCCAGGACGACGACGACCAGTGGCTGAGCCTGCGCTACGACCTCACCGCGCCGCTCGCCCGCCATGTCGCGGAGAATTTCCAGGACATCGCCAAGCCGTTCCGCTCCTATCGCGCCGGCTGGGTGTTCCGCAACGAGAAGCCCGGCCCCGGCCGCTTCCGCCAGTTCATGCAGTTCGACGCCGACACGGTGGGCGCGCCGACCGTCGCGGCCGATGCCGAGATCTGCATGATGGCGGCCGACACGCTGGAGGCGCTGGGCGTCAAGCGCGGCGACTACGTGATCAAGGTCAACAACCGCAAGGTGCTCGACGGCGTCATGGAGGCCATCGGCCTCGGCGGCGACGAGAATGCCGGCCGGCGTTTGATGGTGCTTCGCGCATTGGACAAGTTGGACAAGGTCGGCATCGAAGGGGTGCGTGACTTGCTCGGTGAGGGTCGGTGGGAAAATCCGGCCGCCAAAAGTGGAGACTTTACAAAGGGCGTCGAACTTTCAGAGCAAAAAATAGAACAAGTCTTAAAATTTTGTAGCCCGGATAATTTCCAAACTTCCTATTATGACAATTCTTTGCAGAAAGACCCCGTCAAGACGGTAGGATTTTTTCGGTCTATTTTTGATGCTCCATTATATCAAGAGGGTCTAAATGAACTTGGTGATATTGCGGAGTTGTTAGTATCGGCTGGATATGGGCCGCAACCCTATTTTAGCGGCCGTATTCATATCGACCCCTCCGTCGTGCGTGGCCTCGAATACTACACTGGCCCGGTCTTCGAGGCCGAGCTGACCTTCGAGGTGAACGACGAGAAGGGCCGTCCGGTGCGCTTCGGCTCGGTGGGCGGCGGCGGGCGCTATGACGGCCTCGTCGGTCGCTTCCGCGGCGAGGCGGTGCCGGCGACCGGCTTCTCCATCGGCGTCTCGCGGCTCGCCTCGGCGCTGTCCTATCTGAAGACCGCTGATGCCAGGCCGGAATACGGCCCCGTGGTCGTCGTCGTCATGGACCGCGACCAGACCGCCCACTACATGAAGCTGGTGGCCGATCTGCGCCAGGCCGGCATCCGCGCCGAGATGTATCTCGGCAACCCGAAGAATCTCGGCAACCAGTTCAAATATGCCGACCGCCGCAACAGTCCCTGCGTCGTCATCCAGGGCTCCGACGAGCGCGAAGCCGGCACCGTCCAGATCAAGGACCTGATCGAGGGTGCCAAGGCGGCCGCCGCGATCCGCGACAATACCGAATGGCGCGAGACCCGCCCGGCGCAGTTCACCGCGCCGGAGGCCGATCTCGTGAACAGTGTCCGCGGCGTGCTCAAGCATCACGGCATCATCGCGTCCGACGACAATGACGAGCCGGCCGCCGACATCTGAGGTCGCGCAGCCGGGTGCCGCCTCCGGCCCGGCGCGGCGGAAGGCGCCGCCATGCCGTCCGGCGCGGCCTCGTTCTCCTCGCATCGGCGACTAGGAATAAAATCATAGCGTGAATCTATCCGCACCCTGCATGCGTGGGTTTATCCTGCCGTCACCTCGTCCGGGAAGGGGCGCAACCGGAGCGACCGATCGCGCGGGCGGGGGGCGGTGGCCATGCGGGGGGAGTAACGCACCCCGCGCATGGCGGCCCAAGCCGTGCGTTCCCGGCCGGCCTTTCCGCCGGTCACGCGGCGAAGTGCACTCCTTCGGGAGCGCGCGAAGCACCGCATAGCGGAGGATAGCAAGGCAAGTCCTCCGGGGGCCGCAGGGAGCAAGCCACAAAACACCGCGTGCGGGACGCCGGGTCGGCGTGTCGGTTGGTTGAATGAAGGCTTGCACCACCTTTCTACATCAAAGGTGCAGGCGACCGCCGGAGCGATCCGGCCAGGTGTCCCGCGCGCCCTTCGGGCGCAGGAGGAACCGGTCCCGCGCGCCCGTCGGGCGCAAGGGAAACGTGCCTTCCGCGAAACTCCGGCCCGTCGCGGGCGCGGGGCTTTTGGCGTTTGCCGAGGATCCGTCCTGCCCGGCCGGCAACCATGTCGCGCGGCGTGCATGGACCCGGCCCGCCCGCTTTGCTAGAAGCGCGCTCAACCGAAGCCGCCAAGACCGCAAACACCGCCAAGACCGCAAACGCCGCCGCAAACGCCGCCGCCGACCCGCCGGCAGAGATCGAGCCGATGACCGCCGCCTCCACCCACGCCAAGGAGCTGCTCGCGCTCTATGCCCGCGCCGGCTATGGGCGCGTCGACCCGCCGGTGCTGCAGCCGGCCGACGCCTTTCTCGACCTGTCCGGCGAAGCCATGCGCCGCACCATGTTCGTCACCGCCGACGAGCAGGGCCGCGAATTGTGCCTGCGCCCGGACATCACCCTGCCGGTGTGCCGGCTCTATATCGAGGCCGGCGCCGCCCAGCCGCGCGACTATGCCTATCTCGGCCCGGTGTTCCGCTCGGACGCGCCGGGCGGCGAGTTCCTGCAGGCCGGCGTCGAATCCTTCGGCCGCGCCGACCGCGAGGCGGCGGACGCCGAACTGCTCGCCCTCGGGCTGGAGACCGCGGCGCTGTGGGGCATCGATGAGCCGAACGTGCGGCTCGGCGATGCCGGCCTGTTCGCCGCGCTGCTCGATTCGCTCACCCTGCCGCCCGGCTGGCGGCGGCGGCTGGTCAAGGATTTCGCCCGCTCCGGCAGCCTCGGCGCCGATCTCGCCATGCTGCGCCAGCGGCCGGAAGGCGGCGGCGTCGCCGCCCATGCCGGCGTGCTCTCGGCGCTGGCCGGCTCCGACAAGGCCGCCGCGCACGCCCTCGTCACCGATCTCCTGTCCATTGCCGGCATCTCGACGGTGGGCGGGCGCTCGGTGTCGGAAATCGCCGAGCGCTTCCTCGAACAGGCGGCCTCCGGCGATGCCGACGGCCTGCCGCCGGAGAAGGTCGCGGTGCTGGAGCGCTACCTCGCCATCACCGGCGAGCCGGACGGCGCCGCCCGCGCCCTCAGGACCCTCGCCGCCGACGCCGGGCTCGACCTGTCCGCCCCGCTCGACGCCTTCGAGACCCGCACCAATTTCCTCGCCGCCCAGGGCGTGGCGGTGGAGCGGCTGAACTTCGCCGCCGCCTTCGGCCGCCCGCTCGACTATTACACCGGCATGGTGTTCGAGCTGCACGAGAATGGCGGCG
The DNA here is from genome assembly GCF_058809335.1 of Ancylobacter sp. GW821-FHT10E12. Lineage (NCBI taxonomy): Bacteria > Pseudomonadati > Pseudomonadota > Alphaproteobacteria > Hyphomicrobiales > Xanthobacteraceae > Ancylobacter > Ancylobacter sp. GW821-FHT10E12. Next base: position 356,522 of record NZ_JBXASN010000003.1, on the reverse strand, counting down.
ACACCCCGCTGGTCGCCGGCGGCCGCTATGACGGCCTGCTGTCCCGGCTCGGCGCGCCGACGCCGGTGCCGGCGGTGGGCTTTGCCGTCTGGCTCGGCCGGCTCGATGCGCTGGAGGCCCGGTCATGAGCGCGCTTACCGTTGCCGTCCCCTCCAAGGGCCGCCTGCAGGAGAATGCGAGCGAGTTCTTCGCCCGCGCCGGCATGAACCTCGCCCAGTCCCGCGGCGCCCGCGACTATCGCGGCATGCTGACCGGCGTCGAGGGAGTGGAGGTCGCCTTCCTCTCGGCCTCGGAGATCGCCAGCCAGCTGGCATCGGGCGCCGTGCATCTCGGCGTCACCGGCGAGGACCTAGTGCGGGAGAACATTTCCGACGCCGATTCCAGGGTGCTCTTGGTCGAGGGCCTCGGCTTCGGCTTCGCCAATGTGGTGGTGGCGGTGCCGCAAGCCTGGATCGACGTGCGCACCATGCGCGACCTCGACGACGTGGCGACGCATTTCCACGCCAGCCGCGGCCGGCGCGTCCGCGTGGCGACGAAATACCTGAACCTGACGCGCGCGTTCTTCGCCCGCCATGGCATTGTCGACTACCGCATCGTCGAGAGCCTGGGGGCGACCGAGGGCACCCCGGCTGCCGGCACCGCCGAGCTGATCGTCGACATCACCACCACCGGCTCGACGCTGGCGGCCAATGCGCTGAAGGTGATCGACGACGGCGTCATCCTGCGCTCGGAGGCCAATCTCGTCGCCTCGCTGAACGCCGACTGGACGGACGAGGCCAGGGCCGCCGCCCGCGCGCTGCTGGATCGCGTCACCGCCGCCAAGCGCGCGGCGACCATGCGCGAGGTGAAGTCGCGCTTCTCCGCCTGCGACACCGCGGTGGTGACGGAAGCGGTGCGGCGCTTCCGCGCGCTCGCCCCCTTCGGCGCCCCGACCTCGTCCGGCATGGTGACGCTGCACTGCCCGCCGGACACGCTGCATGCGCTGGCGGTGTTCCTGCGCGAGAAGGGCGCCTCGACCGTCTCGGTCGGCCCGCTGGACTACGTCTTCGCCGCCGAGAACCCGCTCTACGAGAAGCTGGCGGCGCGGCTGGGCTGAGGGGCGCCTGCGTGCTTCGAGGCTCGCTGCCGCTCGCACCTCAGCATGACGGGGTTGTTGCAGAAAAGGGCGGGGCGTCATCCTGAGGTGCCCGGCGGCACGCCGGGCCTCGAAGGACGCAGGTGATCCGGCACGGGGCCGATCCGCTAGCCCCTTGCCGCCAGCCCGGCCTGCGCTACCGCCTCCAGCGCGAAATCCTCCGCCTCGCCGATGGCGAAGCCGAACAGGATCAGGCACGGGCCGGTCGGATTGCCGCGAAACTTATCCGCCACCGCCGCATCGAGCTTATCCTTCAGCGTCGAGACGGTGGCCGCCACCCGGACTTCCTCAGGTCGGGTGGCGGAGAAGATGGCGAGGGCGGGCGTATGCGGATCGAGGCCGGCCTGCATCGCCTTGCCGGCGAGTTCGCCCCAGGTGCGCTGCGGCATGTAGACCACCGTGGTCGCCGCCCGGTCGGCCAGCGCCGTCCAGTCGAGATCGCGCGGCAGCTTGCCGTCGCGCGCATGGGCGGTGACGAATTGCAGCCGGCGCGCATGGTCGCGATGGGTGAGCGATACGCCGATCCGGCTCGCCGCCCCCTGCGCCGCGGTGATGCCCGGCACCACCTCGAAGGGCAGGCCGGCGGCGCGGGCGGCGGCGATCTCCTCGCCGGCGCGGCCGAACACCATCGGGTCGCCGCCCTTCAGCCGCACCACCCGCTTGCCCTGCCTGGCCAGCGAGACCATCAGCGCGTTGATGTCGTCCTGCTTGCAGGAGGGGCGGTAGCCGGACTTGCCGACCAGCGTCTTCTTCGCCTCGCGGCGGGCGACGTCGAGCACCGCCGGGGCGACGAGGTCGTCATAGAGCACCACGTCGGCCGATTGCAGCACCCGCACCGCGCGCAGCGTCAGCAGTTCCGGGTCGCCCGGCCCGGCGCCGACCAGCGCGATCGAGCCGCGCCCGTCGGCCTCGCGCTCGTCGCGCGCGCGGGCGAGCAGGTCGTCGCGCAGGCCCTCGTCGGGGATGGCGTCGGGATGTTCCAGCGCTTGGCGGGTGAAGCGCTCCCAGAAGCGGCGCCGGCCGTGATGGCCGAGCTCGAGCGCGCTGACGAACGGACGCCAGCTCTGCGCCGCCTTCGCCCAGTGCCGGAAACCCTGCGGGATCACCGATTCGATCTTGGCCCGCACCGCCTGGCCGAACACCGGCGCCGCGCCGTCGGTGGAGATGCCCACCACCAGCGGCGAGCGGTTGACGATGGCGCCGAAGGCGAAATCGCAGAAGGCCGGCTTGTCGACCACGTTCACCGGCACGCCGGCCGCCCGCGCCGCCGCGGCGAAGCGCGCGGCCTCATCCTCATGCTCGAAATCACCGATGACGATGGCCGCGCCGGAAAAGTCCTCCGGCCGCCAGTCGCGCGCGTGCAGGGCGATGCGCCCGCCCGCCTCGGCGATCAGCTCGGCGAGCGAGGGGGAGACCTCGGCGGCGTAGACATGCAGCTCCGCGCCGGCGGCGGCGATCAGCTCGGCCTTCCAGGCGGCGGCATCGGAGCCGCCGGCCAGCACCACGCGCCGTCCCCCCAGCGCGAAGAACACCGGCAGCCGGGCGAGCGGCGCCATGCGGCCGCCGCCCTGCTCGGTGGGGCGGCGCGGGGAAGGGGCATCGCCCGGAAGATCGGCCATGGCGGGTTCTCGTCGCGTGTTGGCGTCGGCAGTGCGGTAAACGCGTATTATACCACGGACCGCCCGCTGTTGAATGCGGGCGTCGAGGGGATGCCCCGTGGTCGCGCGGCCTCAATGCGCCTTTTCGGACAGCCTGTCGGTCCAGGCCAGCACCACGCCGGAGACCACGAACACCACATGGATGATGACCAGCCACATCAGCTGCTTCTCGTCGACGCCCTTGTCGAGATTCATGAACGCCTTGAGCAGCGCGATGGCGGAGATGGCGACGATGGAGGCCAGCAGCTTCTGCTTCAGCCCGGCGAAATCGACCTTGGTCATCCATTCCGGCCAGTCGGCATGGCCCTCGGCATCGATCTTGGAGACGAAATTCTCGTAGCCGGAGAAGATGACGATGATCACGAGGCTGCCGGTGAAGGTCAGGTCGATGAGCGACAGGATGCCGAGGATGATGTCGCTCTCGTCCGAGGCATAGGCGTGGGTGATGAAATGGAACAGCTCGTGGCCGAACTTCAGCAGCAGCACGCCGAGCGCGATCACCAGCCCGATATAGAAGGGCGCCATGATCCAGCGGCTGATGAAGATGAAGCGTTCGATGATCTTTTCCATGTCCCGCCTTGCGCTTTCCATAGGCCGCGGCCGCGAACCGGCCGCCCCTTCTCGCAGATGCGAGATGGGTGACATGACCGGGCGGCAGGATCAAGGGGGGAGACGGGCGGGGCAAGGTCGTGGCGGCGGCGCGGTCGCGGCAGGGCGGCGCATATTTGTCATCCCGGCCGCAGGCAGGGCCGGGATGACAGCCGGTATTAGGTTCCGACGGTCGGCTTCAGGCGCCGACGCCGGTGCCGATCGGGCAGGAGATCCCGGTGCCGCCGAGGCCGCAATAGCCGTTCGGGTTCTTCGCGAGATATTGCTGGTGATAGCCCTCGGCGAAGTAGAATTCCGGCGCCGGCACGATCTCGGTGGTGATCGCGTCATAGCCCCTGGCGGCCAGCGCCTTGCCATAGGCGGCCTTGCCGGCTTCCGCCGCCGCCTGCTGCTCGGGGGAAAGCGTATAGATTCCCGAGCGGTACTGGGTGCCGATGTCGTTGCCTTGCTGCATGCCCTGCGTCGGGTTGTGGCTCTCGAAGAACAGCTTGAGCAGTTCGTCATAGCTCACGACCTTGGGATCGTAGACTACCAACACCGCCTCGGTATGTCCGGTGCGGCCCGAGCAGACTTCCTCATAGGTCGGGTTCGGCGTCGGCCCGTTGACATAGCCGACGGCGGTCACCCACACGCCCGGCATCTGCCAGAACTTGCGCTCCGCGCCCCAGAAGCAGCCGAGCGCGAAAATGGCGGTCTCGAAGCCTTCCGGGTACGGCCCCTTGATCGGCCGGCCGGAGACGAAATGCGTGGTGGCCGTCGGCAGCGGCGCGGCGCGCCCCGGCAGCGCTTCGGACGCGGTCGGCAGTTCAAGCGATTTCTTGAAGAAGAACATCGTTACGTCCCTCGTTTTTGCGCGACCGATATGGGGATTCGCCCGCCGCTTTGCGAGGGGCGATCTTCCGCGCGCCGGTCAGCCCCGCTTGCGGCCGAGCAGCATCAGCGCGAAGCCGGGCACCGCCAGCACCGCCGCCAGCGGCGCGTCCAGCAGCGGCACAACGACGCTGCCCCAGCTGCCGGCCGGCAGATTGGCCTCCGCCAGCGCCTGCAGCCGGGCAAGGCTCCCCGCGCTCGCCGCCATCCAGGCATCCCCCAGCGGCGTGTAGACGAGGCTCGCCGAGGCGATGGAGCGCACCCCGTCCAGCACGAAGGCCACGAAGCCGCCGGCGAGCAGCCACATGCCGAGAAAGCGCAGCAGAAACCGTATCATGTCGTCGCTCCCCGGCCTGGCGATCCGCGCCTTGCGGCGGGCGGACCCGCCGCTCCGCCTCAGCGTCCTCCGTCTAAGCGCCCGCCGCCGGGCTGGCAAGCACGCGGGGGTGGCTTGCGCGGTCCGGTCGCCGTCGGGGATGTCGGCGGGCCGCGCCGGCTCGCGGGTCCGTGATGTTCCTTAGAGTTGATGTGAATCAAGGCTGGCCCCTACGCCCGCGCCGATGTTCCGGCCGGAATGTGGAGACGCCCGATGCCGTTCGACGGCCGGGCGGGTGGAGGGTTTCATGCCTCAATCGGCAAGCAGCGCGGCGCCGGACCCCGTCGGGGTGCCGCCTTCGAAGAGTCTCACCTTCGGGGAAGGGGGGCTCGCGGCGGTGTTCGTGCTGCTGGCCATCGCCTCGCTCACCGTGGCGGCCAAGGCGGAGACGGCGGCCTATGCCTTCCACGCCTACCTGACCACGCTCGCCAGCCTCGCCACCGTCTTCGTCATCCTCAACCGCTATGTCGACCGCCCGGCGACGCTGCCGGCGCTCACGGTCGACGGACGGCCGAACTACAATTTCGGCCCGGTGAAGTTCTGCACCGTGGCGGCGATGTTCTGGGGCATTGCCGGCTTCCTGGTCGGGGTGATCATCGCCTTCCAGCTCGCCTTCCCGGCGCTGAATTTCGACCTGCCCTTCACCAGCTTCGGCCGGCTGCGGCCGCTGCACACCTCGGCGGTGATCTTCGCCTTCGGCGGCAACGTGCTGATCGGCACGTCGTTCTACGTGGTGCAGCGCACCTGCCATGCCCGGCTGGTCGGCTATCTGGCGCCGTGGTTCGTCGTGCTCGGCTACAATTTCTTCATCGTCGTCGCCGGCACCGGCTATCTGCTCGGCATCACCCAGGGCAAGGAATACGCCGAGCCCGAATGGTATGCCGACCTGTGGCTCACCGTGGTGTGGGTGACCTACCTGCTCGTGTTCCTCGGCACCATCTGGCGCCGCAAGGAGCCGCACATCTATGTGGCGAACTGGTTCTACCTCGCCTTCATCGTCACCATCGCCGTGCTGCATCTCGGCAACAACGCCACCATCCCGGTATCGGTGTTCTCGCCCAAGTCCTACATCGTGTGGTCGGGCGTGCAGGATGCGATGGTGCAGTGGTGGTACGGCCACAACGCGGTCGGCTTCTTCCTCACCGCCGGCTTCCTCGCCATCATGTACTACTTCATTCCCAAGCGGGCCGAGCGGCCGGTCTATTCCTACCGGCTGTCGATCGTCCACTTCTGGGCGCTGATCTTCATCTATATCTGGGCCGGCCCGCACCACCTGCACTACACCGCGCTGCCGGACTGGGCGCAGACGCTGGGCATGACCTTCTCGATCATCCTGTGGATGCCGTCCTGGGGCGGCATGATCAACGGGCTGATGACGCTGTCCGGCGCCTGGGACAAGCTGCGCACCGACCCGGTGCTGCGCATGCTGGTGGTCTCGGTGGCCTTCTACGGCATGTCGACCTTCGAGGGTCCGATGATGTCGGTGAAGGCGGTGAACTCGCTCAGCCACTACACCGACTGGACCATCGGCCATGTGCATTCCGGCGCGCTGGGCTGGGTCGCCTACATCTCCTTCGGCGCCATCTACTGCCTGGTGCCGTGGCTGTGGAACAAGCGCGAATTGTATTCGCTGCGCCTCGTCAACTGGCACTTCTGGATCTCGACGCTGGGCATCGTCTTCTACATCTCGGCGATGTGGGTGGCGGGCATCCTGCAGGGACTGATGTGGCGCGCCTACACCTCGCTCGGCTTCCTCGAATACTCGTTCATCGAGACCGTCGAGGCGATGCATCCCTTCTATGTGATCCGTGCCATCGGCGGCGTGCTGTTCCTGGTCGGCGCCCTGATCATGGCCTTCAACCTGTGGATGACGGTGCGCGCCCCCAGCGCGGCGCCCGCCGGCACCCCGGCCTTCGTCCCGGCCGAGTGAGGAAACCCGTCATGGCAACCGCAACATCTTCGAAGTCGCTGTGGTCGAGGCACGCCTTCCTCGAGAAGAACTCGATCTGGCTGATCATCGGCATCCTGCTGGTGATCTCGGTCGGCGGCCTCGTCGAGATCGTGCCGCTGTTCTACCTCAAGAGCACCATCGAGCAGGTCTCCGGCGTGCGGCCCTGGTCGCCGCTGGAGCTCGCCGGGCGCAACATCTATGTCCGCGAGGGCTGCTACAACTGCCATTCGCAGATGATCCGCCCGCTGCGCGACGAGGTCGAGCGCTACGGCCATTACTCGCTGGCGGTCGAGAGCATGTATGACCGGCCGTTCCAGTGGGGCTCCAAGCGCACCGGGCCGGACCTCGCCCGCGTCGGCGGCAAATATTCCGACGAGTGGCAGCGCCAGCACCTCGCCGATCCGCGCTCGGTGGTGCCGGGCTCGATCATGCCGGGCTACCCCTTCCTCGCCCAGAACCGGCTCGAGGCGGACGACATCGCGCAGGACATGAAGGTCAATGCCGTGCTCGGCGTGCCCTATAGCGACGAGATGATCGCCGCGGCACGCGCCGACCTGCGCACCCAGGCGATCACCGACGCCGCCGACTCGTCCGCGCTGCAGGCCCGCTATCCCGGCGCGCAGGTCCGCGATTTCGACGGCAATCCCGCCGAGGTCACCGAGGCGGACGCGCTGATCGCCTATCTGCAGGCGCTCGGTTCCATGGTCGATTTCAAGCTCTACGACGACAAGGCCAACATCCGCTGAGGAGGGTGAGATGAACGAGACCTATCGCGCCCTGGCCGAATTCGCCCAGACCTGGGGCCTTCTGTACTTCGTCGGGCTGTTCGCCTGCGTGCTCGTCTATGCGCTGTCGCCCCGGCGCAAGCATGAATTCGACGAAGCCGCCCGCCTGCCTCTGAGCGAGGATTGAGATCATGGCCGAGACGCATCACACCGAGGTCGACGCCCATAGCGGCGTGTCCACCACCGGCCACGACTGGGACGGCATCCGCGAACTGAACAACCCGCTGCCGCGCTGGTGGCTGTGGACTTTCTACGCCTGCATACTCTGGGCGGTGGTCTACTGGGTGCTGTTCCCCGCCTGGCCGCTGGTGACCAGCTACACCTATGGCGTGCTCGGCTGGAAATCGCGCGAGGCGATCCAGACCGACCTCGCCCAGCTCAGGGCGCAGCGCGCCGTGTTCGCCGACAGGCTGGCGGCCGCCTCGCTGCCGGAGATCGAGCAGAACCCGGAACTGCTCGCCTTCGCCCGCGCCCAGGGCCGGGCGGCCTTCGGCGACAATTGCGCCCCGTGCCACGGCGCAGGCGGCGGCGGCGCCAGGGGCTATCCGAACCTGAACGATGACGACTGGGTCTGGGGCGGCACGCTGCCGGAGATCTACGCCACCATCCAGCACGGCGCCCGCTCCGCCGACCCGGACGCGCATGTCGGCGACATGCCGGCCTTTGGCCGCGACGGCATGCTGCAGCGCCCGGAGATCGTCGTCGCCGCCGACTATGTGCGTCATCTCGCCGGGCTGCCGCCTGCGGAGGGGGCGGACATCGTCAAGGGGCAGGCGGTGTTCGAGGCCAATTGCGCCGCCTGCCATGGCGCCGACGGCAAGGGCAACAGGGAGCTCGGCGCGCCGAACCTCGCCGACGCGATCTGGCTCTACGGCTCCGACCGGGCGACGCTGATCCAGACCATCTCCAATGGCCGCAGCGGCATCATGCCGGCCTGGAAGGGCCGCCTCGACGACGGCACCCTCAAGGCGCTCACCGTCTATGTCCACACGCTGGGCGGCGGGCAGTGAGGGGGGAGCTTCCCCTCCCTTACTTGCCCTCTCCTCGACGGGGAGAGGGAGCAAATGCCCTGAGAGGACAGCCCAGCCGGAGACATCCTGCCGCATAAGCATTTTCCCGCCCGGCATCGACCGGATCAACGGCGGCGACGCGGGCCGGTAGACAGGAATGGCGGCCGGGGACCATGCGGGCCGCATGCCGGGGAACGACATGACCGCTGCGATCCGCCCGACCGAAACCGCCGCCGAGGAGCCGCTCTACGAGGCGCGGCGCAAGATTTACCCGATCGCGGTGCGCGGCACCTTCCGGCGCATCAAGTGGACGTTGCTGGTCGTCACGCTCGGCATCTACTACCTGCTGCCCTTCGTGCGCTGGGATCGCGGGCCGGGTGCGCCCTCGCAGGCGGTGCTGGTCGATTTTCCCAACAGCCGCTTCTATTTCTTCTTCATCGAGATCTGGCCGCAGGAGATCTATTACCTCACCGGCCTCCTGATCCTCGCCGCGCTGGTGCTGTTCCTGATGAACGCCGTGGCCGGGCGCGTCTGGTGCGGCTATCTGTGCCCGCAGACGGTGTGGACCGACCTGTTCCAGGCCATCGAGCGCCTCGTCGAGGGCGATCCGCGCCAGCGCCGCGAGAAGCTGAAGACCGCCTCGCGCACCCGCCGCGCCTTCGAGGCGGCGTCCAAGCATGTACTGTGGCTGATGCTGGCCTGGTGGACCGGCGGCGCCTGGGTGCTGTATTTCGCCGACGCCCCGACGCTGGTCGTCCAGCTGATCAAGGGCGAGGCCCCGGCGATCGCCTATATCTGGATCGGCATCCTCACCTTCACCACCTATGTGCTCGCCGGCCACATGCGCGAGCAGGTCTGCACCTATATGTGCCCGTGGCCGCGCATCCAGGCAGCGCTCACCGACGAATATGCGCTGAACGTCACCTATCGCTACGATCGCGGCGAGCCGCGCGGTTCGCTGAAGAAGACGCAGGCGCTGAAGCTCCAGGGCCTGCCGGGCGGCGACTGCGTCGATTGCCGCCAATGCGTGTCGGCCTGCCCGACCGGCGTCGACATCCGCGACGGCCTGCAACTGGGCTGCGTGCAGTGCGGCCTGTGCATCGACGCCTGCGACACCGTCATGCGCAAGATCGGCCGCCCGGAAGGGCTGATCGCCTACGACACCGACATGAACGTGCAGCGCCGCCAGCGCGGCGAGGCGCCGGTCTACAAGCCGGTCCGCGCCCGCACCGTGCTCTATGCGGCGCTGATCGTGCTGATCGGCGGCTTCATGGTGGCGGTGCTGGCGACGCGCGGCTCGGAGGGCCTGTCGGTCATCCATGACCGCAACCCGCTGTTCGTGCGGCTGTCGGACGGCTCGATCCGCAACGCCTACACGCTGCGCATCGTCAACAAGCAGCTGCTGCCGCGCCGCTTCGCCATCTCGGTCGAGGGCGTGCCGGAGGCGAGCCTCGAGGTGGTCGGCGAGACGGCGGCGCCCGGCGCCGACCCGGTGGTGATGGTCGGCCCGGACCAGACCTATGAGGTCCGGGTGCTGGTCTCCAGCGCGGCCAGGCTGCCGGCCAATGCTTCGCTCGACGTCACCTTCCGGCTCAAGGACGTGGCCGGCGGCGAGGTCGTCTCCGTGCCCGACCATTTCAAGGGGCCCTGAACCATGACGGCGCAACGTTCTTCCCCGGAAGTGCCCACCGGCGGCCGGCCCATCGGCGGGGGCACCGTGCTCGCCTGCTTCCTCGCCTTTTTCGGCGTGGTCTTCGCGGTGAACGGCCTCCTGGTCCGCGCCGCGCTCACCAGCTTCGGCGGGGTGGAGACCGAGAGCTCCTACAAGGCTGGCCTCGACTTCGCCCGCGAGGAGGATGCCGCCGCCCGGCAGGCGACGTTGCATTGGCAGGTGGCGGCGCATGTCGCCGACGGCGCCTTCGAGGTGACCGCCCGCGATGCCGGCGGCAACCCGATCGCCGGGCTGGAGCTCGCCGCGGTGCTGCACCATCCGACCGACCGCCGGCTCGACATCGCCATCGAGGCCGAACCGGCCGGCGCCGGCGTCTGGAAGGCGCATCCGCAGGTGCCGCCCGGCCAGTGGGAACTGATGATCGACCTGTCGCGCGACGGCACGCGGCAGTTCCGCTCGATGAACCGGGTGGTGACGAGGTAGCGCCATGGGTCCGAACGGCATGAGCATGGACGCCGTGCTCGATCCGCCGGCTGCCGCCGCGCCGCCGGCCGCGGCTCCGGCACGGGACCTGTCGCTCTATCTCCGCGAGGAGGCCAGCGGGCAGGCGGCGATGGATTTCGCCGTCGAGGGCATCGATTGCGCCGCCTGCATCGACGAGATCGAGGACGCGGTGGAGGCACTGCCCGGCATTGCCACGGCGCGGCTGAACTACACCAGCCACCGCCTTGCCGTGGCCTGGAAGAACGGCGCGCCCGCCCAGCCTTCCGCGGTCTTCGCGGCGCTCACCGCCATCGGCTACAAGATCTACCCGTTCGGCACCGACACGGCGGAGGAGATCGAGCGCGGCATTTCCCGCCATCTGCTGCGCTGCCTCGCCGTTGCCGGCTTCGCGGCGATGAACATCATGCTGCTGTCGGTGTCGGTCTGGTCCGGCAACGTCACCGACATCACCTTTGAGACGCGCGACCTGTTCCACTGGCTGTCGGCGCTGATCGCGCTGCCGGCCTGCGCCTATGCCGGCCAGCCGTTCTTCCAGAGCGCGTTCCGGGCGCTGCGCAACCGCTCGCTCAACATGGACGTGCCGATCACGCTCGGCGTGATGCTGGCGCTCGGCGTGTCGGTGTATGAGACGCTGCATCATGCCGAACACGCCTATTTCGACTCGGCGGTGATGCTGCTGTTCTTCCTGCTCACCGGCCGCTATCTCGACCACGCCATGCGCCGCAAGACCCGCATCGAGGCCTCGAACCTCGCGGCGCTGAAGGCGGAGACCGCCAACCGGCTGGACGCCAATGGTGCCGTCACCCTGGTGCCGGCGGCGGCGGTGAAGCCTGGCGATCTCGTGCTGGTGCGCGCCGGCGAGCGGGTGCCGGTCGACGGCGTCGTCGTCTCCGGCCGCGCGGCGGTGGACGAAAGTCTCGTCACCGGCGAGACGCTGCCGCGAAATGTCGCGATGGGCGGCACGGTGCATGCCGGCGCCCTCGTCCATGACGGCACGCTGCATCTGCGCACCACCGCGGCCGGCGAGGACACCTTCCTCGTCGAGGTCGAGCGGCTGCTGGAGCGGGCCTCCACCGCCCGCAACCTCTATGTCCGTCTCGCCGACCGCGCCGCGCGGCTTTACGCGCCGATGGTGCACACCACCGCGCTGCTGTCGCTCATCGGCTGGCTGCTCGCCGGCGCTTCGCTGCACCAGGCGGTGCTGATCGCGGTGGCGGTGCTGATCATCACCTGCCCCTGCGCGCTGGCGCTCGCCGTGCCGGCGGTGCAGGTCGTCGCCTCCGGCACGCTGATGCGCGCCGGCGTGATGATCAATGCCGGCGACGCCTTCGAGCGCATGGCCGAGATCGACACCGTCGTCTTCGACAAGACCGGCACGCTCACCGCGCCGGAGCCACATCTCGCCAATGCCGCCGATCTCGATCCGGCAATGCTCGCCGTGGCCGGGCGGCTGGCCGCCGGCAGCACCCATCCGCTCGCTCGCGCCATTGCCGCCGCCTGTCCCGGCGCCACGCCCTACGCCGATCTGCGCGAGGTCGCCGGCGCCGGCGTCGAAGCGGAGGTGGACGGCGAGGCGGCTCGGCTCGGCAGCCCGGATTTCTGCGATTGCCGCGACCTCGTCGGCGATGTCGCGGAGAGTGATGCGTCCTTCGTCGCCCTGCGGGTCGGCGAGCGCCGCGCGCTGCTGCTGATCCGCCAGACGCTGCGGCCCGATGCGGTCGAGGTGATGCGGCGGCTGCGCGCCATGGGCAAGTCGCTGGTTATCGTCTCCGGCGACCGGCCGGTGGCGGTGAAGCCGGTCGCCGAGGCGCTCGGCATCGAGGAATGGCAGGGCGGGGCGGCCCCGGCGGACAAGATCGCCACGCTGGAGCGCCTCGCCGCCCGCGGCCGCCGGGCGCTGATGGTCGGCGACGGCATCAATGATGCGCCCTCGCTCGCCGCGGCGCAGGTGTCGATGTCGCCCATCGCGAGCGCCGACGTCACCCGCGCCCAGGCCGACCTCGTCTTCCTCGGCGACAGGCTCGCCCCCGTCGTCGCCGCCGTCGCGGTGTCGGCCAGGGCGCGGCGGCTGATGCGCGAGAACTTGATGGTCGCGGTCGTCTACAACCTCATCGCGGTGCCACTGGCCATTGCCGGCCTCGTCACCCCGCTGGTGGCGGCGGCGGCGATGTCCGGCTCCTCCATCATCGTGACGCTGAACGCCCTGCGCGCCCGCCGCGCCGGTGGCGGAGGGGAGGCGCGGCCATGAGCGTGCTCATCTATCTGCTGCCGATGGCGCTGGGCCTCGGCCTCACCGGCCTCGCCGGCTTCATGTGGACGCTGCGTTCCGGCCAGTATGACGACCTCGAAGGCGCCGCCGTGCGGATGCTCAGCGACGACGATCTGGAGCGCAAATGAGGGCGGAAAGCTTCGGTGTCGGAGACATCGCCGGTGCCCGCGCCGGCCGTCTCGGCTGCGCCTGCCCGGAGGACAGCGCGCGCCTGCTGCGGCGCGTGCCGGGCGACTGGCGGCTCGCCGGCGGCTTCGCGCTGGTGGTGCTGGCGCAGGCGCTGACCATCGGGGTGCTGCCGCTTGCCGGGGCGATGCTGGCGGAAGACCCGCACCTCGCCGGCCTGCCGCTGGCGGCGCTGATGCTGGGCGCCGCGGTGGCCAGCGTGCCGGCGAGCTTCCTGCTGGATTCCTTCGGCCGCCGCGCCGGCTTCGCGCTCGGCGCCAGCCTCGGCGTCGCCGGCGGGCTGATCGCGGCGCACGCCATCTACGCGATGTCGTTCCGCGAGCTGCTCATCGGCTGCGCCTGGCTCGGCGCCGCGCAAGGCTTCGGCATGTTCTACCGCCACGCCGCCGCCTTCGGTGCCGGAGGCGGCCCGCGCGGTAGCGCGGTCGGCCGGTTGCTCGGCGCCGGCGTGCTCGCGGGGCTGGTCGGCCCGGTGCTGGCGGGATGGGCGGAGGCGCTGTTCGTGCCGTTCGCGTTGGTCGGCACGCTGCTCGCCGCTGCGCTGGCGCAGCTCGGCGTGCTGGTCTTCGCCGTGACGCTGCCGGAGGCGCGCCTGTCCCATTCTAGCGACATCCCTGCCGGCGATCTCGTCGAAGAGGCGCCGCGCCGCGCACTCCTCTGGGGCGGCATCGCCGGGCCGACGCTGGTCGCCATGCTGGCGTGGGGCGCGATGACGACGGCGATGTCGGGCGCGCCGCTGGCTTTGGCCGCCTGCGGCGTCGCGGTGCCGGCGGTGACCGGCCTTGTCGCCTGGCACGTGGTGGCGATGTACGCCCCGGCGCTGGCGGGCGGAACGCTTGCCAGCCGCTTCGGCGCCGGGCGTGTCGCCCTTGCCGGGCTCGCGCTCGCTCTCGGTGGGGCCGTGGCCATCCGCCTTGCCGGCGAGCCGGGGATGATGGCCCTCGCCCTCATGGCGGTCGGCGCCGGCTGGTCGCTCGCCACCCTCGGCGCCACTCTCCTCCTGCATCAGCGCGGCGAGGCGTCCCGCGCCCAGCTCGCCGTCCATGACGGTCTGATCCTGCTCGGCGCGCTCGCCGGCGTGCTGCTCGCCGGCTTTTGAAACGGAGGCGCGAAGGGCGATTGACGCTTCGGGCGATATTTTGTAAGTGATCGTTCACTAACAAAATATCGGGAGCGGGTGGCGATGTTTACGCGGCTTATGGCGGCACGGCGCTTCGCGCCGCTATTCTGGTGCCAGTTCTTCAGCGCCTTCAACGACAATTTCGTGAAGAACGCCCTCGCGCTGCTCATTCTCTACGGCATGGGCGAGGCGCATGGCGGCGCGCTGGTGACGCTGGCCGGCGGCATCTTCATCCTGCCCTTCTTCCTGCTCTCGGCGCTCGGCGGCCAGTTCGCCGACCGCTACGACAAGGCGGTGGTGGCGCGGCGGCTGAAATTCGCCGAGATCTGGATCATCCTCGTCGCTGTCATCGGCTTCGTGCTGCAGTCGTTGCCGCTGCTCTTCGTCGGGCTGTTCTTCATGGGAGCGCTCAGCGCGCTGTTCGGCCCGGTGAAATACGGCATCCTGCCCGACCATCTCGCCAAGAACGAACTCGTCGCCGGCAATGCGCTGATCGAGATGGCGACCTTCATCGCCATATTGGCCGGCACGGTGGGCGGCGCCATCGCCATTACCCATACCGGCGAATGGGCGGTGGCGATGTTCACCTTCGCGGTGACGGTGCTCACCTGGGGCGCCGCGCGGCTCATCCCGCCCACGGGCGCCGCCGCGCCGGACCTGAAGATCGACCACAATGTGCTGCGCGCTACCGCGCGGCTGCTGGGCGAGCTCAAGGCACGGCGTCCGATATGGGTGGGCTCGCTGATCGTCAGCTGGTTCTGGCTGGTCGGCGCGGTGGTGCTGTCGCTGCTGCCGACCATGGTCAAGGAGGATATCGGCGGCGACCAGAGCGTTGTCACCCTGTTCCTGATGCTGTTCACCGTCGGCGTCGCCATCGGCTCCACCCTGGCGGCGAAGCTGTCGGAAGGCCGCATCCTGCTGGCGCTGGTGCCGTTTTCCGGCATCACGCTTGGCATCTTCGCGCTGCTGGTCGCCGCCGGCATTGCCGGGGAGCCGGCGCCGGGCGACCTGATGGACTGGCAGGAATTCCTCGCCACCGGCTCCGGCCCCTGGCTGGCCCTCGGCCTTGCCGGCCTCGCCGCGTCCGGCGGCGCCTTCGTGGTGCCGACCTTCGCCTATGTGCAGAGCGAGGCGCCGGAGGACCAGCGGGCACGGGTGATCGCCGCCAACAACGTGCTCAACTCCGCCTTCATGACCGGGGCGGCAATCGTCGTCGCGCTGCTGCAATTCGCCGGCGCCGGCGTGCCCACCCTGCTGGCGCTGGTCGGCGCCTCGACGCTGCTGGTCGCCGTCGCCGCCGGCCGGGCGTTCCGCGGCCATGTGATGCGCGACCTCATCCGTCTGGTGTTCCGGGTGCTGTTCCGCGTCGAGGTGACCGGCGCCGAGCATCTGCGCGCCTCCGGCGAGCGCACCGTGGTGGCGATCAACCATGTGAGCTTCCTCGATGCGCCGCTGATCATGGCGCTGCTCGAAAACGATCCGGTCTTCGCGGTGGATGCCAGCATCGCCCAGCGTTGGTGGGTCAAGCCTTTCCTCAAGCTGGTGCGCGCCTTCCCGCTCGACCCGGCCCGGCCGCTGGCGACACGCGACCTGATCCGCCTCGTGCAGCAGGGCGAGACGCTGGTGATCTTCCCGGAGGGACGCATCACCGTCACCGGCTCGATCATGAAGATCTATGACGGCTCGGCGCTGATCGCCGACAAGTCGGAGGCGCAGATCGTTCCGGTCCGCATCGAGGGACTGGAGCAGACCTATTTCTCCCGGCTGACGCCCGACCAGACCCGCAAGCGGCTGTTTCCCAAGGTGCGCGTCACCATCCTGCCGCCGCGGCGGCTGTCGGTCGACAAGGAGCTGTTCGGCCGTCGCCGCCGCCGGGCGGCGGGCGCCGCGCTCTATGACGTGATGTCGGATCTCGTCTTCGAGACCAGCCATACCGGCACGACGCTTTACGAGGCGGTGGAGGCGACTGCCGACCGGCTCGGGCGCGGCCGCATGATCGTCGAGGACCCGCTCGGCACCCAGCTCACCTATCGAAGCCTGTTCCTCGGCGCGAAGATCCTCGGCGACAAGCTCGCGGCGCTCACCGGGCCCGGCGAAACGGTCGGCCTGCTGCTGCCCAATGCCGCCGGCATCGCGGTCGTGATCCTCGGCCTGCACCGCCACGGCCGGGTGCCGGCCATGCTGAACTATACCGCCGGCGCGGCGAATCTCGTCTCGGCCTGCCGTACCGCCGGGCTCAAGACCATCGTCACCTCCAATGCCTTCGTCGAAAAGGCGCGGCTGGAGGGCGACATCGCCGAGCTGGCCAAGCATGTGCGGATCGTCACCACCGAGGACATCCGCGCCGGCGTCACCTCGTTCGACAAGCTCAGGGGTCTGCTGCCGGCCAGGCTGCCGGTGCGCATGGACCCGGACGAGCCGGCCTTCATCCTCTTCACCTCCGGTTCGGAGGGCGTGCCGAAGGGGGTGGTGCTGAGCCATCGCAACCTGCTGGCCAATGTGGCGCAGGTCGCCGCCCGCATCGATTTCTCGCCGGCCGACATCATCTTCAACGTGCTTCCGGTGTTCCATTCCTTCGGCCTGCTCGGCGGGCTGGTGTTGCCCATCGTCTCCGGCACCAAGACCTATCTCTATCCCTCGCCGCTGCACTACCGGATCATCCCGGAACTGGTCTACGCCACCAATGCTACCGCGATCTTCGGCACCGACACCTTCCTTGCCGGCTATGCCCGCACGGCAAATCCCTATGATTTCCGTTCGCTGCGCTTCGTCGTCGCCGGTGCCGAGCCGGTGAAGGCGGAGACACGGCGGGTGTGGATGGAGCGCTTCGGCCACCGCATTCTCGAAGGCTATGGCGTGACCGAATGCTCGCCGGTGCTGGCGGTGAACACGCCGATGTTCAACAAGGCGGGGACGGTCGGCCGCATGCTGCCCGGCATCCATTATCGCCTCGAGCCGGTGCCCGGCATCGAAGAGGGCGGGCGGCTGCATGTGAGCGGGCCGAACATCATGATGGGCTACCTGCGCGCCGAGGCGCCCGGCGTGCTGGAACGGCCGGCGGGCGGCTGGCACGACACCGGCGACATCGTCGCCATCGACGAGGAGGGCTTCGTCGCCATTCGCGGCCGCGCCCGCCGCTTTGCCAAGATCGCCGGCGAGATGGTGTCGCTGGCCGCCGTCGACGCCATGGTGGCGGCGCTGCGGCCGGATGCCGAGCACGTCGCCGTCGCCATACCGGACGCGAAGAAGGGCGAGCGCATCCTGCTGCTCACCACCGCGACGGACCTGACCCGTGCCGCCCTGCAGGCGCATGGCCGCGAGATCGGCGTCACCGAGCTGATGATGCCGGCCGAGATCCTGCCGATGGAAGGCCTGCCGCTGCTCGGCTCCGGCAAGGTCGACTTCATGGCGGCGCGGCGGCTCGCCCTGGAGGCGGTGGCGGCGCGCATCGCCGCTCCGCAGGGAGGCACGGCGTGACGGCGGCATCGTCCGTGCGCCGCCGTCGCGACGGCGCGCAGACGCGATCGCTCATCGAGGCACGAGCCCTGCAGCTATTCTCGGAGAAGGGCGTCGACGGCACCTCGATCCGCGACATCGCGCAGGCGGTGGGCGTGTCGGAGGGGGCCCTGTATCGGCATTTCCCCTCAAAGGAAGCGCTGGCGCGGGAGCTTTTCCTGTCGCGCTACGCCACCCTCGCGCAGGCGATCCTCGATATCCGCACCGCCAAGGCGGACCTGCCGTCGCGGCTGCGGGCCGTGGTGGCGCTCGCCTGCGCTTTGTTCGACGAGCAGCCGGCGCTGTTCGCCTATCTGCTGATCAATCAGCACGCCCATCTCGCCCATGTGCCGGACGATCCCGGCTGCAACGTGGTCTCGGCGCTGGCGCTGGTGCTGGAGGAGGGGGAGAGCGAGGGCTTCGACCTGCCGCGACCGCCGCCGCTCGCCGCGGCGATGGCATTGGGACTGGTCGTCCAGCCGGCGATCTTCACCCTGTACGGACGGCTCGACCGGCCACTTTCCAGCCATGCACAGGCCATTGCCGAGGGCATGTTGAGCCTGCTGCGCGCGCCGGTCGAGCGGAGGTGAGCCGTAAGGGCGGCGCCGCGATCCTGGCTCGGCCGGCCAGTTGCAGGCCGCTGTCGACGTGACGGCCCTTCCCGCGCCGGCGGCATGGGTGCGAGGCCAGGAATCTCTCAGGCATCGCAGTCGCTTAGAACAGCTTCAGGCCGGGCGGTATCGGCAGTCCGGCGGTCAGCGCCTGCGTCTTCTCCTGGATCAGCCTTTCGCCCTTGTTCCGCGCATCGGCATGGGCGGCGACGATCAAATCTTCAAGAATTTCAGCCTCTTCCGGCTTCATCAGGCTGGGGTCGATGGAAAGGCCCTTCAACGAGCCCTTGGCGCTCATGCGCAGCGTCACCATGCCGCCGCCGGAGGCGCCCTCGACCTCGATTTCCTCGAGCTCGGCCTGCATCTGCTCCATGCGGGCCTGCATTTCCTTCACCTTGGACATCATGCCCAGCAGGTCTTTCATCGGAGGCTCCTCATCAGAATTCCATCTCGTCGTCGGGGCCGGGGCCATCGTCGCGGGCCGCCATCAGCTCGGAATCGCTGGCATAGTCAAGGTTCGGCAACTCTTCCGCCGTGGTGCGGACATCGACGATGGAGGCGCCGGGAAAACGGGCGAGCACGGCTTCGACCAATGGGTCGGCGCGCACGTCGGTGAGAAGCAACTCACGGGCGGATCTGGCATTTTCCGCGACCGTCGCCTCGCCCGTCTCGCGGGAGAGGGCGACGAGCCAGCGTCGGCCGGTCCAGTCGCTGAGCTTGTTCTGCAGTTCCTGCAGCAGGCCCGGCCCGGCTTCCGGGGTGAGGGCGATCTCCAGCTTGCCATCCTCGAAGGCGACGGGCCGGACATGGTTCTCCAGCGCGAATTTCAGCTTGAGGTCGCGCCGTGCCACCGCCAGGGCGACGAGGTCCGCCATCGTCGCCACCCCGACCGCCGGGGCGGCCGGCGCCGGCCGCTCGACGGCGCGGGGCTCGGCGGTGCGGCTGGCGACCGCCAGATGGCCCGCCGGAGAGGCCGATGCGGTGTACGATGGGACCGGCTGGTTCGAATGTGGGGCCAATTGCGCCGCCGGGCCGGACGAACGCGCCGGTGCGGGAGCCGGAGCGGATGGACGGGGCTGGGCAGGCGCCATCCCGCCGCCCGCCGGAGCCGTCGCTCCAGGACCGGCCGCTCCAGGACCGGCCGCTCCCTGACCGGCGGTTCCCTGACTCGTGGCGGCCTGACCTGCGGCCGCCGGGCCCGTGGATCCCCCGCCCGTGCCCTGGCCCTCGCTGTCGCGCAGCTTGCGCAGTGCCTCGTCCGGGGTCGGCAGGTCGCTGGCATAGGCGAGGCGCACCAGCACCATCTCCGCCGCCTGCATCGGCTTGGCGGCCTGCTGCACCTCGGCGAGGCCCTTGGTGAGCATCTGCCAGGCGCGCGCCAGCACCCGCATCGACAGCGCCTCGGCGAGCGCGCCGCCGCGCACCCGCTCGGCCTCCACCAGCGCCGCGTCGTCGGCGGCGTGGGGCAGGATCTTGAAGCGGGTGACCAGATGGGTGAATTCGGCGAGGTCGGCGATCACCACCGCCGGGTCGGCGCCGGTGTCGTATTGCTCGCGCAGCTCGACGAGGGCGCTGCCGATATCGCCCTTCATCAGCGCCTCGAACAGGTCGATGATGCGGCCGCGATCGGCGAGGCCGAGCAGGGAGCGCACCTGTTCGGCATGCACCGTCCCGCTGCCATGCGCGATGGCCTGATCCAGCAGCGACAGCGAATCGCGCACCGAGCCTTCCGCCGCGCGGGCGACCAGGCTGAGCGCCTCGGCGTCGATGGTGACGCCTTCCGCCTCGCAGATGCCGCGCAGGTGCCTGGCCAGCATCCCGGAATCGATGCGCCGCAGGTCGAAGCGCTGGCAGCGCGACAGCACCGTCACCGGCACCTTGCGGATCTCGGTGGTGGCGAAGACGAATTTCACGTGCTCCGGCGGCTCTTCCAGCGTCTTCAGCAGCCCGTTGAAGGCCGCCGTGGAGAGCATGTGCACTTCGTCGATGATGAAGACCTTGTAGCGGGCCAGCACCGGCTTGTAGCGGGCGGCCTCGATGATCTCGCGGATGTCGCCGATGCCGGTATTGGAGGCGGCGTCCATCTCCTGCACGTCGACATGGCGCGATTCGATGATGTCGCGGCAGTGGCGGCCGAGGGCCGGCATGTCGAGCGTGGGGGCGCCGCCGCCGGGCGGCCCGTCCATCGGCTCGTAATTGAGCGCGCGGGCGAGGATGCGGGCGGTGGTGGTCTTGCCGACGCCGCGCACGCCGGTGAGGATATAGGCCTGCGCGATGCGCCCGGAGGCGAAGGCGTTGCGCAGCGTGCGCACCATCGCATCCTGCCCGATCAGGTCGGCGAAGGTCTGCGGGCGGTACTTGCGGGCGAGCACGCGATACGGCGCGTTCGCGGCCGCCGCGACGGGCGCGGTGCCGAGGGCGAGGCCGGGCATCGCGTCGCTCGTCTCGTCGTGAAGGGTATCGGGGCGATCCACGCTCATGGCCCCCTTCATAGCATCGCCCGGCGCCGGGGGCGCAATGGCCCGCCGGTCGATGCTGGAAAAATCAACGGCAAAAGCGTCCGGGCGTCGAGGCCGCGCGGCGAAGGCGGCGCCGGCTTATTTGGGCGCGGCGCCCGGCTGGGTCACCGCCTCGACATTGCCGATGCGCACGCAGACATAGCGGCGGAAGCCTTCCTCATACTGCTTGCGCGACTTGTCGCCGAGCTTGGCGGGAATGGCTTCGTCTATCCGGGCCTTGCATTCGGCCTCGGTGGCGAAGACGTGCTTTTCGCCCGCCGGCTGGGTGACGACGCGGGTCTGCGGCCCGGAAAGGGCGTGCAGCACGATGATGACGATGGCCCACATGGGAGTTTTCCGACGTTGCGGGCCCCGCGCCGTGCGGCAATGCCGGCCTCGGGGCGTCGAGGCGAGAAGCAAGGAGGGTGGGAGGCTGACATGCGACCCGAGACGGTCTCGTTGGGGCTGCTTCCTTCCGGACCTGACCCGGTTGGCGAGTGGCTCGTCCACCGCCAACCTCCCGGCGCCTATATCGGGCAGATGCGCCGGCGATGCAAGGGGAAACGCCGCCTTGGCGTCCGCCGGATGCGGTTCCCATGCGTCGTTTCAAGCAATGGCGCAGGCGCTTGGGGAGGCGTCGAGTGTTGCTCGCCTGCCGTGCAATCGAAATCCGGTCCGGATGGTAAAATGGAGCCGATCTGGAACCATTCCAGCGCTGCGCACTTGTCTCGTCACCAAAAGCGAATGGATGTTCGCGATCGAGGAGGCAGAAATGCGCAAGATCATTTCGACGGTGGCCGTTGCCGCCGCGCTCACAATATCGCCTCTGCTTGCGTCGATGCCGGCTGCACAGGCGCAGGGCTTCAACATCGAGGTCGGTCCGAACGGCGTGCGCGCCGTCCCGCCGCCCGCCTACGGCTATGAGGAGCCCGGCTATGGTGGCCCCGGCTACGGCGCGCCCGGCTATGGCGCACCCGGCCCGCGCCGCGGCGGCTGCTCCGAGCGCCAGGCGCTCTACGCCGCCCGCGAGGAGGGCCTGCGCCGTGCCTCGGTGGTGCGCGTGACACCGCGCTCGATCACGGTGGAGGGCTATACCCGCGGCGGCGCCGAGCGCATCCGTTTCGGCAACGTGCCGGGCTGCCCGACGATCGGGTGAGCGCGGGCGGCCCGAGCGGTCGCGAGGGTTGGGATGACAGAACCCCACCGACAGAACCCCACCGACAGGACCCCGCCGTGGGGAACCGCGGCGGGGTCCTGTCGGTGGGCGGTGGTCAATCTGCCTCGCCGAACCGATCCGTCGCCCTGATCAGCCGGTCCAGTATCCCCGGCTCGCAATAGGCATGGCCCGCGCCTTCCACCAGATGGAACTCCGCTTCCGGCCAGGCCTTGTGCAGCTCCCAGGCGTAGCGGGCGGGGCAGGGCATGTCGTAGCGGCCATGCACGATCACGCCTGGTATGCCGCCCAGCTTGTGCGCGTCGCGCAGCAGCTGGCGGTCTTCCAGCCAGGCGTCGTGGTAGAAATAGTGGTTCTCGATCCGCGCGAAGGCGAGCGCGAAATGCCCGTCCTTCCACGGGGCGGTGAAGTCCGGGTTGGGCAGCAGGGTGATGGTCTCGCCCTCCCAGATCGACCACGCCTTGGCGGCCTCGACCTTCCTGGCTTCGTCGTCGCCGGTGAGCAGGGCGCGATAGGCGCGCACCGGGTCGGCGCGCTCGGCCTCGGTGGCGAGCGGGGCGAGGAAGCGCTCCCACTTGTCCGGGAACATCTCCGAGACGCCGAAGCGGTAATACCAGTCCAGCTCGGCTCTCGTGACGGTGTAGATGCCGCGCAGGATCAGCTCGGAGACGCGCGCGGGATGGGTCTGCGCATAGGCGAGCGCCAGCGTCGAGCCCCAGGAACCGCCGAACACCATCCATTTCTCGATGCCGAAGCGGATGCGCAGCCGCTCGATATCGGCGACGAGGTGCCAGGTGGTGTTGGCCTCCAGCTCGGCATAAGGGGTGGAGCGGCCGCAGCCGCGCTGGTCGAACAGCGTCACGTCGTAGCGCGCGGGATCGAACAGCCGGCGGTAATCCGGCGAGATGCCGGCGCCCGGCCCGCCATGCAGGAACACCGCCGGCTTGCCGCCGGGCGTGCCGCAGCGCTCGTAATAGACCCGGTGCCCGTCGCCGACATCGAGCAGGCCGGTCTCGTAGGGCTCGATCGGCGGGTAGAGATTGCGCAGTTCGGTGGCGGGCAGGTCGGTCATGATGCACGGGCCTTCGCAGCGGGACGGGGCAGGGGACGGGGGCGCCAGCGTGCCCGCGTCGCGCGCGTCTTCAAAGGGGTGCGGGCGGGTCTCAACATCAATCTTGCGGCGATGCGGGGAGGGCGCGGGGGAGGGGCCGGCGCATTTTGTCATGCGCGGGCGGCGCGGCGATGGTAGACCTCCCCGCCAGCCCGGCCACCCAGCAGGACCCGACCCGATGCCGACTTTCCGCGCCCGTCCGCCGGCCATGCCGACCACGCCGATCGACGACGAGGCGGTGCGGGTGATCCGCCGGGATGTCGAGCCGGGCGCCGATACCGGCTACCATGTGCATGGCTGGGGCCATGTGGCGGTGCCGATGGCCGATTGCCGTTTCCTCCTCAAGGAGGAGACCGGTGAGCGCCGGGTCGGCATCGCGGGGGGCACCGCCTGTCGGCGGGAAGCGGGCGTCGCGCGCAATGTCGTCAATGCCGGCGACGCGCCGATGTCCTTCATCGAAATCGAGTACAAGCGCCGACGGCGGTTCCGGGCATTGCCCGGCGCGGTCCCGGCGCGGAGAGCCTGACATGAGCGTTACCGACACGTCCTTCGACCTCGACCCGCGCCTCGCGGCCGACACGTTCCCCATCGCCGAGCTGGCACGCTGCTCGCTGCGGCTGATGAACGACGCGCGCTATCCCTGGCTGGTGCTGGTGCCGCGCGTGCCGGGAGCGGCCGAACTGATCGACCTCGACCCGGCGACCCGCGCGGCGGTGATGCACGAGGTCGATGCCGCCTCACGGGCGCTCAGGGAGCTGACCTCCTGCGACAAGCTGAACGTCGCCGCGCTCGGCAATGTGGTGCGCCAGCTGCACATCCATGTCATCGCCCGCTTCACCACCGACGACGCCTGGCCGAACCCGGTCTGGGCGCGCGGGGCCATGGTGCCCTATGCGGCGGCGGCGTCGCAGGACCTGATCGCGCCGCTGCGCGCGCTGCTGGGCGTGTCGGCATGAGCGGGCAGGAGGGCCGGCTCGATCCAGGCTTGCTCGATCCGGGCGCGCTCGATCTCGGGGAGTGGCCGCATCTGGGCTACGCCGCCTGGCGGCTCGACCGCGCCAGCGACCGGCGCGACCGCATGCCGGACTATCTCGCCGACACGCGGGCGAAGGCCTGCCTGATCGCCGGCGAGACGGTGGTGCTGGCGCGGGACGGCGACGGCCCGCACCGGGCGCTGCTGCCGCTCGAACAGGCCGTCGCCTTGGGCGGACGCACGGGCGAGGCCTGCCTGCTCGGGCTCGACGGCGACGTGCCGCACATGGTGCTGCCGCTGCATGCGGCATCGGCCGGGCACCTCGCGGAGCGCGAAGACCTGCTGCTCACCGACCTGCGCTCCATCGCGGTGCAGGAGCTGGTGAGCCCCCCGGCGCTGGCCGAGCTCGCCTGCGGCAAGGCGATGCTGGCCTGGCACGCGCGCCGGAGCTTCTGCTCGAATTGCGGCACCCGGCTCGCTGTGGCCGAGGCCGGGTGGCGACGCGAATGCCCGAGTTGCGGGGCGCAGCATTTCCCGCGCACCGACCCGGTGGTGATCATGCTGACGGTGAACGGCGACGAATGCCTGCTCGGCCGCTCGCCCCGCTTCGCGCCCGGCATGTGGTCCTGCCTCGCCGGCTTCGTCGAGCCGGGCGAGACCTTCGAGGAGGCGGCGCGCCGCGAGACCTTCGAGGAGGCCGGCATCCGCACCGGGCAAGCGCGCTATCTCTGCTCGCAGCCCTGGCCGTTCCCGATGTCGGTGATGATCGGCTTCCATCTTCAGGCGGCGAGCCGCGACATCACCATCGACGCCGTCGAGCTGGAAGGCGCGCGCTGGTTCCACCGCGACGAGGCGGCGCTGCTGCTGACGCGCACCCATCCCGACGGGCTCGTCGCGCCGCCGCCGATGGCGATCGCGCATCACCTCATCCGTGCCTTCGTCGAGGGTCGCGACCCGCCGGCGGGGTGAGCAGATTTTCCCGGCCGGCGGGGCTTGACCTGGAGCGCGCTCCAGCACCTAGAAGTGGGTGCGTCGAGACGGTTCGGGACAAAGATGAAGATCGGCGAGCTTGCCAGGCGCACGGGACTGACGGTCTACACCCTGCGCTATTACGAGCGGATCGGGCTGCTGCCGCGCGCGGAGCGGGATGCCTCGCGCCAACGGGACTATGACGCTTCCATCCTGCCATGGATCGACTTCCTCGGTCGGTTGAAGACCACCGGAATGCCGATCCGCGACATGGTGCGCTATGCCGCGCTGCGGGCACAGGGAGATGCGACGGCACCGGAGCGGCGCGAGCTGCTCAGGCGCCATCGCGTCCGGGTGCGGGCGCATGTCGACGAGCTTCAAGCCTGCCTCACCGTCCTCGACGCCAAGATCGCCGGCTATGCCGGCTCGGACAGCGAGGACATGGCACATGACGCACACGAGCAACCCTGACGACGGCCGCTTCGAAAAGGGCTGGGAGGCGCTCGCCCGCATCGATGGCGAGGCCGGGCAGAAGGTGGTGGAGGCGCTCGCCGACATCGCCCCCGATTTCGGCCGGCTGCTGATCGAGTTCCCCTTCGGCGACATCTATACGAGGCCGGGGCTCGACCTGCGCACGCGCGAGGTGGCGACCATCGCCGCGCTCACCGCGCTCGGCAACGCGGCGCCGCAGCTCAAGGTGCATATCGTCGCCGGGCTGAATGTCGGGCTGAGCCGGCAGGAAATCGTCGAGACCATCATGCAGATGGCGGTCTATGCCGGCTTCCCGGCGGCGCTGAACGGGCTTTTCGCCGCCAGGGAGGTGTTCGCCGGACGAGCGGCCTAGCCGCGCGGGCGGTTCAGTCGCGCGTCCACGGGCGAAAATGCTTGGAGAGCTTCAGCCCCTGCGCCTGATAATTGGAGCCCAGCCCCTCGCCATAGAGCGAGCGCGGCCGGGCGAGCATGCGCTCATAGACGAGGCGGCCGACGATCTGGCCGTCCTCGAGGATGAACGGCACCTCGCGCGAGCGCACCTCCAGCACCGCGCGGGCGCCGCCATGGCTGTTGGCGTGGCCGCCGGCCGCCGCATGGCCGAAGCCGGGATCGAAGAACCCGGCATAGTGCACGCGGAATTCGCCGACCAGCGGGTCGAACGGCACCATCTCGGCGGCATGGCCGGGCGGGACGTGCACGGCTTCCTTGGAGGCGAGGATGTAGAAGGCGTCGGGGTCCAGCACCAGCTCGCGCCGGCCGCGGGTGACCAGCGGCTCCCAATAGTCGTCGACGTCGCAGGCGGCGCGCCTGTCGACGTCGATGAGCCCGGTATGGCGCTTGGCGCGGAAGCCGAGCAGCCCGCCGAAGCCGGCGCCCGAGAGATCGACGCTGACCGCGATGCCGCCGCCGGCAATGTCGGGATTCGGCGTGTCCACCAGCCGCTCGGCGGCGTTCAGCGCTGCGATCTCGGCCTCGCCGAGGCGGGCATCGCCGCGCCGGAAGCGGATCTGCGACAGCCGCGAGCCCTTGCGCACGAGAATGGGGAAGGTGCGCGGGCTGATCTCCAGATAGAGCTTGCCCTGATAGCCGGCCGGGACGACGTCGAAGGAGCGGGCGCGGTCGGCGATGACGCGGGTGAAGACGTCGAGCCGGCCGGTGGAGCTTTTCGGATTGGTCGAGGCGGCGATGCCGTCGGGCAAGGCCAGCGATTCCTGCAAT
The DNA here is from genome assembly GCF_058809335.1 of Ancylobacter sp. GW821-FHT10E12. Taxonomy (NCBI): domain Bacteria; kingdom Pseudomonadati; phylum Pseudomonadota; class Alphaproteobacteria; order Hyphomicrobiales; family Xanthobacteraceae; genus Ancylobacter; species Ancylobacter sp. GW821-FHT10E12. The sequence goes on along the minus strand of NZ_JBXASN010000003.1, from coordinate 329,836 downwards.
TCCACGAGATAGACGCCGCCGGTCTCCAGCACTTCGCCGCCGGTCAGGTCGAGCCTGTGCAGCGCGAGCTGCTTCAGCCGGTCCTCGACATCGGCGTCGGCGCCGGGCAGGAAGCTCGCCCTTATCCGCCAGGCGGTGTCGCCGAGGCGCAGGTCGAGGCTGGCGGGCTGGATCTGGTCGGCGTCGAAGGGCGCCGCAGTGCGGATGGCGCCGGCCGCGCTGAGCGCGGCGATGGCGCTGTCCGGCAGGATGCCGTCGCCTGTTGCAGGCAGACCCAGTTCCGACACGCTCGTTCTCCACACGCCTTAAGTACCGTTCGCTTTACCGGACGCGCCCCTTGACGCCAAGCCGGACGCGGGTCTATTTGCGCTTACGACGTGGTCATTTGAGCCGGCCGGCTTGCCGCCACGCTAAACAAGGTTGCTAAAAAGGTCGGGGCCGCGCAGCGTTTGCGCGTGGGCGTTCCCGGTCTATGCGAGATACCGGAGCCGCCCCCATGACCCAGCCTGTTTCGACCCAGCCTTCTTCCGAGCCCAAATCTTCCGAACCCAAGCTCAGCCCCGCCGAGATCGCCGAGCTGCGTCCCGATACCCGCCTCGTGCATGGCGGCATCCTGCGCTCGCCCTTCGGCGAGACCGCCGAGGCGCTCTACCTGACGCAGGGCTATGTCTACGACACCGCCGAGCAGGCGGAAGCCCGCTTCAAGGGCGAGGATCCCGGCTTCATCTATACCCGCTATTCCAACCCGACCTCGGCGATGTTCGAGACCCGGCTGGCGCTGCTGGAAGGCGCCGAAGTGGCGCGGGCCACCGCGTCGGGCATGGCGGCGGTGACCGCCTCGCTGTTCTGCCAGCTCAAGGCCGGCGACCACGTGGTGGCGTCCCGCGCGCTGTTCGGCTCCTGCCGCTATGTGATCGAGGAATTGCTGCCGCGCTTCGGCGTCACCTCGACGCTGGTCGACGGTACCGATCTCGACGCCTGGGCGCAGGCGGTGCGGCCGGAGACCAAGGTGTTCTTCCTGGAGAGCCCGACCAACCCGACGCTGGAGCTGGTCGACATCGCGGCGGTGGCGAGGATCTCCAAGTCCGCCGGCGCGCGGCTGATCGTCGACAACGTGTTCGCTACCCCGATGCTGCAGAGCCCGATCGCGCTCGGCGCCGACATCGTGGTCTATTCCGCCACCAAGCACATAGACGGGCAGGGACGCTGCCTCGCCGGCATCATCCTGTGCTCGGAACAGTTCCTCACCGACCATCTGCAGACCTATCTGCGCCAGACCGGCCCCTCGGTCTCGCCCTTCAACGCCTGGGTGATGCTGAAGGGGCTGGAGACGCTGCCGCTGCGCGTCGAGCGTTCGCAGGCGAGCGCGGCGACGCTGGCCGATCGGCTGGCCGGGCAGGCGAAGATCGGCAAGGTGATCTACCCGCACCGGGCCGACCACCCGCAATATGAGCTCGCCAGGCGGCAGATGCGCGGCGGCGGCACCCTGATCGCCTTCGAGGTCGAGGGTGGCAAGGCCGGGGCGTTCCGCTTCCTCAACGGGCTGAAGGTGACGCGCATCTCCAACAATCTCGGCGATGCCAAGAGCCTGATCACCCACCCGGCGACCACGACGCACCAGCGCTTCACCCCCGAGGCGCGGGCGGAGATGGGCATCAGCGAGGGCATGGTGCGGCTCTCGGTCGGGCTGGAGCATGTCGACGACCTGACCGACGATATCCTGCGCGCGCTGGCGGCGGTGTGAGGGGCGCCGCTGCTCCCTACTCCCAGATGAACAACGTCATCCTGAGATGCCCGGCCAATGGCCGGGCCTCGAAGGATCGGCCTCCGGGTGCGCCAGGGCAAGCATCCCTCGAGGCTCGCTGCGCTCGCACCTCAGGCTGATGGTGCTCCGCTGGTCGGCTTTCCTGTCATCCCGGACGGCCGACAGGCCGATCCGGGATCGCGCGAACATGGGAGAGCGATCCCGGCTCTGCGCTGCGCTCCGGCCGGGATGACGATGGACGCATCTGCCGGAGCCAAGACCCGAGAGGCCGGGACGAGGTAACGGGAAGCGCCGCGCCCTCGCTCCGCCTTGCCCTTGCCGCGCAATCGGCCTTCATTGGGGCGGTTCGGATTCGAGGAGGGTGGCATGTACAGGGCGACCACGCGCGGCGTGCAGGTAACGGTGAAGCCGCGCTTCGTGCCGGAACGCTCCGATCCGGGTCGAAGCCAGTATTTCTGGGCCTACACGATCGAGATCGTCAATCTCGGCGCCACCACCGTGCAATTGCTCACCCGGCACTGGATCATCACCGATGCGCTCGGCCGGGTGCAGGAGGTGCGCGGCGCCGGCGTGGTCGGCGAGCAGCCGGTGCTGCCGCCGGGCGCGCATTTCGAATATACCAGCGGCGTGCCGCTGCCCACCATGACCGGCGCCATGGAAGGCAGCTACAACCTCGTCGACGAGGCGGGCGAGGCCTTCGACGCCGAGGTGCCGGCCTTCTCGCTCGACGTGCCCGGAACGGCACGCACGCTGAACTGACGCGCAGCGTCTCCGCGACGAGCATGGTTCGCCCGATGAGCACGGCTTGCCCGATGAGCACGACTCGCCCGATGAACACGGCTTGCCGCTTCCGGCCCATCGGGTAAGCGGCTATGCTCGCTTGCGTGCAACCCGCCGTGACGACCGAGTCCTGGATTCCGTGATCGATTTTCGCCCGATCGCCGCCGTGCTCGGCGTGCTGCTCGCCATCCTTGGCACCACGATGATGATTCCGGCGCTCGTCGACGTACTGGCGGGCGAGGGGGATTTCATCGTCTATGCCGCGGCCTCCGCCATCACCGTCTTCGTCGGCCTGTCGCTGTGGCTGGCCGGACGCTCGGGCGCGGTGGAGCATCTCGGCGTGCGGCAGGCCTTCGTGCTGACCTCGCTGAGCTGGGTGCTGCTCTCCGCCTTCGCCGCCATACCCTTCATGTGGTCGACCACCCAGCTCTCCTTCACCGACGCCTATTTCGAGGCGATGTCGGGGCTGACCACCACCGGGGCGACGGTGATCGCCGATCTCGACGGCCGCCCGCCCGGCGTGCTGATCTGGCGCGCCTTCCTGCACTGGTATGGCGGCATCGGCATCATCGTGTTCGCGATGGCCTTCCTGCCGATGCTGCAGGTCGGCGGCATGCAGCTGTTCCGCGCCGAATCCTCCGACAAGTCCGAGAAGGTGCTGCCCCGCGCGGCCCAGCTCGCCAAGAGCATTCTCGGCACCTATCTCGCGCTCTCGCTTGTCTGCGCCCTCGTCTATGTCCTGTGCGGCATGAGCGTGTTCGACGCCGTCGCCCATGCGATGTCGACCATCTCCACCGGCGGCTTCTCCACCCATGACGCCTCGATCGGCTATTTCCACAGCCCGGCGATCGAATATGCCGCCATCGTGTTCATGCTCGCCGGCTCGCTGCCCTTCGTGCTCTATGTGCGCGTGCTGGCCGGCGATTTCAGCCGGCTGTTCGCCAATACCGAGGTGCGGATCTTCCTCAGCCTCATCGCGCTGTTCACCGTCGTCTCCTTCGTCGAGCAGGTCCGCGGCGGCATTTTCCAGGGCGAGACGGCGCTGCGCTACGCGCTGTTCAACGTGGTGTCGCTGATGTCGACCACCGGCTTCGTGGCGGTGGACTTCACCCATTGGGGGCCGCCGACCGACGTGCTGTATTTCATCCTGATGTTTCTCGGCGGCTGTACCGGCTCCACCGCCGGCGGCATGAAGACCTTCCGCATCGCCATTCTCGGCTCGGCGCTGGTGCAGCACCTCAAGCGCATCGTCTATCCCAACGGCGTGTTCCCGGTGCGCTATGGCGGGGCGCCGATCGACGACGCGGTGGTCGCCTCGGTGCTGTCCTTCGCCTTCCTCTATCTCGCCGGCTTCGCGACGATCGGCATCGCGCTGAATTCGCTCGGCTTCGATCTCGCCACCTCGTTCTCCGGCGCCATCACCGCCATCGGCAATGTCGGTCCCGGCATCGGCCCGCATATCGGCCCGGCGGCCAATTTCTCCGGCCTGCCGGACAGCGTGATCTGGATCATGTCCTTCGGCATGCTGCTCGGGCGGCTCGAATTGTTCACCGTGCTGGTGCTGTTCCTGCCGAGCTTCTGGCGGCGCTGAAAAACTTGGCCTAGGAAAAGCCCGATCTGGGAAAGCTGGGCCTAGGAAAAGCTTGGCCTGGACGGGGTGACGCCGTCTATGCTCGACGGGTCGACGAGGGAGTGTTCATGCTGGCCGGCCGTACCACCACCGAGGAACTGCTGGCCTATCTGGTGGGCTTCGACACCACGAGCCGCAACTCGAACCTCACCCTGATCGGCTTCGTGCGCGACTATCTGGAAGCCTTCGGCGTCGCCTCGGTGCTGGTGCCGAGCGAGGACGGCCAGAAGGCCAGCCTGTTCGCCACCATCGGCCCGGCGGGCGTCGGCGGGGTGTGCCTGTCCGGCCATTCCGACGTGGTGCCGGTGGACGGCCAGCCCTGGACCACCGACCCCTTCACCCTGACGCCGAAGGACGACCGCCTCTATGGGCGCGGCGCCTGCGACATGAAGGGCTTCGTCGCCACCTGCCTGGCGAAGGTGCCGGACATGGCCGCGGCCCGGCTCAACACCCCGATCCACCTGCTGGTCTCCTATGACGAGGAGGTCGGCTGCACCGGCGTGGTGCCGGCGGTGCGCAAGCTGGGCGTCGACCTGCCGCTGCCGCGCGCGTGCATCGTCGGCGAGCCGACCTCGATGCGGGTCGTCGACGCGCATAAATCCGGCACCGGCTATGTGACGACGGTGATCGGGCGGGAGGCGCATTCCTCGATGCCGCAGCTCGGCGCCAACGCCATCTTCGCCGCCGCCGAGCTGGTCGCCGAGCTCGACCGGATGCGGGTCGAGCTGATCGCTGCCGGCGATGCCAGCGGGCGCTTCGATCCGCCGAACTCGACCGTGCAGGTGGTGGGCATCGAAGGCGGCACCGCCGGCAACATCGTGCCGCGCCGCTGCGTGGTGCGCTGGAACCTGCGTGGGCTGCCGGATTTCGACGAGGCGGGGTTCGTCGCCCGCTTCGACCGCTTCGCGCAGGAGGTCGTGCTGCCGAAGCTCGCCGCCGACGCGCCCGAGGCGGAGATCTTCACCGACTTCACCTATCGCGTGCCGCCGCTCTCCCCGCAGCCGGGCTCGGAGGCCGAGCGCCTCGCCATGCGGCTTGCCGGGCAGAACCGCACCCATACCGTCTCCTACGGCACCGAGGGCGGGCATTTCCAGGCGCAGGGCATTCCGACCGTGATCTGCGGGCCGGGCTCGATCGACCAGGCGCACAAGCCGGACGAGTTCATCGAGGTGGCGCAACTGCGCGCCTGCGAGCGCTTCCTCGACGGGCTGATCGCGGAATGCGCGGCCTGAAGGCGGCGCGTTCCCGGCGCTTCGGGCCGCCTTCCCGGAGCGGCCGGCGGCCGTCCGGGATGGCGTTGTCCTAGCTGGAGGCCGGCGGTTCTTCCGGCCCGACCACGTCCTCGGCCTTGAAGTCGTAGGAGCGGCCGCAGAATTCGCAGGTCACCACCACCTTGCCGTCCTCGACGAGGCTCTCGCGCTCCTCGCGGGTGAAGCTCGCCAGCACGGTGGTGACCCGCTCGCGCGAGCAGGAGCATTTGGCGACCACGGACTCAGCCTCGAACACCCGCACCCCGCGCTCGTTGAACAGCCGGAACAGCAGCCGCTCGGCCGACAGGTCGCGATCGACCAGCTCGACATCCTCCAGCGTGCCGACCAGCGACTGCGCCTCGACCCAGGCATCGTCGTGCTCCACCTCCGGCAGTTCCGTGCCTTCCGGCGCGTCGCCGGGATGCAGGTCCACCGGCCGGATGCGCCCGCCCTCGGTCGGGAGGAACTGCACCATCAGCCCGCCGCCCCGCCAGGAGGAGGCCGCGCCGCCCGGACGGACCTCCTCCGCGACGGCGAGGCGCACGCGGGTGGGGATCTGCTCGGACTGGGCGAAATATTGGTGCGCGGCTTCTTCCAGGCCGCCGCCTTCCAGCGCCACGATGCCCTGGTAGCGGTTGACGCTGAGGCCCTGGTCGATGGTCATGGCGAGATGGCCGCTGCCCAGCAGCGCGCCGCTGTCGAGCCGATGGCCAGGCGCCAGCTTCTGCATCGCCGCCAGACGCTCGCGGTCGAACCGGGCATAGGCGCGCACGTCGCGCGGCGCGGTGAAGTCGACCACCAGAAGGTCGACCGGCCCGTCGGTGCGGGTCTGCAGGATGAAGCGGCCGCTGATCTTGAGCGTCGACCCCAGCAGCACGGTGAGCGCCACCGCCTCGCCGAGCAGGCGCTTCACCGCCGGCGGATAGTCATGATGCGCCATGACGGCATCGAGCGCCGAGCCGAGGCGCACGATGCGCCCGCGCACGTCGAGCCCGTCGACATGGAAGGGAATGACCTGGTCGTCCACCGCCTCGACGAGGGGGGAACGCACGGTCGCGGAAAAGTCGGGAGTGGGAATGGATGATGTCATGTCGTCTCCAGCCCGCCCATATAGGTACGGGTTTCGTCAGGCGGGAGGGGCACAAGGCCCGGCGGTACGGGGCGGCGACCATCGGGTGCCGCCCCATGCGAGCGCCGCCGTGGCGGCGGTTTTATCCGGCGCGCCCGGTCGCCGCTCAGAGGGCGGCGCCGTCGAGGCACCAGGCGAGAATGCCCTTCTGCGCGTGCAGCCGGTTTTCCGCTTCGTCGAACACCACCGATTGCGGGCCGTCCATCACCTCGTCGGTGACTTCCTCGCCGCGATGGGCCGGCAGGCAATGCATGAAGATGGCGTCCGCCGCCGCGCGCCTCATCAGCGCGCCGTTGACCTGGTAGGGCTTCAGCAGGTTGTGGCGCCGTTCCGCCTCCACATCCCCCATGGAAACCCATGTGTCGGTGACGACGCAGTCAGCGCCTTCGACCGCCTCTTCCGCACGGGTGCCGAAGCGCACCCTGGCGCCGCTCGCGCGCACCCAGTCGAGCAGCGCGGGGCGCGGGGCCAGCTCCGGCGGGGTGGCGACGTTGAGCGCGAAGTCGAAGCGCTCGGCCGCGTGCACCCAGGAGGCCAGCACATTGTTGGCGTCGCCGGTCCAGGCGACGGTGCGGCCCTGGATCGACCCCTTGTGCTCCTCGAAGGTCATCACATCCGCCATGATCTGGCAGGGATGCGACTCGCGCGTCAGCCCGTTGATCACCGGAACGGTGGCGTGGGCGGCCAGTTCCTCCAGCGCGCCGTGATCGAGGATGCGGATCATGATCGCGTCGACATAGCGCGACAGCACCTTGGCGGTGTCGGCGATGGTCTCGCCGCGCCCGAGCTGCATCTCGGCGCCGGTCAGCATGATCGTCTCGCCGCCGAGCTGGCGCATGGCGACGTCGAAGGAGATGCGGGTGCGGGTCGAGGGCTGGTCGAACACCATGGCCAGCACCTTGCCGGCAAAGGGCTTCTCCTGCGCCACCGTCAGCCGGCGCTTCTTCAGGTCGTGCGAGAAGCGCATGAGCTCGCGCAGCTCGCCGGCCGGCAGGGCGTCGAGGTCGAGGAAATGCTTCACGCCGTTCTTCACATCGGAGCCGCTCATGCCGCCGCCCCCTTCATCGCGTCGGCCTTCAGCCCCGCCTCGATCCGCGTGCAGGCGGCGTCGAGCCGGGTGAAGGCGGCGTCGATCTCCTCCTCGCCGATATTGAGCGGCGGCAGCAGGCGCACGACGTTCTCCGCCGCCGCCACCCCGAGCATGTGCTCGGTCCGCATGGCAGCGATGAGCTCGCCGTTCGGCACCAGCGTGCGCAGGCCGATCAGCAGGCCCTCGCCGCGCACCTCGGCGATGACGGCGGGATGGCGGTCCTTCAATTCGGCGAGCCGCTGGCGCAGCCGGGCGGAGGTGGCCAGCACCTGTTCGAGAAAGCCGTCGGCCAGCACCACGTCGAGCACGGCATTGGCGACGCTCATGGCGAGCGGGTTGCCGCCATAGGTGGAGCCGTGGGTGCCGGTGGTCATGCCCTTGGCGGCCTCTTCTGTGGCGAGGCAGGCGCCGACCGGGAAGCCGCCGCCGATGCCCTTGGCCACCGCCATGATGTCCGGCGTGATGCCGGCCCATTCATGGGCGAAGAACTTGCCCGTGCGGCCGACGCCGCACTGCACCTCGTCGAGGACGAGCAGCAGGCCGTGCTCGTCGCACAGGGCCCTGAGCGCGCGCAGGGTCGCCCAGGAGGCCGAGCGCACGCCGCCCTCGCCCTGCACCGGCTCGATGAGGATGGCGCCGGTCTCCGGCCCGATGGCGGCCTTCACCGCCTCGATATCGGCGAAGAGCACCTGGTCGAAGCCCGGCAGGGCCGGGCCGAAGCCCTCCAGATATTTCGCATTGCCGCCCGCCGCGATGGTGGCGAGCGTGCGCCCGTGGAAGGCGCCTTCGAAGGTGATGATGCGGTAGCGCTCCGGGTGGCCGCTCACCGACTGGTACTTGCGCGCCATCTTGATGGCGCATTCCAGCGCTTCCGCACCCGAATTGGTGAAGAACATGGTGTCGGCGAAGGTCGCCTCGATCAGCCGGCGGGCGAGGCGCTCGCCGCCCTCGATACGGAAGATGTTGGACAGGTGCCACAATTTGCCGGCCTGCTCGGTCAGCGCCGCGACGAGGTGCGGATGCGCGTGGCCGAGGACGTTCACCGCGATGCCGGCGGTGAAGTCGAGATATCGCTGCCCGTCCGCGGTGAAGAGCCAGGCGCCCTCGCCGCGTTCGAAAACCAGGTCGACACGATTATAGGTCGGCAGGATGGGGTCGATCACCTGCCCCTCCTTTTCTTGCATGTAGCGGCGTAGAGCCTGTCCCAAAACGAAACGTGCCGCCCTTGCGGGGGCGGCACCCGATGCGTCCAATTTTATAGGATAAGGTCGCAGGGTCAATATTCACGGCGTTGCCGCCGAAAATATGCCGAGACCCATCGCCAGTTGCCTGATCGCCGGTTGCCCGATCGCCGGTTGCCGCGGCACCTATTCCTGCTCGTCCTCGAAGATCCAGAGCTCCAGGGTGGGCTGGGGCTTGCCGGCGCGGTCGGTCATGCCGAGGAAGCCGGGCACCCGGCGCTTCTGCTCCGGGGTCAGCGCGGCGACCAGCGGCCGGGCGGCGGCGATGACCGTCTTGAGGTCCTGCGCCCGCGCGGCTTCGGCATCGGCGATGCGCTCCAGCACGATGAGGAAGTCGGTCGCCGGCTCGGCCTTGACGCGATCGGCGGCACGGGCGGCGGCGCTCTTCGCCGCCTGGCGGATGGCGGCTTCCACCGGCTCCCAGAGCCTGGCCTGCTCGGGCGTGAGGCCGATCACCGTCTTCAGCGCGACCAGCCGGGCGTCGAGCACCGCCTGCGCGTCTTCCGGCGTGTAGAGGTCGACCACCGGCGGCGGCGCGTCGGCGGGCGGGGCGGTCTGCGCCGCGGCCGGGGCGGCCAGCAGGGCGGTGACGGCGAGGGCGGCCAGAGGAAGGGTGGCAAGGCGAAGGGTGGCAAGGCTGGTGAGGATGCGTGTCATGATGGGTCTCCGCTCAGGCCGGGTTCACTGCCAGCTGCCGTCGGGCAGGCGGCCATGGAAGGGCGTGTCGCGGCAATGGCCCCAGGGTCCGCGCCACCAGCCGGGCGGGCAGCCATTGCCGTAATAGACCGGGGCGCCGGGAGGTACGGCATAGCCGCCGCCGGGCAGCGGACCGCTATAGGGTGTATCGCGGCAGCCGCCCCACGGCCCGCGCCAGAAGCCGGGGCCGCAGCCCTGCGCGACCGGCGTCACAAGCGGCGCCGGCGCGAGCGTCGCGCGGGCCGAGACAGCGGCCGACAGGGGCGCGCCAGACAGCGGCATGGCAAGGGCGGGGCCGGGCAGGGCGGTGACGAGCGAGAGGATGGCGGCGGCGCCGCCGAGGAATGGTTTCATCGGCTTTCCCATGGAACTTGCGGACAAGGTCGACGCCATGTTTGCCCTCGGCGGCCGGCGGTGCAATGTCACATCGGCACCGGAGGCAAACATCAGAACCGCTCCAGGGTGGTGGGCGCGGACGCGGCGGTATCCGATTCGGGAGTGTTGCGCCGCGGACTCTCAACTGGGGAAAACAATCGTTTCGGCCCTGAACGGACTGGGCCTGAGTCTGCGCATATTGTAGCCTGCGATCCGTCAGATACGACATCTCGTGCGGCGGCAATTCCTAAGTGGCGTTTGCGGCGTGTTATCCGGCCGATCGTCTTCGGCGGGAGCGCCGTGGGATTCTCCGCACGATCGATGAGCTCAAGGAGGCACAGCGATGAACTGGACGGACGAGCGCGTCGAGCTTCTCAAGAAACTCTGGTCCGAGGGATTGTCCGCCAGCCAGATCGCCGCCGAACTGGGCGGAGTGACGCGCAACGCGGTGATCGGCAAGGTGCATCGCCTCGGCCTGTCCGGCCGCGCCAAGGCGGCGCCTGCTCCGGCGCCGCGGCCCCGCAAGCCGCGCCCGGCGGTGGTGATCAGCGCGCCGTCGCGCCCGATGGTGTCCGGCAACAATGCGCTCGCCCAGGTGCTGCGTCCGGTGATCGAGCCGGAGCCGGAGGAAATGCCGGATCCGGTCGCCAACGTCATCCCGATGGCCGATCGCTGTTCCATTCTCGACCTGACCGAGTTCACCTGCCGCTGGCCGGTGGGCGAGCCGGGCAAGGGCGATTTCTATTATTGCGGCAGCCGCACCAAGACCGGCTTGCCCTATTGCGCCTATCATTCGCGCATTGCCTATCAGCCGGTGCAGGACCGCCGCCGCGACCGCCGCGTCATGCGCTGACGGCGGGTCCTTCGGCGGCGGCATGACGGCCGCCGCCATCAATGCGCCGCTGGCGCCGGTGAGGATCGGCGCCATATTTGGAGGACGATTCTCCGGGCCGCGCATGTTCTTCTCAAGGCCACCGACCACCCGACCCCGTCGTGCCCCGGCGCCGCAAGCGCCGGTCGCGCGGTCGCGCGAGCCCGCTGCATTGCCCTTGCGCATCGACGGCCGCGAGGTGCTGGTCACGCTGCGCCGCGACGCCCGCGCCCGCCGCTACACGCTGCGGGTGCGCGCGGCGACGCGCGACGTCGTGCTGACCATGCCGGCCCGCGGTACGCTGAAGGAGGCGGTCGCCTTCGCCGAGCGCTATGCCGGCTGGATCGCCGTGCGCCTGGCCCAGCTTCCCGCCATCGTCGCCTTCGCGCCCGACGCGGTGATCCCGCTGCGCGGCACCCCGCACCGCATCGAGCATCGGCCCGGCGCGCGCGGGACGGTCTGGGTGGAAGCGGGTGCGGAGGGTCCGGCGCGCCTCTGCGTCGCCGGCGAGGCGGCGCATGTGGGGCGCCGGGTCGAGGATTTCCTCAAGCGCGAGGCGCGGCGCGACCTGACCGAGGCGAGCCGGCGCCATGCGGCGGCGCTCGGCGTGAGCATCGGCCGCATCACCCTGCGCGACACTGCGAGCCGCTGGGGCTCGTGCTCGGCGAGCGGGGCGCTGTCCTATTCCTGGCGGCTGATCCTCGCGCCGCCGAAGGTGCTGGACTATCTCGCCGCCCATGAGGTGGCGCATCGCCGCGAGATGAACCACGGCCCGCGCTTCTGGGCGACGGTGGATCGGCTTTTTCCGGGCCGGGAGGAGGCCGAGGCCTGGCTCAAGCGGCGCGGGGCGGAACTGCACCGCTTCGGGGCCGGCTAGGGCCATGCGGCGAGATCCGGCTCACCGGAAGCGCCCTAGGTCCTTGTTTTCGCGCGTTCTCTTGCCGCTAGCCGCCGAACAGCTTGTCCATCAGCCAGCTGTCGAGCGTCGCCGGGGCGCGCTTGCTCGGCGGCGGCGGGCCGCCGGTGACGACCGGTTCCTCCGGCACGTCGCCGGGCGGCTGCACGGCCGGCATTTCCAGCCCGGCGCCGGGCAGCGCCACCACCGGCACGTCCTTGTGCGCGGCCTTCATCACCTGGCTCCACACCTCGACCGGGACGCCGGAGCCGGAGGCCTTCCTGGTCGGCGAGGAATCGTCGTTGCCGAGCCAGACGCCGGCGATGTAGCGGCCGGTATAGCCGACGAACCAGGCGTCGCGGTAATCCTGGCTGGTGCCGGTCTTGCCGGCGGCCGGCCAGCCGGGCAGGTCGGCGCGCCGCGCGGTGCCGGTGAGCAAGGTCTGCTGCAGCATGCGGTTCATCATCGCCACATGCGGCGGCGCCATCACCAGGCCGCGCGTCGGGGCGGCATAGGCGAACAGCACCTTGCCGCCGGATCCGTTGCCGCCCGCCTCGCGCACCTGCTGGATGACATGCGGGGTGACGCCGACACCGCCATTGGCGAAGGGCGCATAGGCGCCGGCGAGTTCCAGCAGCGACACTTCCGAGGTGCCGAGCGCGATGGAGGCGTTGGGCTCCAGCTTGGAGGCGATACCCATGCGCTGGGCGGTCTTGACCACCTCGGCCGGCCCGACCTCGATGGCGAGCCGCACCGCCACGGTGTTGAGCGACAGCGAGATGGCGGTCTTGAGGTCGACCGGGCCGCGATATTCGTGGCTGAAATTCTCCGGCTTCCAGCCCTTGATCTGCACCGGCGCGTCGTCGCGGACGCTTTCCGGCGTCAGGCCGCGCTCCAGCGCGGTGAGATAGACGAAGGGCTTGAAGGCCGAGCCCGGCTGGCGGCGGGCGGTGACGGCGCGGTTGTACTGGCTCTCCTCGTAGGAGCGCCCGCCGACCATCGCGCGCACGCCGCCATCGGTGTCCATCACCACGAGGGCGCCCTGATCGACGCCGAGCTTCTTGCCGTTCTTCGCCAGCGCGTCCTTCAGCGCCTTGTCGGCGAGCGCCTGCAGCGCCGGGTCGAGCGTCGTCTGCACGATCACGTCATGCTCGATGGAGGGCAGGAGGGTCCTGAGCTGGTCCGCCACCCAGTCGGCGACATAGCCGGCCATGTCGGACGAGGTGTTCTTCGCCACCGTCGCCGGCTTGGCCAGCGCCGCCTGCTCCATGTCCGGCGAGATGAAGCGGGCATCGACCATGGCGTCGAGCACCACCGCCGCGCGCTGCTGGGCGGCCTCCAGGTTGCGGGTGGGGGCCAGGGCCGAGGGCGACTTGACGAGGCCGGCCAGCATCGCCGACTCGGCGAGGGTGAGCTGCTGGGCCGGCTTGTTGAAATAACGCTGCGCCGCCGCCTCGATGCCATAAGCGCCGGCGCCGAAATAGACGCGGTTCACATAGAGTTCGAGGATCTCGTTCTTCGAGTATTTCGTCTCCAGCCACAGCGACAGGATCAGTTCCTGCACCTTGCGCGAGAGCGTGCGCTCCTGGGTGAGGAACAGGTTCTTGGCGAGTTGCTGGGTGAGCGTCGAGCCGCCCTCGCGCAGCCGGCCCGAGGAGAGGTTGACGAAGATGGCGCGGCCGAGGCCGAGCGGATCGAGGCCGAAATGCGCGTAGAAGCGCCGGTCCTCGATGGCGACGAAAGCCTGCGGCAGATAGGGCGGCAGCGCGCGCAGCGGCACGGCCGAGCCGCGCATCTCGCCGCGGGCAGCGATGGTCCGCCCGTCATAGCCCTGGATGATGATGGTGGGCGGGCGCTCGGGAATGGTGAGGTTCTGGATCGGCGGCAGCTGGCCGGCCTCATAGGCGACGAGCCCGACGACGCCGAGCACGCACCAGATGCCGAGCACGAAGCTCCAGTAGAATATCCGGCTGAAGAAGCCGCGCCGCTTCGGCCCGCGCCCGCGCCCGGACGATGCCCGCTCGCCGCGCGAGTCGTGCCGGTCGCCGCGCGAGGCCTGCTTGCGCGATCCGCCGCCGGAATTGCGCGCCATAGTGGTCGGCCGGTCCTCGGCCGACAGGCGCAGGTCGCCGTAAGCCGACGATGCGCTCAGCACCGGCTCGCGCCTTTCCCTTTCGCCATGACGTCCGAACATGAACGCGGAACTTCCCCCAAGAGCCGCCGGTAAACGAACTCTAAACCGTGGCGGTTAAACGCAGGGTTAAGGGCGCCAATGTGTCGCGCGAGCTTTTTCAACGGTTTGATGCCGACGCGGTTTCGGCTGCTCTTCCGCGCGGCTCAATGCGCGATGGAGTTCGAGAGCAGGCTCACCGTGAGGACGCCGGCGAGGATGAGGCCGAGGCCGATCATCGCCGGCAGGTCGAGCGGCTGCTTCAGCCACAGCCAGCCCACCGCCGAGACCAGCACGATGCCCGCGCCGGTCCAGATGGCATAGGCGATGCCGGTGGGCAGCACCCGCAGCACCAGGGACAGGAAGAAGAAGGCGAGGCCGTAGCCCACGAGGGTGACGAGCGTCGGCACCGGCCGGGTGAAGCCCTCGGTCGCCTTCAGCGCCGAGGTGGCGGTCACCTCGGCGACGATGGCGATCAGCAGATAGGCATAGGTCGCGAGCATCGGGCGCCCGGAATCAGGCGGCGGGCGAGGCGTCGGCGGCAGCCGCGCCGGCCGTGGCCTCGTCATCGGCGTCGAGCACCTGCAGCAGGGCGCGGCGGATGGCCGAGTGCCGGGCGGCGCCGATGATCTTCGCCCCCATCAGGTCGGTGACGTAGAACACGTCGACCACCCGCTCGCCGAAGGTGGCGACATGGGCGGAGGCGATGTTGAGGTTGAGCCGCGACAGGGTCTGGGTGAGCCCGTAGAGCAGGCCGGGCCGGTCCAGCCCGGCGATTTCCACCACGGTGTGGCGGTTCGACCAGCTGTTGTTGAGCGTGACCTCCGGCTCGACGGTGAAGGCGCGCGGGCGCTTGGGGATCTTCTTCGCCACCACTTCCGGCAGCCGGATCTCCCCGGACAGCGATTTCTCGATCGAGGAGGCGATGCGCTCGGCGCGGCGGATCTCGTCGGAATCCTGCTCGAAGGCGCGGGTGAGCGAGATGGTGTCGAGCGCCCGCCCGTCGGTCGTGGTGCTGATCTGGGCGTCGACGATATTGGCGCCGGCGGCTGCGCAGGCGCCGGCGATCACCGCCAGCAGCTTGGGATGGTCGGGGGCGAAGACGGTGAGTTCGGTGATGCCGCGCGTCGGGTCGGTGCGGCTCGCGGTGGCGAGCGCCCGGCCCTCGGCCTCCGCCGCCAGGATGAAATTGGCATGGGCGACCTTGTGCTCGAGATCGGCACGCAGCCAGTAGCTGGGATAGAGCCGGTCGACATAGCCTTCCAGCGCCGCGGGTTCCCAGCCGACCATGGCGTTGCGGAACTCGGCCTGCGCCCGCGCCACCCGCTGGTTGCGGTTCGATTCCGAGAAGCCGCCGGTGACCACCGGCTCGGTCTCGTAATAGAGGGTGCGCAGCAGCTGCGATTTCCAGTTGTTCCACACGCCCGGCCCGACCGCGCGGATATCGGCGGTGGTGAGGATGAGCAACAGCTTCATCCGCTCCAGGCTCTGCACCACGGCGCCGAAATTCTCGATGGTCTTGCGGTCCGACAGGTCGCGCGACTGGGCGATGCTCGACATGGTGAGATGCTGCTCGATCAGCCAGGCGACGGTCTCGGTGTCCGCCGCCGACAGGCCGAAGCGGGGAGCGAGCTTGCGGGCGACGCGGGCGCCGGCGATCGAATGGTCCTCCGGCCGGCCCTTGGCGATGTCGTGCAGGAACACCGCGACATAGAGCAGCTGGCGGTTCTTGATCTGATGGATCAGCTCGTTGGCGATGCCGTAATCCGGCCGGTCGCCGCGCTCGATCTCGGCCAGCACCCCGATGGAGCGGATCAGGTGCTCGTCCACCGTGTACGAATGGTACATGTTGAACTGCATCATCGCGACGATCTTGCCGAATTCCGGCACGAAGCGGCCGAGCACCCCGGTCTCGTTCATCCGCCGCAGCACGATCTCGGCGGTGTCGCGCGCGCACAGGATGTCGAGGAACAGCCGGTTGGCTTCCGGGTTGTCGCGCACCTTCTGGTCGATCAGCTTGAGCGAGCGGGTGGCGAGGCGCATCGCGTCCGGGTGGAAGGCGAGGCCGTGCTTGCCGGCAATGTGGAACACCCGGATCAGGTTGACCGGATCGCGCGCGAAGGCGCCGACATCGGCGACGTTGATGCGGTCATGGTCGACGATGAAGTCGGCGCTTTCCTTCAGCTTGCGGTTGGGCGTGCGCCGAAGCCGGGCGATCATGCGGTTGAGCCGCGGCACCGGCTTGTCGTGCCGCTCCTCCAGCGCCGCCGAGACGATGGCGGTGAGGTCGCCGACATCCTTGGCGACCAGGAAATAGTGCTTCATGAAGCGCTCGACGTCCTTGAGGCCCGGATGCGCGACATAGCCGAGCCGCTCCGCCATCTCGCGCTGCAGGTCGAAGGAGAGCCGCTCCTCCGCCTTGCCGGCGAGGAAATGCAGGTGGCAGCGCACCGACCACAGGAAGCCCTCGCAGCGGCGGAACAGCGCCGCCTCCTCCGGCGTGAACACACCCTTGGCGACGAGGTCGCGGGTCTCGTGCACCCGGTAGACATATTTCGCGATCCAGAACAGCGTGTGCAGGTCGCGCAGGCCGCCCTTGCCGTCCTTCACATTGGGCTCGACCAGATAGCGCGACGCGCCGGCCCGCTTGTGGCGGTCCTCGCGTTCGGCCAGCTTGGCGGCGACGAATTCCGCCGCCGTGCCCTCCACCACCTCGGCGTCGAAGCGGCGGATGAGCTCGTCGAACAGGGCGCGCTCGCCGAGCAGCAGCCGCGCCTCCAGCACCGAGGTGCGGATGGTCATGTCGCCGCGCGCCTGGCGGATGCACTCGTCGACCGAGCGGGTGGCGTGGCCGACCTTGAGGCCCATGTCCCACAGCACGTAGAGGATCGATTCGGCGACGCTCTCGCCCCAGGCGGTCTGCTTGTAGGGCAGCAGGAACAGGATGTCGGTGTCCGAGCCGGGGGCCATGAGGCCGCGCCCGTAGCCGCCGACCGCGATGATCGCCATGCGCTCGGCGGTGGAGGGATTGTCGGAGGGGTAGAGATACTTGACCACCAGCTCATGGACGAGCTGGATGATCTCGTCCTGCAGCCGGGACAGCCGCTCGGCGCAGCGCCGGCCGGAGCCATCGACCATCAGCCACGCCTCGGCGGTCTTGTGGCCCTGCGCGTAGGCAAGCTTCAGCCGCTTCGCCATGGCGCTGCGCAGCTCGATCTCGCTGCCCGCCTTCTGCCCGCCGAACATCCCGTCGGCGAGCGCATGCATCTCGACGCGCATGGCCTCGATGTCGAACAGCTCCCGGAAGGGCGGGTCGGCTCGGCGGCGGCGGGGTTCGATCATGGCGCGATCCGGCGTGAAGGGTCTCCCGCTTTATCCGATCCCGCCGCCGCCGTCATCGTCGGCAAGGCCGATCCGCCGCAATGCCGTGCGGTATAACGCAAACATGCCCGGCGCGGGGCCGGGCATGTCAGGTAGGCTCCTGGCTATATCGGGCTTTCGGGCCGCTGGTCGGCTGCCCGGATGGGTCCGACCGGACCCATCGGGTTTTGCCTCACTGGGTCTTGGGGGCCGCGGCGCTGGCGTTCTGTTCCAGGGTCTTGAACTCCGGCGCGGAGTTCAGCTCCTCCTTGGTCAGGGCCACGACGATCTTCTCGCCGTTCTGCGTCGGGGTGGCGGTCAGCGACTTGAAGGACACCGCGACCGGCTTGGCGCCGATGCCGAGGAAGCCGCCGACATCGATCACCGCGCCGATGACCGAGCCGTCACGCTCCACGAGAATGTCGCTGATCGAACCCAGCTTCTCGTCGGTCGAGGTCACCACGTCGGTACCGACCAGGTCCGAGCCGAGCCACTGGGTGCCGGTCTGGGCGCTGATGAAGGTCGGGGTGGCCGGCACGGTGGTGGTCGCCGCGCTGGCATCCGGTATGGTGGAGTTGGGCATCTTGGCAGCCGGCGCGGTCGGCGAGGCCGGGTTCGGCATCGTCTGCTCGTTGCCGGCTTCCGGCTGGACGGCGCCGGGGGTGGGGCTCTGCGCCAGTGCCACAGCGGGGGCGAGCGACAGGGCGGCAAGAGCGGTGAAAGTAGCAATCTTGTTCGTCATCATCGTACTCCCGTCAAGAATGAGGGTAACATCTAAGCGGTCTGGCGACCGTCTGATGAGATAACGACGCTTATATTCTTTGGTTCCGAATATTCAGTCCTGTGCGCCGGTGTAATACTACTCCGCGCTTGCGCTGGTCTTCCGTTCCGGCGTCAATCTAACGTGGAGATGTCGGCGACGCAGACGGTAAGATTTTCGGTGTGGATCTTCGGCTGGATGCCGCCCAGCGCCGACAGGCAGCCGCGCGGCAGGCCGGCGGGCGCCGCGGCCGGCGGGGTGCGCCCCTCGAGCTTCCGGCCCGGTGCCGCCGCCGGTTCGACATCGCGGGCCAGCATCGGCTTGCGAGCCGCGCCGGTGGCGGGAACCGGCCTCGCCGCGGGCACGACAATGTCGAGGCGAGGGCCTTTGGCGGCACGGTTCACCATGGATGATTGCGGGAGCGCCGGGGCGTCGACCGTGCGGTATATCGGTGCCGGCACCCGGTGCTCGGGCGTGAAGGCGACCGCGGCGAGCGGAAGCGCCACCGCGATCCCGGTGGCGGCGCCAAAGAGATAGGCGGATCCAGCGAGGCTGGCCTTGGCAATGCCGAACATGTCTCGACCCCTGCGACCAAGGCGCGTGACGGCGTCGCCGCGCGGGCGCGCAAACGTTGCACCCTCGTCGGGAAGTCCCACGAGCTGTTGCGAAAAATCACCGACGACGAGCAACGCCGCCGCGTCGTCATACGTGGTTAACGCGCGGCTAATCGCGAAGTTCCGTGCCGGCAGCGCGGCTCAGCGGGGCATGGAGAGATGGTGCTCGGGTACCGAGACGTGGCAGACCAGCCCATCCGGCTTGAAGGCGAGGTCGACCTCGCCGTCGAGGCCGCGCGCGAGGTTGCGCTCGATGACCAGCGAGCCGAAGCCGCGCGCCGCCGGAGGGGTGACCGGCGGGCCGCCGCTTTCGGTCCAGCTGAGCTCGAAGCCGCCGCCGGCTTCCGGTTGCCGCCGCGCCCACTGGATGGACACTTTGCCGTTGGGCACCGAGAGGGCGCCGTATTTGGCGGCGTTGGTCGACAGCTCGTGCAGGGCGAGGCCGATATTTTGCGCCGCCTCGGGCTTGAGGAACAGGTCCGGCCCGGTAATGGCGATGCGGCTGGTGTCCTGGTCGAGATGATGGCCGAGCTGCGAGCGCACCATGTCGTTGAGCGAGGCGCCGTGCCAGCTCTCCTGGACCAGCAGGTCATGCGAGCGCGAGAGCGCCTGCAGCCGGGCGCTGAACTGCTCGACGAAATGGTCGATGGTGGTCGAATGGCGGGCGGTCTGCCGCGCCATCGCCTGGATGACGGCGAGCAGGTTCTTGGAGCGATGGGTCAGCTCGCGCATCAGCAATCGCAGATGGCGTTCGCCCTCCTTGCGCTCGGTGATGTCGACGGCGGCGCCGGTGAGGCCCACCGTGGTGCCGGCGAGATCGCGCAGCGGCTCGACATGCACATCGTACCAGACCTGGGCGCCGGCCTCCTCGACTTCCACCTCGCCCTTGCGCGGCTCATTGCTGGAGAGCGCCTCCCGCTTGAGGATGACGAGGGCATTGGCGCGCATCTCGCCCAGTAGGTCGGCATCGCTGGCGCCAAGCACCTGCTCGACCGGAAAGCCGAACAGCGGCTTGCTGATCGAGGTGTAGCAAAGGTTCCTGTCCTGGGTGAAAATCGACACGTTCGAGCCGCGCAGCGCCATTTCGTAGCGCTGCAGCGCGGTGGCCAGCTCCAGTGCCAGCCGCCGCTGCTCGCTCGCCACATGTACCGGCGAGGGCATGTCGACGAGGGCGCCGAGATTGGTCCACAATGCCACCGCCCCGATGAAATTGAGCGCGGCGAGGCCGATGCGGATGGTCGACTGCACCCACGGCACCACGGTGCCGGTATCCATCGCCGCGGCCAGCGACAGCATGCCGATGGTGATGAGCAACGAGGCGAGCAGGAAGATCAGCGTGCGCATGCGCAGCGACAGGTCGCGGCGCAAATACAGCAGGCGCACCAGGCCGAGCGTGATGGCAAAGGACGACACGACGCTGACGACGCGCGCCGTGTCGTCAATGAGATTGAGCTCGATGAGCGGCATGCCTCAAGGCTCAGGCGGTGGCACGCTGCTCGCGTGGACGCGCCTTGCGTTCGAAGAACAGGGCTTGGCTGATGACGGCGGCGACCATGGATGGCTGGAACGGCTTGGCGATGAGGAAGGCCGGTTCCGGGCGGATGCCGGTGAGGAAGCGCTCGGGATAGGCGGTGATGAAGATCACCGGAACCTCGACGCTCTCGATCAGCTCGTTCACTGCCTCGAGGCCGGAGCTGCCGTCCGCGAGCTGGATATCGGCGAGGATGAGCCCCGGCGGCTTGCGCCGGGCAAGGCTGACCGCTTCCGAATGGGTGCGGGCGATGCCGGTGACGCGATGGCCGAGGCTTTCGACGAGACCCTCGAGGTCGAGCGCGATGAAGGGCTCGTCTTCGATGATGAGGACCTCGGTGGCGATTTCCGCCGCCAGCTCGCGGCCGGCTTCCTCGACGAGATTGCGCAGGGTGGCGACGTCGATGTCGAGAACCGCGGAGGCTTCCTCTTCGGTGAAGCCTTCGAGCGAGACCAGCAGGAACGCCTGCCGGACCGGAGGAGTGATGTGGCCGAGCCGCTGCTCGCCCCGCATCGGCGGCGGTCCGGGCTCGGCCCGCCCGTTCAGCGTCACCGAGTTCCAGAGCCGCGTGAGGAGCTGATAGAGCGCGATGCGTGGGCCGGCGGGATTGTCGAGAATCGACGGTTCGGCGATGAGGGTTTCGAGAAGGGCCGTCACATAGGCGTCGCCGGCGGTCTGGCTTCCGCTGAGCGCGCGGGCGTAACGGCGCAGGAACGGCAGATGCTGCGCGACAGTTTGTGAAGTGCTCACACGCGTCTCCCCGAATATGCGTTAGGCAAAGCGGTGGTCAACGCAGTAGCCGGCGCAAGGTTCCCGGGTACGCGAAATATTCGGTTCCAATTTTTCATCAAGGCTGGAACCCGTTCGCTCATCGCCCGTTATCAGCAGCATGATGCGACGGAGGCTCCTATCCAAGCGGTTTGCGAGGCTCGATGTCGGGAAAAGACAAGATGACGACGGAAGACGAAAACGAGGGGCGGGGCGTGAGGGGCGACGTATTGCCTGCAAGCCCGCTTGGCGCGCTGGGAACGACGCTGGATGGCGACATCCAGGCCAAGATCGGTCAGCATCTGCGCGCCATGTATGACGACGTGGTTCGACAGGGGATTCCGAACCGCTTTCTCGACCTGTTGTCGCAGCTCGACCAACCGCCGGGCCGCACCGGCGGCAAGCCGGGGGGAGGGAGCGGTTCGTGAGCACATTCGACCCCGGGCTGCGTGACGAGATCATCGGCGCGATTCCCAACCTGCGAGCCTTCGCGATCTCGCTGAGCGGAAGCGTCGACAAGGCGGACGACCTGGTGCAGGAAACGCTGCTGCGCGCCTTTGCCAACATTCACAGCTTCAATCCGGGCACGAACCTGTCGGCCTGGCTGTTCACCATCCTGCGCAACCTGTTCCGCTCGGAATACCGCAAGCGCCGCCGCGAGGTGCCGGACCCGGACGGCGCCTTCGCCGCCACGCTGACCACCAATCCCGACCAGAACAGCCATCTCGACTTCGAGGATTTCCGCATGGCGCTCGACCGGCTGCCGCCGGACCAGCGCGAGGCGCTGGTGCTGGTCGGTGCGTCGGGCTTCTCCTACGAGGAAGCCGCCGAAATCTGCCAATGCGCGGTGGGCACCATCAAGAGCCGGGTCAATCGTGCCCGCAACCGCCTCGGCGAGCTGCTCGCCATCGATTCGCCCGAGGATCTGGCTCCCGAACGGCCGGTGGGCGTGGCCCTTGCCGTCAACGAACGGCTCTAGTGCTTTTTCAACGCTGTTGCTGCACCTGAGATGATGTCGCCGGGCGGGGAATGCCGCGCTGCGTGGCGGGCTTTGTCATGTCTCGCCCGATCACATCTCGTTCACCGACCGTGATCGCGTCGCTTCTTCACGAAAAACGCCTCCGCATGGTTGCGGAGGCGTCTTCGCGTCGCGCCGGATCCGGCCGCGCCTTGCGGTCCCGAACGGCGAATGCCGCGTCAGGGCGCCCGCCGGCCGCGCAGCATGCCCATCACCGCCGAGATGACGAACAGGATGATGGCGACGAAGAAGATGATCTTGGCGATCTCGATCGCGGTTCCCGCAATGCCGCCGAAACCGAGCACGGCGGCGATGAGGGCGATGACGAGAAAGGTGAGGGCCCATCCCAGCATGACAGAAACTCCGAACTTGCGGACGGCCGGCAGGCGGTCCTGGCTGACGCGCGGGCGGCTTTCCTGCCGCCTTTCCGATTAAACGGTACACGGCCGGCTAAGTTCCCGTGTCGTGCCGCGGCGCGATGAGCTTCGGCGAGATTCGGGACGTGCTGGCGACACTCCGCTCGGCGTGCCGGGAAGGGGCTCCGCGGCAGCCGGGTCCGGGTCTCGTCGACCAGGAATGCCGGCTCTAGAGCCGCATGGTCAGCCCCGGCGCGACGGCCTTCGCCTCGGCGATCAGTGCGGCGACGATCGGCGTCATAGGCTCGCGGTCGAGCGCGACGAGGCCGATCTGGTGCACGATCTCCGGTTCGTCGATGGGGATGGAGCGGATCGAGTTCGGGAAGGCGAAGACGTCGGCCAGCGCCTTGGCGACCACGCTCGACCAGTGGCCGGTGCGCACATGCGACAGCAGCGCGATGGTGGAATTGGCCTCCAGCATCGGCATGACGGCATGGCCGGCCTCGCGCAGTTGGCGGTCGACGATGCGGCGGTTCTGCATGTCGGGGGTCAGCAGGCAGAGCGGCACGCGGCCGATCTCCTCCCAGCTCACCCGCTGGCGGTCGCCGAGCGGGGCGTTCACCGAGGTGAGGAAACGATAGGTTTCCTTGTAGAGCGGCACCGTCTTCACCCGGCCGAGCGGATCGTTGTCGAGATAGGTGACGCCGGCATCGGCCTCCAGATTCTCGATGAGCCGCAGCACCTCGTTCGAGGTCGCCGACATCAGCGTGAAGCGGACATCGGCATGCTTCTGGTGGAACGGGGTGGTCAATTCGCTGAGCATCGGCATGGCGGTGGGGATGGCGGCGATCCGCAGATGGCCGCTCAGCCCCTTGCGCAGGCTGGCGATCTCCTGGCGCATGGCGCGGGTATCGGCGATGATGCGCCGCGCCCATTCCAGCGCCCGCTCGCCTTCCGGCGTGAAGCCGATGAAGCGCGAGCCGCGCTCGACCAGGCGCACGCCGAGCGCTTCCTCCAGCTGCTTCAGCCCGGCCGAGAGGGTGGGCTGGGTGATGCCGCAGGATTCGGCCGCCCGGCCGAAATGGCGTTCCTTGGCGAGGGCGAGCAGCAATTCGAAACGGTCGATCAAACGGGTACTTCCGACGAGAGAGCGATAAAGCTTCTCTATCAGAATCGATAGCACTTGCGAATTAGACAGTTGAAAAACTCGATATCGGCAGGTGGCCCGGCCCGCCGGCGGCGGTGTATCCGGCGGCGCGCGGTCTCGTCGCGCGATGACGTCGCGTCGTTCCCGCCATGCTCCGCGCGGCCATGATGGCCGGCGCTATTCCGCCGCGCCGCGCAAGTCGGGGGTGGCGGGCTCGGCCGGCTCGCCGGCGCCGGCATCGAATTCGAGCTGCTCGATGCGCCCGCCGCGCCGGGCGATCTTGTCGGCGGAGACCAGCGCCTGGGCGACATCCTCGCCGGCCTGGCCGAAATGCCTGGCGAGGTTGCCGACGCGCTCGCGCAGCCGCTTCACGTCCGCCACCAGCGCCCCGCATTCGGCGCGGATGAGATCGGCCTGCTCGCGCATGCGGGCATCCTTGGCGATGGCCTGCACCACCTGCACCGCCAGCATCAGCAGCGAGGGCGAGACCAGCACCACCCGCGCGCGGAAGGCGCGCTGGATGGTGTCGTCGAAATGCTCGTGCAACTCAGCATAGACCGATTCCGAGGGCACGAACATCAGGGCGATGTCCTGCGTCTCGCCCGGCACCAGATAGCGCTCGGATATGTCGGTGATGTGCTTGCCGACATCCTGCTTCAGCCGGGTCTCGGCCTGCTTGCGCGCCTCCGCGCTCGGCGCTTCGCGGAAGGCGGTGATCGCCTCCAGCGGGAACTTCGAATCGACCAGCAGCGGGCGCCGGTCGCCGGGCAGGAAGATGGCGCAGTCGGCGCGGCGACCGTTCGCCAGCGTGTGCTGGAAGGCGAAGCCGTCCCTCGGCAGGGCGTCGGCGATGATGGCCTGTAGCCTCCCCTCGCCGAAGGCGCCGCGCGCCTGCTTGTTGGACAGCGTCTCGCGCAGGCTCATCACCTGGCCCGAGAGCTCGCCGAGGCTGGCGCGCGCCTGGTCGACCAGGGCGAGCCGCTCGTTGAGCTTCATCAGGTTCTCGTGCGTCGCCTCGTTGGCGCGGGCGAGGCTCTCGCCCATGCGGTGCGAGGTGGCGTCCAACCGCTCGGCCACCGCGCGGGCGAGCTCGCCCTGCCGCTGGGCGAGGATCTCGGTCATGGACTGCACGCGGCCGGCGGTTTCCGACTGGGTGCGGGCGAGGTGGATCAGCCGGTCCTCCAGCTCGTCGGCGCGCCGGGCCTGCTCTTCCGCCTCGTCGGCGCGCAGGCGCGCCTGCCGCGACACCGCGACCAGCACGGCGAGCAGCAGGAGGAAGGCGAGCGCGGCACAGCCGGCCACGATTTCCGCGAGCGTGACGGGATGGCTGCCGACGACGAACAGAAGCTGGTCCATGCCGCCCTTCTAGCAGATTTTACCAATTACGCGAACGAAAAGAGAACATCGCCGCGTGCCTCCCGTTGACCGTCGCGCGGCGGTCGCTTATCTCCCGCGCATGTCCGTCCGCCCGCTCGTCATCATTCCCGATAGCCGCCTGCGCCTCGTCTCCGATCCGGTCGTGCGCGTGGATGCCCGCGTGCGCGACATCGTCGGCGACATGTTCGAGACCATGTACGACGCGCCGGGCATCGGCCTCGCCGCCATCCAGGTCGGCGTGCCCGAGCGCATCGTCACCATCGATGTCGGCAAGCGCCGCGCCAAGGAAGAGAGCGACGGCGAGGACGAGGGCGAGAAGGATCCGATCGCCCTGATCAATCCCGAAATCATCTCGGTCTCCGAGGAATTGTCGGTCTATCAGGAAGGCTGCCTGTCGATCCCGGAATATTACGAGGATGTCGAGCGGCCGGCGCGGGTGCGCGTGCGCTTCATGGACCTCAACGGCGAGACGCAGGAAATCGACGCCGACGGGATTCTCGCCACCTGCGTGCAGCACGAGATCGACCATCTCAACGGCGTGCTGTTCATCGACCATATTTCCAAGCTCAAGCGCGACCGCGTGGTGAAGAAGTTCACCAAGGCCGCCAAGGATCGCGGCCGGCCCTGAGGCCGCATCCGGGCGCAACCGGCCGGGAGAGCGCATGCGCATCGTCTTCATGGGAACGCCGGACTTCGCGGTGCCGACGCTGGCGGAGATCGTCGGCGCCGGCCACGAGGTGGTTGCCGCCTATACCCGCGCCCCGGCGGCGGGCGGGCGGCGCGGGCTCGACCTCGTGCCCTCGCCGGTGCACCGCGCCGCCGGGCAGTTCGGCATTCCCGTGCTGCATCCCGCGTCGCTGAAGGGCGATGAGGCGGCGGCCGCCTTCGCCGCGCATGAGGCGGATGTCGCGGTGGTGGTCGCCTATGGGCGCATCCTGCCGCCGGCGATCCTTGCCGTGCCTTCCCTCGGCTGCCTCAATCTCCACGCCTCGCTGCTGCCGCGCTGGCGCGGCGCCGCGCCGATCCAGCGCGCCGTCATGGCCGGCGACCGCGAGAGCGGCGTCGCGGTGATGCGCATGGAGGCGGGGCTGGACACCGGCCCGGTCGGCCTGGTCGAGCGGGTGGCGATCGGCGCCGACATGACCGCCGGCGAATTGCACGACCGGCTGATGATCATCGGCGCCGACCTGATGGGCCGGGCGCTGGCGGCGCTGCAGCGCGGCGGGCTCGGCTTCACGCCGCAGCCGGCGGAGGGCGTCACCTATGCCGCCAAGATCGACAAGGCCGAGACCCGCATCGACTGGAGCCGCTCCGGGGCCGAGGTGCACAACCACATTCGCGGGCTGTCGCCCTTCCCCGGCGCCTGGTTCGACATGGGCGGGGTGCGGGTGAAGGTGCTGCGCTCGACGCGCGGCGAGGTCGAGGCATCGTCCAGCGCCGCGCCCGGCACCGTGCTCGACGACCGCCTCACCATCGCCTGCGGCGAGGGCGCGGTGCGCCTCGTCGAGGTGCAGAAGGCCGGCAGCCGGGCCATGCCGGCCGAGGAATTCCTGCGCGGCAATGCGCTGACAGCTGGCGACGAGGTGACGTGATGATCCGGGGCGTGCAGGCGGACGACTATGACGTATGGCTGCCGCTGTGGCAGGGCTATCTCACCTTCTATGAGGCGGAGCTGCCCCCGGCGGTGACCGAGACCACCTGGCGGCGCCTGCTCGATCCGGCCGAGCCGATGCATGCTGCGCTGGCCTTCGACGAGGATGGCCGGGCGGTCGGCCTCGCCCACTGGATCTTCCACCGCTCCACCTGGAGCGTGGGCGACTATTGCTATCTCAACGATCTGTTCGTCGATGGCCGCCTGCGCGGCAAGGGTCTCGGCCGCGCCTTGATCGAGCATGTCCATGCCGAGGCGGCGGCGAAGGGCGGCCCGAAGGTCTATTGGCTGACGCACGAGACCAACGCCACGGCGCAGCGGCTCTACAATGCCGTCGCCGAGCGCACCGGCTTCATCCAGTACCGCAAGCTCACCGGCGCGTGAGGCCGCGGCGCGGGAGCGCCGCATCCTGCGCGGAACATGTTCCCCGGACGCGCCTCGCGGTGCGCCCGCCCTTGCGTGGCGGCATGAGCCCGCGCGGGTCACTTCCCCGGCTGGGCGACGACGCGCAGATACGGCTTCAGAGTCTTCCAGCCCTGCGGGAACTTCTCCTTGGCCGCCTCGTCGCTCACCGACGGGACGATGATGACGTCGTCGCCATTCTTCCAGTTCGCCGGGGTGGCGACGGAATGCGTGGCGGTGAGCTGCAGCGAATCGATCACCCGCAGGATCTCGTCGAAATTGCGCCCGGCGCTGGCCGGATAGGTGAGCGAGAGCTTCAGCTTCTTGTCCGGCCCGACGACGAATACCGAGCGCACCGTCATGGTGTCGGAGGCGTTCGGGTGCACCATGTCGTACAGGTCGGAGACCTTGCGGTCCTCGTCGGCGATCAGCGGAAAGTTCGGCGCGTAGCCCTGCGTCTCGGCGATGTCGTCGGACCATTTGGCATGGGCGTCGAGCGGGTCGACCGACAGGCCGATTACCTTGACGTTGCGGCGGTCGAATTCCGGTTTCAGCCGGGCCACCTGGCCGAGCTCGGTGGTGCAGACCGGGGTGAAGTTCTTCGGGTGCGAGAACAGCACGCCCCAGGAATCGCCGAGCCATTCATGGAACCGGATCGGTCCCTCGGTGGTCTGAGCTTCGAAATCGGGTACGACGTCGCCAAGCCGGATGGACATGGGAAGGCTCCAAGACAAAACAACATGATTATCATGTTGATAAACGAGAAATCACAATAGACCTTGTGGGAAGCTGCCGCAAGGCCGCCGCAAGGTCATATGGTATCTTACGGAGGGAACCAAAACCTGGTGCCGGGGTTAGAGAGATCGGAATTCGGTCCTGTCTGCCGGGTGTTCTGGAGAAAACATCATGTTGAAGATTCTTGCGATTTCCGCTGTCGCGCTCAGCCTCGCCGCCTGTACCACCACCGAGCGCCGCGCCACGGGCGGGGCGCTGATCGGCGGCGGCACCGGCGCGATCATCGGCGGCATTGCCGGCGGCGGCACCGGCGCCGCGGTCGGTGCGGCGGTCGGCGCCGGCACCGGCGCGGTGATCGGCGCGGCGACGTCGCCGGGCGACTGCTATGCCCGCAACGCCTATGGCCAGACCGTGAGGGTGCCCTGCCGCTGATCTGCAGACGGCGAGCGCATCCGAAGGCCGGGCGGCCCCCTCGCGGGGCCGTTCGCATGTCGGGACCCGCCGATCTCCCGCTCGCCGATTTCCCGCCTATTGGCTTGCCCACAGCACCCGCGCGATCCAGGCGATGTCGTCCTCGCGCAGCACCCGGTCGGGGTGCTCGGGATTGAGCGAGCGCAGTTCGACGGTCCGGGCGGTGCGCCGCTTGAGTTCCTTGGCGAGCACCTCGCCGTCGCGCGTCCGGACGATCACCCGGTCGCCGCGCCGCACCGGCGCTGCCGGCGAGACGACGACGACGTCGCCGTCGCGATAGAGCGGCATCATCGAATCGCCGGTGATTTCCAGGGCATAGGCATGCTCGTCGCCGATGTCGGGAAACACGACCTCCTCCCATCCGTCGCTGACCGGAAAGCCGGCGTCGTCGAAATAGCCGCCGTTCCCCGCCTTGGCGAAACCGATCAGCGGGATAGCCCGGCTGCCGCGCGGGCGTTGCACCAGATGCATGAAATCGTCGAGGCTGGCGCCGGTGGCGGCGAGGATCTTGGCTATGCTCTCGGTCGAGGGCCAGCGCGGCCGTCCGTCCGGCGCCTCGCGCTTGGAGCGGTTGAAGGTGGTGGCGTCGAGCCCCGCGCGCTTGGCCAACGCCGATGCTGTCAGGCCATGACGCTCGGCGAGCCGGTCCACCGCTCGCCAGATCTGGGCGTGGGTCAGCATGATGCAATCCAGACGTGATTCGGCGAGATCGATGCAATCTGTGATTAGGAATTATACCCTAATGTCCGAGGCGTCCAGTACCGCTTGCAACGGAAGTCACGCGAGGTTACAGCCGCGGGGAGCGCCCCCTCGCGGGCGCGAGGCGGGAGCGCTCATGGCCGGCTTCATCTACAAGGTCTCTCCGCGTTCGCTGTGGGCGCGCGCCGAGGCGGAGAGCCGCTTCGACGGCGCTCCGGTGGATGTGGCGGATGGCTTCATCCACTTCTCCACCGCCGCGCAGGTGCGCGAGACCGCGGCGCGGCACTTCGCCGGCCAGGGCGACCTCGTGCTGGCGGCGGTCCGCGTCGAGGCGCTCGATCCGGCGCTGCTGCGCTGGGAGCCCTCGCGCGGCGGCGACCTGTTCCCGCATCTCCATGCGCCGCTGCCGCTCGCCGCCGTCGCCTTCGTCCGCGACTTGCCGCTCGGCCCCGACGGCGCGCACATGTTCGGAGAGCTCGAATGAGCGCGCTGCTCGACCTCGCCTTGCCGTTCGCCCGGCTGATCGACCCGGAGACGGCGCACGGCCTCGCCATCCGCGCGCTTTCCTGCCTGCCGGCCTCCCCGGCGCCGGCCGACGATCCGCGCCTCGCGGTCGCGGCCTTCGGTCTCGCCTTCCCCAACCCGGTGGGCCTTGCCGCCGGCTTCGACAAGGAGGCGGAGGTGCCGGACGCCATGCTGGGCGCCGGCTTCGGCTTCGTCGAGGTGGGCACGATCACTCCCCGGCCGCAGCCGGGCAATGCGCGGCCGCGCAATTTCCGCCTCGCCGAGGACCGTGCGGTGATCAACCGCTACGGCTTCAACAGCGGCGGCCATGGCCCGGCGAAGGCGCGGCTCGTCGCGCGGCGCGGGCGTCCCGGCATCGTCGGGGTGAATGTCGGGGCGAACAAGGAAGCCACCGACCGGGTCGCCGACTATGTCGACGGCGTCAGGGCTTTTGCCGGACTTGCTTCCTATTTCACCGCCAATGTCTCCTCGCCCAACACGCCGGGGCTGCGCGACCTGCAGGAGGAGCGGGCGCTCGACGACCTGCTCGCCCGCGTCATCGAGGCGCGCGACGGCGCCGCGCCGGGAGTACCGCTGCTCCTCAAGATCGCGCCGGATCTCGCGCTCGCGCATCTCGACGCGGTGGTGCAGGTGGCGCGCCGGCGCGGGGTCGACGGCCTCATCGTCTCCAACACCACGATCTCCCGCCCCTTGAGCCTGCGTTCGCCGCACCGGGGCGAGACCGGCGGCCTGTCCGGCCGGCCGCTATTCCCGCTGGCGACGCGGATGCTGGCCGAGACCTTCATGCGGGTGGAAGGGGCCTTCCCGCTGATCGGCGCCGGCGGCATCGACAGCCCCGAGGCGGCGCTCGCCAAGATCGAGGCCGGCGCGAGCCTGATCCAGCTCTATTCGGCGCTGGTCTATGAGGGGCTCGGCCTTGCCGGGCGGATCAAGGCCGGGCTGGCCGCGCATCTCGCCCGCGAGGGCCGCCCGCTCGCCGAACTGGTCGGGCGCAAGGCCGGGGCGCTGGTTGCCGGGCCGTTCCCGGCCTAGGACGCTGCCGGTTCCCGCTTCGCTCAAAATGCCCTAGGGGAATGTCCGCCGAGCCAGCGCCGGCATGCGCAGCGCCTGCAGCACGCCGCGGCCGGCCATGAAGGCGAGATAGGCGGCCCATAGCCCGGCATTGCCGTAGGGCCGGCCGATCCACCAGGCGGCGAAGAACAGCAGCACCGCGCCGAGCATCAGGTTGCGCATGTCGCGCGACCAGGTGGAGCCGGCATAGATGCCGTCATAGCCGAAGGCCGCCACCCCCAGCACCGGCGTCAGCGCGGCGAGCGGCAGATAGGTTCGCGCCGCCTCCCGCACCGCCTCGTTGGCGGTCAGCGCGTCGATCAGCGCGCCGCCTCCGGCCAGCAGCGCGAGCGTGGCCGGCACCGCGAAGCCGAAGCCCCAGCCCAGCACCATGGCGACGGCGCGGCGGAACCCGACCCGGTCGCGGGCGCCGACGCTCTGGCCGCAGATCTGCTCGGCGGCGGTCGAGAAGCCATCGAGGAAAAACGCCGTCACCATGATGATGTTGTAGAGCACGGCGTTGGCGGCCAGCGTCACGTCGTCGGCACGGGCGCCCTGGGCGGTGAAGAACAGCAGCACCAGCATCAACAGGCCGGTGCGGATCATGATGTCGGTATTGACGCCGATGGTCTCGACCAGCCGGGCGCGGTCGAACAGGGTGGCGAGCGGCACCCGCCAGCCGGTGCTCATCAGCCGGCGGGCGGCGAGAAGGCCGGCGACGGTGCCGACCGCCTCCGCCAGCACATTGGCGAGCGCCGCGCCGGCGATGCCATAGTCCCAGTGCAGCACCAGCAGCAGCGTCGCGGCGGCGTTGACGCCGGCGATCAGCACCTGCAGCCCGAGGCCGATATCGGTGCGGGCGATGCCGACCAGCCAGCCGAGCAGCGCGAAATTGCCGATGGCGAAGGGCGTCGAGAGCACGCGGATGGCGAAATAGGTCCCCGCCGCCGCCGAGACCGCCTCGCTGGTTCCCATCGCCTGGAAGGCGAAACGGGAGAGCGGCCACTGGACGAGGATGGCAAGCACGCCGATGGCGAGGCAGATGGCGAGCGCACGGGCCAGCGTCGCGCGCACCTCCAGCGCGTCGCCGCGCCCGAGCGCCTGCGCGGTCAGCCCCGCCGTGCCCATGCGCAGCGAGCCGAACACCCAGAACAGGAAATCGAACAGCAGCGCCCCCACCGCCACCGCGCCGAGCAGCACCGCGTCGCCGAGCCGGCCGATGGCCGCGGTGGCGACGAGCCCGAGCAGCGGCGTCGTCATCTGCGCCAGCGTGGCGGGCAGGGCGATGGCGAGAAAGCGCCGGTGGGTGACCTCGACGCGGCCGGCAGTGGCGGTGAGCTGCATGGTGGGCTACTGGCCGCGCTGGGCGATACGCATGATCAGCCAGAGCGGGATGACGATCACCGCGCCGAGCAGGAAATAGCGCCATAGTCTCTCGACCGTCTCGAAGCCGAAGCTGAACAGGTTGCGCGCCAGCCGCTCCAGGCTGGAGAGGATGTTCAACGGGTCGAGGCCGAGCGCGCTGAGAATGACGCCGATCACCACGGACAGGAGAACGAGGCGCACGAGCACCCATAGCGGCGAACCGCCCATCAGCCGCGAGAGCTGGTTGTCGGACATTGAATCGGCACTCCTCGACGCCCCTGGACTGTTCCCTAACACGCCGGGCGGCGCGGCGGGAGGCTCAGCCAGCCTGGCCGTCATCGGCAGCGTCGCCGGCCGCTTCGCCTTCCTGCCGCAGCAGCGCCTCCAGCGTCGCGATCGTATCGGCTTCGGCGGGCGGCTTGTCCCAGCGCAGCCTGGCGATGCGCGGAAAGCGCATGGCGACGCCGGATCTGTGGCGGGCCGAGCGCGCCAGTCCCTCGAACGCCACTTCCAGCACCAGCCCTTCCTCCCGCGTATGCACCACCTCCCGCACCGGGCCGAAGCGGTTCACCGTATTGCGGCGCACGAAGCGGTCGATCTCGACGAGCTCGGCGTCGGTGAAGCCGAAATAGGCCTTGCCGACCGGCACCAGCTCACCCCCGCCGGAATTTTCCCCGGTCCAGACGCCGAACGTGTAGTCGGAATAGAAGGAGGAGCGCTTGCCGTGGCCGCGCTGGGCATACATCAGCACCGCGTCGACGCTGTGCGGGTCGCGCTTCCATTTCCACCACGGCCCCTTCGGGCGGCCGGGCACATAGGCGCTGTCGGCGCGCTTGAGCATCACGCCTTCCACCGCCTCGGCGTCCACGCCGGCGCCATGGCCGGCCGGGTCGGCGCGGGCGGCCGCGAGTTCGTCCCATGTTGCGAAGGGGATGACCGGCGACAGGTCGAGGCGGCTGTCGCGAGGATGGGCGGCGACCAGGGTTTCCAGCCGGGCACGGCGGGCGTCGAAAGGCAGGTCGCGCAGGTCCTCGTCGCCCGCGACCAAAAGGTCGTAGGCGCGGACATGGGCGGGGAACTCGGCGATCAGCTTGCCCGACACCACCTTCCGGTTCAGCCGTTGCTGCAGCACGTTGAAGGACTGCACCCGCCCCTCGCGCAGGATCAGCAATTCGCCGTCGACCGCGCCCTCGAAGGCGAGCGCCTCGGCGAGGTCGGGGAAGGCGGCGGAAATGTCCTCGCCGGTGCGGCTGTAGAGGCGCGTCGCCGCCATGCCGTCGGCGGTACGGGCGCGCACCGCCTGGATGCGGATGCCGTCCCATTTCCACTCGGCGCGGAATTCCTGCGGCGACAGCGCCGCCATGTCCGCCTCCTCCAGCGGATGGGCCAGCATCACCGGCCGAAACGGCGTCGGGTCCCGCGTCTCCGGCCGCGCGCCGCGCCCCTCCGCCCAGGCGAACAGCTCCGCATAGGGCGGGGCGAGGCCCGGCCATACCAATTCGACATCGTCCGCCGACAAGTCGCCGAGGGACGCCACCGCCGTCTTGGCGAGGCGGGCCGAGACGCCGATGCGCAGCGAGCCGGTAATGAGCTTGAGCAGCGCCCAGCGCCCGGTCTCGTCCAGGCGGTCGAGCAGGTCGGCGAGCACGGCAGGCAGTTCGGTGCGGCCCATATGGGTGAGGGTGTGGACGACTTGGGTGAGGGGAACGTTGGATTCCGCGTGGCTTTGCCCCTCACCCCAGTCCTCACCCCCACGGGGAGAGGGAGCCGGTCCCGCCGCGAAAACCCTCTCCCCGTGGGGGTGAGGGCTGGGTGAGGGGGGTCTTGCCGGCGCCGGCCACATCAGCGCGACGGTCTCGGAGAGGTCGCCGACATAATCGTAGGAAAGCGCGAACAGCACCGGGTCGCTGCGCTCGGCGATGAGCTGGCGGATCAGGCCGGCCTTGGCATTGCGGAAGGACAGCTTGCCGGTGAGGGCGGCGAGCGCCCAGCCGCGATCCGGATCCGGCACATGGCGAAAATAATCGGCGATCAGCCGGATCTTGCCATTGCGGCGCGGCTCATAGGCGAGGCGGTCGATGAGGGCGGCGAAGCGGTTCACGCGCTCGCCTCCGGTGCATTCGTCTCCACGTTGCCCTCGGCCTCCTCCTCGCCGTAGCCGACGAGATGCAGCGGCCGCGCCTTCAGCCCGGCGAGGCCGGCCCAGTGTACCAGCGCGTCCTCCTGCCCGTGGGTGACCCACAGTTCCGAGCAGCCGGTGGCGAGGATGGCGGCCTGCAGGTCGTCCCAGTCGGCATGGTCGGAGATGACGAGAGGCAGCTCGACGCCGTGCTGGCGGGCGCGGGCGCGGATGCGCATCCAGCCGGAGGCGAAGGCGGTGACCGGATCGGCGAAGCGCCGCGACCACACCTCCGCCAGCACGCCCGGCGGGGCGATGACCACCGCGCCGGGCAATTCGGAAGGCGCCGCCTCGCGGGCGGGCTTGACCGGGCCGAGCGCGATGCCCTCGCTCTCGTAATAGGCGGTGAGCCTCTCCATCGCCCCGTGCAGCAATATCGGCCGGTCATGCCCGGCGGCGCGCAGCAGCGCGATCACCCGCTGCGCCTTGCCGAGCGCATAGGCGCCGACGATATGGGTGCGCTCCGGGAAAAGCGCGAGCGAATCCATCAGCTTGGCGATCTCGTCGGCGGGGGCGGGATGGCGGAACACCGGCAGCCCGAAGGTCGCCTCCGAGATGAACACGTCGCAGCCGATCGGCTCGAAGGGGACGCAGGTGGGATCGAGCCCCGGCTTGTAGTCGCCCGAGGCGACGATGCGGCAGCCGGCCTTCTCCACCCGGATCTGCGCCGAGCCGAGGATGTGCCCGGCCGGGAAGAAGGTGGCCTTCACGCCCGACACCTCGACCGTTTCGCCGTAGTCGATGGCCTGCGTGGTGCCGGCGAAGGCCTCGCCATAGCGGATCGCCATGATGTCGAGCGTCTGCCGGGTCGCCAGCACCGCGCCGTGGCCGGCGCGGGCATGGTCGGAATGGCCATGGGTGACGAGCGCCCGCGCCACCGGCCGCACCGGATCGATGAAGAAATCGCCGGCGGGCGAATAGAGCCCCTGCGGCGTCGAGCGGAGCAGGTCTTCCGGGCGCAGGGGTGGAGGGGACATGAGGTTTGGTGAACTCGCTTATCAAGGCGTCTCGCGCAGGATATAGGGCGTCGGCCCGCGATTTGCCGAGATGACCATGGCCGCCGCTCCGCTTTTCCTCTCCTCCGGCGACCCGACGCTCGACCGGCGCGTCGAGTGGGCCCGCGCCCTGCTGGCGGAGGGCAATGCCGCCGACGCCGCGGCCATGCTGGTCGAGGTGACGGAACGGGCGCCGGCCTTCCTGCCCGGCTGGTTCCTGCTCGGCGAGGTTCGCGAGGCCGCCGGCGACGCGGCGGGCGCCGCGCAGGCCTATGCCCATGCCCGCGAGCTCGACCCGGAAGACCGGCTCGGCGCCGGCGTCCGGCTTGCGCGGCTCGGGCATTCGGGCGCGCCGGGCATGAGCGCCGCCTATGTGCGCACGCTGTTCGACCAATATGCCGGGCGCTTCGACGCGGCGCTGGAGCGGCTCGACTATCGCGGGCCGGCGCTGATCCACGGTGCAGTGGCGGCCGCCTGCCGGCAACTCGGCCGGCCCTTCGCCTTTGCCCGCGCGCATGATCTCGGCTGCGGCACCGGCCTCGTCGCGGTGACGCTCGCCGACCATGTCGGCGAGATCGACGGGGTCGACCTGTCGCCCAACATGATCGCGCTGGCCCGCGTCCGTGGTCTGTATGGACGGCTGGTGGCCGGCGACATGGTCGACTATCTGCGCGATCTGCCAGCGGGCGGGGCCGACCTCGTCTTCGCCGGCGACGCCTTCTGCTATCTCGGTGACCTCGCCCCGGTGCTGGCCGGGAGCCGGCGGGTGCTGGAGGAGGGCGGCCTGCTCGCCTTCACCGTCGAAACCCATGACGGCGACGGCATCCTCCTGCGCGACACGCTGCGCTACGCCCATGCGCCGGCCTATATGCGCGACACATTGGCGGCGGCGGGGCTGAGCCTCATCGCCTGCGAGGCCGCCTCCACCCGCACCGAGAAGGGCGAGCCGGTGCCGGGGTTGGTGGTGACGGCGATGCGGGACGCCTGAGCTCCCGCGATCGGCCTGTGTCTCGGAGCGGCACAGTCCTTTGAGTCTGTTCTCGCCTTTGATCGTCTGTTCTCGTTTTGCCCTCGCAATTCTCGGCGGAGGCGTTAGCTTCTAGCCGTGCCGACCTTGGACCGACTTGCCACCATCGATCTTCCCGAGCCGTTCCGGCGCTGGTTCGCCGGCCGCGGCTGGGCGCCGCGCGCGCATCAGCTCGAACTGCTCGACCGCGCCCGGCAGGGACGCTCGGTGCTGCTCATCGCGCCCACCGGCGCCGGCAAGACCTTGGCCGGCTTCCTGCCGACGCTGGTGGAGTTGGCGGAACGTCCGCGCAAACGCAACAGCGTGCGCCCTCCCGGCCTGCACACGCTCTACATCTCGCCGCTGAAGGCGCTGGCCGTCGACGTGGCGCGCAATCTGGAGCGCCCGGCGGCGGAGATGGAGCTGCCGATCCGCATCGAGACCCGCACCGGCGATACGCCCGCGTCGCGCCGCCAGCGGCAGCGGCGCGACCCGCCGGACATCCTGCTCACCACGCCGGAGCAGATCGCGCTGCTGCTGGCCTCCGCCGACGCGCCGCACCTGTTCGGCGACCTCAAGCGCATCGTGCTCGACGAATTGCACGCGCTCGCCGGCTCCAAGCGCGGCGACCTGCTCTCGCTCGGCCTCGCCCGCATCCGCGCGCTGGCGCCGGAGGTGCAGACGGTCGGGTTGTCGGCCACCGTCGCCGATCCCGATACGCTGCGCCGCTGGCTGGTGCCGCAACAGGGCGAGGGCGAGATGGGCGACCTCGTCATCGCGCAGGCCGGCGCGGCGCCGGAGCTCGCCATGCTGGACAGCGCTGCGCATGTGCCCTGGGCGGGGCACACGGCGCGGCATTCGCTGAAGGAGATCTACGCGCTGATCGCCGCGAACACCACGACGCTGGTCTTCGTCAACACCCGCATGCAGGCGGAGCTGCTGTTCCAGGAACTGTGGCATATCAACGAGTTGAACTACCCGATCGCCCTGCATCACGGCTCGCTCGACGTCTCGCAGCGGCGCCGGGTCGAGGCGGCGATGGGGGAGGGCAGGCTCAAGGCGGTGGTGTGCACCTCCTCGCTCGACCTCGGCATCGACTGGGGGGCGGTCGACCTCGTGGTGAATGTCGGGGCGCCGAAGGGCTCCTCGCGGCTGATGCAGCGCATCGGCCGCGCCAATCACCGGCTCGACGAGCCCTCGCGCGCGGTGCTGGTGCCGGCCAACCGTTTCGAGGTGCTGGAATGCCGCGCGGCGATGGAGGCGGTGCGGGCCGGGGCGCAGGACGGGATGGTGGAGCGTTCCGGCGCGCTCGACGTGCTGGCCCAGCATGTGCTCGGCATGGCCTGCGCCGGGCCGTTCGAGGCCGATGCGCTCTATGACGAAATCCGCTCGGCCGAGTCCTATTCCGCCTTGCCGCGCAAGGACTTCGACGACGTCGTCGGGTTCGTGGCGACCGGTGGCTACGCCTTGCGCGCCTATGAGCGCTTCTCGCGCATCCGCCGGATGAAGGACGGCCGCTGGCGGGTGGCCAATCCGGCGGTGGCGCAGCAATATCGGCTGAACATCGGCACCATCGTCGAATCCACCATGCTGAAGGTGCGCCTCGCCGGGGCGAAGGCGCGCTATGGCGGACGCATCCTCGGCGAGGTGGAGGAATATTTCGTCGAGATGATGAGCCCCGGCGATACCTTTGTTTTCGCAGGCGAAATTCTCGAATACCGCGCCATCGTCGACGACGAGGTGCGGGTGGTGCGGTCGAATGCCCGGGAGCCGAAGGTGCCGTCCTATGCCGGCGGCAAGTTCCCGCTTTCCACCTTCCTCGCCGCTGGGGTGCGGGCGATGCTGGCCGACCCCTCGCGCTGGAATTCGCTGCCGGCGCAGGTGCGGGAATGGCTGGAAATCCAGCGCTGGCGCTCACGCCTGCCGGGGCGGGAGGACCTGCTCGTCGAGACGTTCCCGCGCGGCGGGCGGCATTATCTCGTCGCCTATCCCTTCGAGGGACGACTGGCGCACCAGACGCTCGGCATGCTGCTGACGAAGCGGCTGGAGCGGGCGCGGCTGCGGCCGCTCGGCTTCGTCGCCAATGACTATGCCCTTGCGATCTATTGCGTTTCCGACCTCTCGCTCGCCATCTCGCAGGGCCGGCTCGACCTTGGCGACCTGTTCGACGCCGACATGCTGGGCGACGATCTGGAGGACTGGCTGGCCGAGGCGGCGCTGATGAAGCGCACCTTCCGCCAATGCGCCGTCATCGCCGGGCTGATCGAGCGGCGCTTCCCCGGCAAGGAAAAGAACTCGCGGCAGGTGACGATGTCGACCGATCTCGTCTACGACGTGCTGCGCGCCCATGAGCCGGACCATGTGCTCTTGCGGGCGGCCCGGCAGGATGCGGCGACCGGATTGATGGATCTCCGCCGGCTCTCGGACATGTTGATGCGCATTCGCGG
The DNA here is from genome assembly GCF_058809335.1 of Ancylobacter sp. GW821-FHT10E12. Classification (NCBI taxonomy): domain Bacteria; kingdom Pseudomonadati; phylum Pseudomonadota; class Alphaproteobacteria; order Hyphomicrobiales; family Xanthobacteraceae; genus Ancylobacter; species Ancylobacter sp. GW821-FHT10E12. The sequence goes on along the minus strand of NZ_JBXASN010000003.1, from coordinate 291,488 downwards.
GCGAATCGATCATGTTGCGCTGGAGCGGGTGTCGCCGCTGGCGGTGCCGGTGATGCTGGAGATCGGCCGCGAGATGGTCGGCGGCGAGGCGGCGGAAGCGCTGCTTGCCGAGACCGAGGACGAACTGGTGAAGGAGGCGATGCGTGCCGACCGGTGAGTGCAGTGAGGTGTATGATGAGGCCGGTGAGGCCGATGCCACCGGCACGATCGCGCTCGCCGGCGTGTCGATGCGCCTCGACCCCATCGGCGGCCTCTACTGGCCGGCGGAGCGGATGCTGATCGTCGCCGACCTGCACCTGGAGAAGGGCTCCTCCTTCGCCCTGCGCGGCATCGCCCTGCCGCCCTACGACACCCGCGCGACGCTGGCCCGGCTCGCCGCGCTGGTGGCGCGCTGGCGGCCGCGGGTCGTCGTGGCGCTCGGCGACACCCTGCACGACCGGCGGGCGGGGACCCGGCTCGGGGATGTCGAGCGGGAGATGCTGGCCGGCATCGCGCGCGGGCGCGACATGGTCTGGGTCGCCGGCAACCACGACCCCGACGCGGTGCCGGAGCTCGGCGGCACCCATCTGCCGGAGCTCGCCCTCGGCGGGCTGGAACTGCGGCACGAGCCGCATCCCTCGCCTCGGCGCGGCGCGATGCCGGGGGAGATCGCCGGCCATCTGCATCCGGTGGCGCGGATCGTGCGGCGCGGGCGCTCGGTGCGGCGGCGCTGCTTCGCCACCGATGGCGCGCGGCTGGTGATGCCGGCGCTCGGCGCCTATGCGGGCGGGCTGAATGTGCGTGACCGCGCGCTCGCCTCGCTGTTCGCCGCCCCGTTCGAGGCGCATCTGATCGGCGGGGAGCGCACCTACCGCATCGCCCACCATGCCTGCGTGCCGGACCGCTGAGCCTCGGCCGGCCGGTTTAGCCACGCGCCGCGGCTTTCAGGTGCGTGACGCGGCTTTCAGGTGCGTGACGCGGTCTTGCGGGGCGGCGTCGAGGGGTTCTGCTCCCAATCGCCGGCGCCGGAGCCGCTATTGGCCTTGGCGTCGACAATGGCCGGCGTCCATTGCTGCAGCGCCTTGCGGGCGGCGGCGAGGCTGCCGGTGTCGAGCTTGGCGGCGACCTCGTCGCGCTTGATGCCGGCTTCCTGGTCGCCGCGGGCGGCGGCGAGCGAGAACCACTGCCAGGCCTGGCGCAGGTCGATGGCGACGCCGAAGCCGCGCGAGTAGAGCACGCCGAGATTGTACTGGCTGTCGCGCACCCCATAGGCGGCGGCCTTCTGGAACCACAGCACCGCCTCGGCATAATCCGGCGCCCCGGCAACGCCATTGGCGAGCAGCACGCCGAGATTGTGCATGGCGCGCACATTGCCGCCATTGGCGGCGGTCTCGTAGAGCCCGCGGGCACGGGCGAGGTCGCGCGGCACGCCGTCGGCGCCCTTCTCATAGATGGCGCCGAGGCGATAGGCGGCGGGCACCGAACCATGCGCGGCGGCGACGTCGAACCATTCGGCGGCGCGGGCGGGGCTCTGCGCCACGCCGGTGCCTTCCATGTAGCGATGGGCGATCTCATAGGCCGCCGCCGGGTCGCCGGACAGCGCCGCCGAGCGCAGGCCCTGGCTGCCGATGCCGCTCGGCAGATCGCCGGGCAGCGCGTTCGGCCCGCCGAGGCTGGAGGAGCCGGGCAGCGGCGCGGGTTGAGGGGCGGCGTCGGGCGGCGCGTCAGGGGTCGATTGCGGCGCGGCTTGGAGCGGCGCCGGCTGCGGCATTGACGGGGCCACGGGCACCGAGCCGGTGATGTCGTCCGGGTTCGGCTCGGCCGGCAGCGAGCGGGCCGTGGACGTGGCGGCGGGCATGCCGGCGCGCAGCCTGCCGTCCTTCATGCCGCTCAGCAGGTGCCAGGAGGCGAAGGCGAGCGCCGAGCCGCAGATGCCGACCAGCAGCATCGCCCGGATGCGCGCCAGCCAGCGGGTGGAGCGGGCGCGGCTCGACCGGCCCTCGCTCATGCGGCCGCCCGCTGCGGCGGCGATGGTCGGGACGCCGGAATGGCCGCCATGCAGGCCGCCATGCGCGGCGCGGCGGGCCTGGGCGATGAAATCGATGCGCGCCGGGCCGGCGGCCTCCGCCTCCGGGCGGATGTCCTCCGCGCGGACCGCCGTCTCGTCGGCGGGGCGTTCGGCCGGCGGCCTGCCGGCCTGCGGCACGCGGAAGCTCAGCGCATCGCCGAGCGCGCCGGCAATAGGCGGGGCGTCGGCATCGGCGACCGGATTGTCGACCACATGCGGATCGTGGCGGACCGGGTCCAGCCGGATTCGCGGCGCGGCTGGACGGGGCGACGGTGGGGCGGCGACCGGAGCCGGCGCGACAGGCGCGGAAGCCGCCGGCTGCTCGGCGGCCGGTCGTGCCTCGGCCGCCTGCCACCCGGCCGGCTTCGTCTCGGCATGCGCCGGCCCGCCGGCGTCGCGCGCGGCTTCCGGCCCGGCCAGCGCCGCCGGAACGTCGTCGCGGCGCGGGGGACGCGGATCGGACGGCGTGCGCGGCGGCGGCACGCTGACCAGGCTGGCGCGGGTCTCCTCCATCTGGATGAACAGGTCGTCCAGCGCCCGCTCGATGCCGGCGAGGCGGTTCGGCGGCTGATGCTGTGCCTCCAGCCGGTCGGCGAGGGCGGCGATCTGCCGGCTGAGCGCCTCGAAGGCGGCATTGTCGGGCACCGGGACCGGGGCCGGCGGCGTCGCGGGTGCCGGGGCGGGCCGCTCGATGCGCTCCAGCCGCTCGCCGAGGCCGCGCAGCATCTGCTCGACGCCCGAGGGCGCCTCGCGGCGGGCGGCGCTGATATTCTCCTGGATGTGGTCGAGGCGGCGATAGACCTCGTCGAGTTTCACCTCGGCCGGCCGCGCCGCCTGCGCCTCGATGCGGGCGACCAGCATGCCGAGCCGGTCGTCGACGGCGGCGAGCATGGAGCGCAGCGCGCTTTCGTCGGCGCCGGCATTGCGGCTGACCTTGCCGACCAGCAGCGTCACCTGCTCGACCAGCTGGCGCACCGAATCGTTCGACAGGGCGCGGCCGATGAGGTCGCGGATCTCGCCGGCCTGCGCCTGCAGCCGGGCGATGGCGGCGCCGTCCACCTGCTTGGCGGCGACGAGGTCGAGCTTGCGGGACAGCGCCTCGATGCGGCCGAGCACCACCGACTGGTGCTCGGGCAGCCGCAGCGCGCCGATCATGTCGCGCAGCGCCGCGAGGGTGGTGCACAGTTCGGCATCGCTGACGCCGGCCTTCTCCACCCGCTCGGCGAGGCGGGCGACGGTGCGCTGCAATTCGTCCACCGCCTGGCGCGGGGCGAGCTCGCCGAGCGACAGGCGCATCTGCGCGAGCTCGGCGCGCAGCGCCTTGAGGCCGGCGGCGGCCTCCGCCACCGCCGGATCCGGGCGGGCCGGGGTCGGTAGAGGGGCGGGCTGGACAGGGGAGGGCTGGACGTGGGCGGGCTGGACAGGAGAGGGCTGGACATGGGCGGGCGGCTGGATGTCGGCCGGCGCGGCTTTCGGCGCCACGGGTCGCGGCTCGGCGCGGCGGAATTCGGTGTGGCGGGCATCGGCGCGGCGGGTGTCGGCGCGGGTATCGGCGACGGGCTTCTCGCCGGAGGTCCGGGCCGGCACGGCGACTTCCAGCTCGCGCTGGCGGGCGGCGATCTCGGCGACGGCGGTCTCGATGCTGGCCGGGCTCGGCGCCGGGGCCGGGCGACGATCCTGCAACCGATGCTCGGGCGAGGCGGCTGCCCTACGCTGGGCCAGCGCCTCGGCCGAGCGCACGATCTCGCTCATCCGCTGCTCGAAGCTGTCGCCGGCCCGCGAGGCGACGCTGCGGGCGCGGGTGCCCGAATCGGCGGCGAAGGCGTCGAGCTGCGCCCGGATGTCGTCGAGCGCGGCGTCGACCCGCGCGGCGGAAGGCGAGGCGGCGAGCGGCGTGGCCAGGGAGCTGGTCGAATGGGCGGCCGGCGGCGGGGCGATAGGCTCGGGCTCGGGCGTGGCGAGCCGCTCCACCGCGCCGGTGAGTTCCTGGATGCGACGGCGCAGATCGGCGATGTCGCCGCTGGCCTCCGGCCGCGCCGGCCCGCCGCCGAGATGGCCGAGCAGGCGCTGCTGCAGCCATTGGTCGAGCGGAAGCCCGGCGCGCTGCGCCGCTTCGTTCATCGCGGTCCAGGCGGCGGCGTTGATCTGCCCGGCCTGTGTGGGGGCGCCTTGCCTCACCATCTTCTCCGTCGCGTCAGGCGTCGGCGGGATGGAAGAATCACCCGTCACGGCGCTGGAGGCTGCTGGCGCCGACTGTTTCGTTTCTTGGTAAATGTCGCGTTAATGGCGACCGCGCGTTCCGCATGCGGATACCGCCGTCGGAAGGTGCCCGCGGGCTTTACCTGCCGGGAAGCGGAGGAACGGCGCGAGAAGGTATCATCGTATTTCGTGATATTTAATGGACACTTGAGCGAACATTTAACAGTAAGTTTCCCTAAGGGAGGGTGCTACTTTCTCCCCTTACGGCAGGTGGGTCGGTACAAATTCGGGCAACGCTGTTGACGCGTCCCGTCACTGACCCAGGAGACCCGCGATGGATTTCACTTCCTACGAGCAGGACCGTGCCGTCGAGACCGCCTTGTCGAGCTCGAGCGATGCGCTCTACTTCACCATCGGCGACCTTGCCCGCGAGTTCGACGTGACGCTGCGCGCGCTGCGTTTCTATGAGGACAAGGGCCTGCTCTCGCCGCGCCGCGAGGGACTGACCCGCCTCTACACCCCGGCCGACCGTTCGCGGCTCGCCATCATCCTGAAGGGCAAGAAGCTCGGCTTCACCCTCGCCGAGATCAAGGCGATGGTGGCGCTGCGCGAAGGCACCGCCGCCATGGGCGGCCTGGCGCTGACCCGCGAGAAATGCGTCGAGCAGCTCGGCCTGCTGGAGCAGCAGAAGGCGGAGATCGAGGACGCCATCGGCGAGCTCAAGCAGATGATCGCCGCCTATCCGGTGCGCAACGCCGCCTGAGCGGCGGCCGATTGCCGCCCCCGGCCGATGCACGATGTCAGACCCGCGAAGCGGCGCCCCAGAGGCGCCGTTTTCGTTACTAGGATGCCGGGCTTGAAGCCGCGCCGCATGTGCGCTTCAAAGGAAGCGAGCCCGGCGGCCGTACCGGGCCGCGCCACAGCGAGGCCCGGATGACCCGTACCGTCGACTATTATTTCTCCGTCGTCAGCCCGTGGGCCTTTATCGGCCATGCCGCCTTCATGGAGGTGGCCAGCCGTCACGCGGTGGGCGTGCGGTTCCGGCCGGTGCAGCTCGGCGGGCTGTTCGCCGAGACCGGCGGCCTGCCGCTGTCCAAGCGCCACCCGGCCCGCCAGCGCTACCGCCTCGTCGAGCTGCAGCGCTGGCGCGAGGCGCGCGGGCTGGAATTCAACATCGCCCCGGCCCACTGGCCGTTCGACGCCGCCCCGGCCGACCGGCTGGTTCTCGCCGCCGCCGAGGCCGGCTACGACGTCGACCCGCTGGTGCGGCGGCTGATGTCCGGCGTGTGGCAGCGCGAGGAGAATATCGGCGACGTCGCCCAGCTCGCCGCGGTGCTGGTGGAGCTCGACCTGCCGATCGACCTGCTGCAGGCCGCCGCCAGCGACGCGGCCGCCTCGCTCTACGAGGCCAACCGGGCGTTGGCGGTGACCGCCGACGTGTTCGGCTCGCCGGCTTATGTGCTCGACGGCGAGGTGTTCTGGGGCCAGGATCGGATCGATCTGCTCGATGCGGCGTTATCCAGCGGGCGGGAGCCCTACGCCGCCGACGCGTGAGGGGCAGGCCTTTGGGGCGTCGACCCCGAGGCGCGACCTGGATGTGGGCCCGCCGCGAAACCGGAGGCGCGACATGATCCGCACCAGCCTGATCGCCGCCGTGCTGCTGATGGCGGCCGGCGCTTCCGCGCAGGAGACGGCCCCGTCCGCGGCGGCGCCGGCACCCGAGGGTGGGCCGAATTTCACCATGCAGCCGGTCGAGGGCGGGGTGCTGCGGCTCGACACCCGTTCGGGCGCGATGAGCTTCTGCACCAGCCGCGCCGGCATCTGGCGCTGCGAGCCGATGCCGGACGAGCGCGCGGCGCTGGAGACGGAGATCGCCCGGCTGCGCGACCGGCTGGCGGCGCGCGAGGGCGGCGCCGGCGTGCCCGACATCATGACGCCGCCGCCGAATGCCGCCCCGCCAGGCACCGCCCCGCCTGCCGATCCCGACGAGCGCAGCCGGTTCGGCCGGACCATGGACGAGGCGATGGAGATGGCGGAAGCGATGTTCCGCCGCTTCTTCGAGATGGTCGAGCGCCTGCGCCGCGACCCGCCGAAGGGCGAGCCGCTCTGAGCCGCTCCCGCCGCTCAGCAGGCGGACAGGAAGCCGTGGATGCGGGCGAGCGCCTGGTCGGCCAGCGCGCCGGGAAAGCCGATGAAGACGTGGCAGCCGCCGGGATAGATGCCGAGCTCGGTGCGGTTGCCCGCCGCCAGCCAGCGCGGCGCCATGAACAGCGTGTCGTCCATCAGCGCGTCGCGGGTGCCCACGGTGAACAAGGCCGGCGGCAGGCCCTTCACATCCGCCCGCAGCGGCGAGATGTCCGGCGTGCCGATATCGCCGCCCTCGCGCAGGTAATGGCCGACGAAGACGTTGATGTCGCGGGTGTTCAGCACCAGCGGCTCGTCGCCCCAGTGCCGCGCGCTGGGCGTGAGGCCGAGATCGTAGCAGCCGGCATGGAGATTGGCGGCGCGGAACGGGGTGAGCCCGTGCCTGTCGCGCAGCCGCAGCAGCGTCACCACCGAGAGATGGCCGCCGGCCGATTCGCCGCCGATGGCGAAACGCTCGGTGCCGAAGCGGGCCGGGCCCTCGCGCACCAGCCACAGGGCCGCCGCCTCGCAATCGTCCGGGGCCGCGGGATAGGGGTGCTCGGGGGCGAGCCGGTAGTCGACCGAGACCACGGCGAAGCCGGTGCGCTCGACGATGCGGTGGTTCAGCCCGTCATTCTCCCGCGCCGAGCCGAGGCACCAGCCGCCGCCATGGATATGCAGGTAGACGCCGCGGGGCTCCGGCGGGGCGAGGATGCGCAGCGGGATCGGGCCGTGCGGCCCGTCGATCTCGATCACCTGCGCCAGCGGGCTGGCGGGGGCGAGCGGGAACGGGCCCCTGCCTTCCAGCCGCACCTTGCGCAGCATGGCCATCGGGAACACCCAGCGGTCCGGCACGGCGCCGAGCGCCTTGACGATGCCGGCATTCACCGCGCGGGTTTCCGGCGAGATGGCGGCCGGATCGAACACGGCCGGGTCGATGACGAATTCGGGCATGGCGGGGGCAGGGGGCTCGGAATGTGTGGGGACGGGGTTTGCCATGGGCGGACGGCGCTCCATGCGGACCTTGGGTGAGGACGTGCTCGGGTGTAGACGTGCCTGGGTGAAGACGTGCATCCGGTACGGTTTGCGCCTATCCAAGCCCAGCCCCGTCCATTCGTCCAGCGCTGCCGAGCCATAGGAGCCATGCCGTGACCGCGATACGCCAGGGCGAGCCGTACGAAAGCCGGGTGACACGCCGTGTCGCTGCCGATCTCGTCGTCGAGACGCCGGGCCGCGGCTTCACCGACCTGACCGGCGCGGTGGCGCGCTTCCTCGGCAGCATCGGCGCCGGCGATGGCGAGGTGTCGATCTTCTGCCGCCACACCTCGGCCTCGCTGACCATCCAGGAGAATGCCGATCCCGACGTGCGGGTCGACCTCCTGGCCGCGCTCGACCGGCTGGCCCCGCAGGATGCCGGCTGGGTGCACGATCTCGAAGGGCCGGACGACATGCCGGCGCATGTGAAGACCGTGCTGACCGGGGTGAATCTCGCGGTGCCGGTCGCGGAGGGGAGGATGCGGCTCGGCACCTGGCAGGCGATCTACCTCGTCGAACATCGCTCGCGGCCGCATCGGCGCGAATTGACGGTGGTATTTGTCGGCGATGGTAACTAAAGGTCGTCAGGTGAGACGAATGTTCATGCCGGCGCCGCCGATACGCCGCACCCTTCCGGGGCGCATGTTCGGCGGTAAAGCTTGCATGAGGGGTGTGACCGAACCATGATCGCCATGCGGCATGCGACGAAGGGCGTAGGCCGAAGCCGAGAGGGCCGTTTTCAGGTGGGTACGACGAGTTTCAGGCTGGTTATCGCCGACGACCATCCGTTGTTCCGCGGTGCGATGCGCGAGGCGGTGACCCGGCAGTTCCCGGAGGCGGAACTGTTCGAGGCCGGCGGATTCGAGGACCTGCAGGCGCTGCTGGAGCAGGAGAGCGACATGGACCTCGTCCTGCTCGACCTCACCATGCCGGGGGTGCGCGGCTTTTCCGGGCTGATGTATCTGCGCGCGCAATATCCCGCCGTTCCGGTGGTGGTGGTGTCGGCGAACGAGGAGGCGGGGGTCATCCGCCACTGCATGGAGTTCGGCGCCGCCGGCTTCATCCCCAAGACCAGCGCGGTGGAGACCATGCGGGGGGCGATCGCCGCGGTGCTGGAAGGCCGCACCTGGACGCCGCCGGATGTCGACCTCTCCGCCGGCAGCGACAAGGCGGCGGCGGCGCTGGTGGCGCGGCTGGCGACGCTGACCCCGCAGCAGGTGCGGGTGCTGATGATGCTGTCCGAGGGGCTGCTCAACAAGCAGATCGCCTATGAGCTCGGGGTGTCCGAGGCGACGGTGAAGGCGCATGTCTCGGCGATCCTGCAGAAGCTCGGGGTGGAGAGCCGCACCCAGGCGGTGATCGCCGCCGCCAAGATCGAGGCCGGCCAGTGGTCGCACGTCGCCGGGTGAGCCGAGGGGGCGGTTTCCCTTCGCCGGCGTGACGTTTCCGCCATGACGTTTCCGCACAAGAGGGCGGTCGTCCGGGCCTGCGCCGTCCGGGAGACGGAGGCGGGGTGCATCCTTCTTCACCTCTCCCCGTCGGGGAGAGGTGGCCCGCGAAGCGGGTCGGTGAGGGGTGACGCGATTGCGGCGCCGAAGAGTCCCCTCACCCCAACCCTCTCCCCGACGGGGAGAGGGGGGTAGTCGCTCCGGGATGTCGGGTCGTATCGCCTCCGTCAGCGGTCCTGGGATGGATGGCCGCGCCTGGCGGCAATGGTGGATGGCCGGCGGGCCGTCGACGTTGATCGGCCGCGGTCGAACCCGGCAACTCCGGGGCAATATCCCCCCGCCTACTCCGCCGCCGCCCGCATGGCGCGCCACTGGGCGAGCAGGGCGCGCAGCGCCGCCGGCCGGACCGGCTTGTTCAGCACCTCCATCTCGGTCGCCCGCGCGGTGTCGCGCACCCGCTTCGAGCGGTCGGCGGTGATCAGTACCGCCGGCAGCGACTGGTCGAGCTTCCAGCGCAGGTGCTTGGTCGCCTCGATGCCGTCGGTCTCGTCGAGATGGTAGTCGATCAGCAGCACGTCCGGCCGGGTGCGCGCCTCGCGCAGCATGGCGAGCGACTGCGGAACGTCCGGGGCCTTCAGCACCAGGCAGCCCCAGCCGGACAGCAGCGTGTCCATGCCGTCGAGGATCGCCGGGTCGTTGTCGATGCACAGCACGCAGAGCCCGTCGAGCCCGGCGAGCGGCGCGGCGGCCGAGCGCGGCGGCGGGCTCGCCTCGGCCGGGATCGGCGGGGCGGGCGGCACGTCGACGGCGAACATGCTGCCATGGCCATGCCGCGAGGACAGTTCGATCGGGTGGTCGAGCACCCGCGCGATGCGCTCGACGATGGACAGGCCGAGGCCGAGGCCGCGCGCGGCCTTCGCGCCCTGGTCGAGGCGCTGGAACTCCTTGAAGATCAGCTTCTGCTTGGAGACCGGCACCCCGAGCCCGGTGTCGAACACCTGGATCCGCAGCCGGCCGCCGGCCGCGCGGGATCGCCGCCGCACGCCGATCAGCACCCGCCCGCGCGGCGTGTATTTGATGGCGTTGGAGACGAGGTTCTGCAGCAGCCGGCGCAGCAGCCGCCGGTCCGAGCGCACCGCCGCCGAGGTCGGCGCGAAGGTGAGGCGCAGGCCCTTCTCCTTGGCGAGCGGGGCGAATTCCAGCTCCAGCTGGCGGAAGATGTCGTCGAGCCGGAACGGCGCGATGTCCGGCTTCATCGCCCCGGTGTCGAGGCGGGAAATGTCGAGCAGGGCGCCGAGGATCTCCTCCACCGCCTCCAGCGAGGCGTCGACATTCTGCGCGAGGCGGATGTCCTCGCCGGTGGCGGCGCGCTCGACCAGGCTGGTGGCATAGAGCCGCGCGGCGTTGAGCGGCTGCAGGATGTCGTGCGAGGCGGCGGCGAGGAAGCGGGTCTTGGAGATGTTGGCGTCCTCGGCCTCGGACTTGGCCTGCGCCAGCTGGGTGTTGAGGCTCTCCAGCGCCTTGGTGCGCTCCTTGACGCGCTTTTCCAGCGTCTCGTTGGCGCGCTCCAGCGCCTCGGCGGCCTCCACCGTTGGGGTGATGTCGGTGAAGGTGACGACCACGCCGCCATCCGGCATGGTGTTGATGCGCACCTCCATCACCACCCCGCGCGGGGCGAGGCGCTCCAGGAAGCTGGTATTGCGCCGGGCGAAGCGGGCGAGTTTTTCGCGCACGATCTCCTCCACCGGGCCGGGGCCGAACAGGCCGCCGGTGGCGCTGAAGCGCAGGATCTGGTCGATGCCCACCCCGATGCGCACGATCTCCGGCGGCAGGTCCAGCATGTCGCCGAACTGCCGGTTCCAGAACACCAGCCGCAGGTCGCGGTCGAACACCGCGATGCCCTGGCGCACATGGTCGAGCGCGGTCTGCAGGATCTCGCGATTGTACTGGATGGCGGCGGAGGCGTCGTCGAGCAGCTTCAGCGCCGCCTTGGTGGAGACGGTGCGCTTCCGCAGCATCAGCGACAGCACGAGGCGCGAGGAAGCGGCGCCGATCGCCGAGGCGAGCAGGTGCTCGGCATAGCGGATCAGCTGGAAATCCGCCTCCCGGCTCGGCTCCAGCGACAGGCCGCGCATGGCGGAGACGCTCTCGAACGAGGCGCGGGTGCGATCCTCGCCGAGATAGCGCGACACGGTGGTGACGAGCTCGCCCACCGTGACCGGCGAGCGCCACAGCCGGAAGCTCGGCGCCGAGGGCGAGCGGTCCGCCTCGACGAAGACGCTGGCCTGCAGCCGCTCGATCGGGCTCGGCTGGCGCATCAGCGACACCGAGATGAAGACGATGAGGTTGACGCACAGGCTCCACAGCACGCCATGGGTGAGCGGCGCCGCGTGCAGGCCGAGCAGCGCCTGCGGGCGCAGGAAGGAGAGGCCGATCGGGCCCTCGGTCAGCAGCGCGTGCGAAAACAGCCCGGCATCGACGAGGCTCGGCAGCAGCAGCGTATAGGCCCAGAGCGTCACGCCGGCGGCGATGCCGGCCATGGCGCCGAGCGCGGTGCCGCGTCGCCAGACGAGGCCGAGCAGCAGCGCCGGGCCGAACTGCGCCACCGCCGCGAAGGAGAGCAGGCCGATCTGGGCAAGCTGCGCCTCGCCGGTGATGCGGTAATAGAGATAGGCCAGCAGCAGGATGGCGAAGATCGCCGCCCGGCGCACCAGCAGCAGCCGGTGGCCCATGTCGACCGGCATGTCGGCCGGCGCCTCGGCCGGCACCGGGCCGGATCGCGCCGGGGCCGCGGGGACGCCGCCGGCCATCTCCTCGCCGGCCGCCTCATCCCGCCCGTTATCGTCGCGGAAATGGCGGCGCCCGCGCACCATCAAGGGCATGAACAGGTCATTGGACACCATGACCGCGAGCGCCACCGTCTCGACGATGACCATGGCGGTGGCGGCCGACAGCCCGCCGACGAAGGCGACCAGCGCCATGCCCTGCGCCCCCACCGACATCGGCAGGGCGAGCACGTACATGTCGCCGTCGATGAAGCCGGGCGGGAAGGTGACCAGCCCGGCAATGGCGATGGGAATGACGAAGATGTTGATGAGGACCAGATAGGTCGGGAACAGCCAGGCGGCGGTGCGCAGCTCGCGCTCCGAGGTGTTCTCCACCACCGCGACGTGGAACTGGCGCGGCAGCATCAGGATGGCCAGCGACGAGAGCACGGTCATCGCCCCCCAGTCGCCGAGCGAGAAGTGCTGCGTCAGCACCGGCAGCACCTCCTTCTCGCGGGCCTGCTCGACGAGGTCGAACGGGCCGGCGAACATCACGAAGGTGACGAACAGGCCGACGGCGATGAAGGAGACCAGCTTGACGATGGATTCCGTCGCCACCGCCAGCATCAGCCCTTCCTGATGCTCGGTGGCGTCGATATGGCGGGTGCCGAACAGCACCGCGAACACCGCCATCGCCATGGCGACCAGCAAAGCGAGGTCGCCGATGACCGGGTAGTGCAGGCCGAGCCCCTCGAAATCGCCCAGCAGCGCCACCAGCGAGATGGCGACCGCCTTCAGCTGCAGCGCGATATAGGGCAGCGAGCCGACGATGGCGACCAGCGCCACCACGGCGGCGACGCCCTGGCTCTTGCCGTAGCGGGCGGCGATGAAATCGGCGATCGAGGTGATGTTCTGCGCCTTGGCGAGGCGCACCAGCCGCAGCAGCAGCGGCACGCCGAAGGCGAAGACCAGGATCGGCCCGACATAGATGGTGAGGAAGTCCACGCCCTGCGTGGTGGCGAGGCCGACCGAGCCGAAAAAGGTCCAGGACGTGCAATAGACCGCGAGCGACAGCGAATAGATGTAGGGCCGCCCACGCTTGCGCGCGCCCTGCGCCTGCCGGTGGTCGCCATAGCTCGCCACGGCAAACAGGAAGCCGATATAGGCGAGGGCGACGGCGATGATGACCCAGGCCTGAAGCATGGGATCTCCGAACAGCGGGGCGGGCCGCCCTTTATGCGCCCGCCGGCCGCGACGGGGCAAGGGATCCACTTATCGCGCGGGACCCACTCATTGCGCGGGATCCGCCCGTCGCGTCCGGTCCGCTTGTCGCACCCTCTGGAGCGCGCGGGCGCACCGGGCCGATGCGGCCGGGAGCTTGCCGCGTCGGCCCGGTGCGCTAAAAGGGTCTCATGAGGAAGTGCGCGCGCCGGATCGCGCCGCCGGCTGGAGGGGATGCGATGCTCAAGGAATTTCGCGAATTCGCCGTCAAGGGCAATGTCGTCGACCTCGCCATCGGCGTGATCATCGGCGCCGCCTTCGGCCAGATCGTCACGTCGGTGGTGTCCGACCTGTTCATGCCCATCGTCGGCGCCATCTTCGGCGGGCTCGATTTCTCCAACTACTTCATCGGCCTCTCCTCCGCCGTCACCGCGAACTCGCTGGAAGCCGCACGCCAGCAGGGCGCGGTGTTCGCCTATGGGCATTTCCTCACCGTGGTGATCAACTTCCTGATCATTGCCTGGATCCTGTTCCTGGTGGTCAAGGGCATCAACCGCCTGCGCCGCAAGGCCGCCGACACCCCGGCGGCGCCGGCGCCGCCGACCACGGAAGAGATCCTGCTCACCGAGATTCGCGACCTGCTGGCGAAGAAGGCCTGATCGGGTGGATCGTCAGGAGTGCCGGCCTTGAATGACGCCGCCCTGCGCCGGCAGGCGCTGATCCGGCGCGGCTCGCGGCTCGCCCGCCAGGTGCTGGTGTTCGGCCTCGTCGGCGTCGCCGCGGCGCTGGTGCATTTCGGCATATTGGCGGCGCTGGTCGAGAGCGGCCTCGCCGGCCCGGTGCCGGCCTCGGCGCTCGGCTTCGTCGCGGCGGCGGCGGCGTCCTATGCGATGAACCGCCGCTTCACCTTCAACGCCACCCGCGGCCACAAGGGCGCGGTGCCGCGCTTCGCCGCGGTGGCGACCGGCGGGTTCCTGCTCAACGCGGTGCTGATGGAGGTGCTGGCGGTGCGGCTCGGCGTGTTCTACCTGCTGGCGCAGGCGCTGACGATACTCACCGTGATGGGGTGGAACTTCCTCGGCTACCGCCTCTGGGCGTTTTCCCATGTGGATCGATCCTGATCGCGCCCGCCCGCGAGGGATCGCCGGCCCGGACGGATCGGTCCCTTCGGGCTAGGCAATCGCTCTCCCCCTGTGTTAGCCGTCCAGCCGGACGAAGCGTGGCAGGGATGAGATGACGCGGCGAGTGCTTGTGACCGGCGGGGCCGGCTTCATCGGTTCGGCGGTGGTGCGCCGCCTGGTGCGGGCCGGCTGGGACGTGCTCAATGTCGACAAGCTGACCTATGCCGGCAACCTCGCCTCGCTGAACGAGGTGCATAACAGCACGAACTACCGGTTCCTCAAGGCCGATATCGGCGACGGGAGGGCGATGCGCGAGGCGCTGGAAGGCTTCCGGCCCGACCTCGTCATGCACCTGGCCGCCGAATCCCATGTCGACCGCTCGATCGATGGGCCGGGCGACTTCATCCAGACCAATGTGGTCGGCACCTTCAACCTGCTGCAGGAGGCGCTGCGCTACTGGCGCTCCCTCGATGCCGCGGCGCAGAAGGCGTTCCGCTTCCACCACATCTCCACCGACGAGGTGTTCGGCACGCTGGGCGAGGACGGCCTGTTCCGCGAGGACACGCCCTACCAGCCCAATTCGCCCTATTCGGCCTCGAAGGCGGCCTCCGACCATCTGGTGCGGGCCTGGTTCCACACCTATGGGCTGCCGGTGGTGATGTCGAACTGCTCGAACAATTACGGGCCGTACCATTTCCCGGAAAAGCTGATCCCGCTCACCATCCTCAACGCGCTGGAGGGCAAGCCCCTGCCGATCTACGGCAAGGGCGAGAACGTGCGCGACTGGCTCTATGTCGACGACCACGCCGCCGCGCTGGAGCTGATCGCCACCACCGGCCGGCTCGGCGAGAGCTACAATGTCGGCGGCAACAACGAGCGCCGCAACATCGACGTGGTGCGCACCATCTGCGCCATCATGGACCGGGTGGTGCCCGATGCCGCCATCGGCCCGCGCGAAAGGCTGATGACCTTCGTCACCGACCGGCCGGGGCACGATGCACGCTACGCCATCGACGCCGCCAAGCTGAAGGCCGAGCTCGGATGGGTGCCGTCCGAGACCTTCGAGAGCGGCATCGAGAAGACCGTGCGCTGGTATCTCGACAATGCCGCCTGGTGGGAGCCGCTGAAGGCCAGCTACGACCGCTCGCGCCTCGGCACGGCCGGCTGAGCCCCTACGCCGTCTCCCCCGTGCCCGGCAGGTCGCCGCGCGGTTGGCGCGGGCCGGCCGGATGACGGGCCGGCAGCGCGTAGAGGCTGTCGCGCCGCAGGTTCGGGCTGTAATGCGGGTCGACATGCGAGGCCGGCGCCCAGCGCCGTTCGAACCGCGCCCATTCCATCAGGCGCTTGTCCGAGATCGGCGCCTCGGGATCGTCCAGCCGGGAGGCGGATTCGCGATGCACCAGCCGGGCGAACGGGGTGAACACCACCTCGTAGCCGGCGCGGCGGGCGCGCAGGCACAGGTCGATGTCGTTGCAGTCCTCGGCGAAGTCGATCTCGTCCAGCGGGCCGACGGCGTCGAGGCAGGCGCGGGTGACCAGCAGGCAGGCGCCGGTGACCGCCGAGAGGTTCTGCCGCATGGCGAGCCGGCCGCGATAGCCGCCGGCATCGGCGGGGGCCTGCACGAACCAGTGGCCGCCGGCCCCCTCGCGCAGGCCGACGATGAAGCCGGCATGCTGCACGCCGCCGGCGGGATAGGTGAGCTTCGCCCCGACAATGCCGGTGGCGGGCAATGCCGCGAGCGCCACCATCTCGCCCAGCCATGACGGCTCGACAATCTCCATGTCGTTGTTAAGCAGCAGGATCATCGCGCCGCGCGCCTGTGCGATGCCGGCATTGCAGATGCGGGCGAAGTTGAAGTCGCCGGGATCGCGCACGATCCGCGTCGCCGGCCACAAGGCGGCGATCTCCTCGAACAGCGCGAAGCTCGCGGGTTCGCGCGAGGCGTTGTCGACGATGACGATCTCGAAGGCGCGATAGGCGGTGACCTCGATCAGCGTGCGCAGCGTGGTGCCGAGCAATTCGGCGCGGTCGCGGGTCGGCACGACGATCGAGACCAGCGGCGGCGGCGAGGGGAGGGGATAGAGCGGGCGCAACTGCCGGCGCGGGCTCGCGGGGTCGATGGGCGCGGTCTCGACCGGCAGGCCGAGGCGGGCGGACAGCGCCTCGGCCGCCCGTTCGCAGTCTTCGGGCAGGAAGCCGTCGGTGTCCCGCGCCGGCCCCTCATAGGCGATGCGCGGGATGTGCAGGATGCGGGCGGGGGAAACCGCCTCGACATGGCGCAGGATGAGGTCGTGCAGCGCCGCGCCGCCGAGCTCGGGCCTGAAGCCGAGCGCGCGCGCCTCGGCGGCGGGCAGGGCGACGAGGCTGCCGACATAATTGCCGGCGATGAGCAGGTGCCGGTTGAAGGCCGGCTTGAAGGCGGCGCCGAGCGGGCGGCCGCCGGCGTCGAGGAACGCCTCGTCGGTATAGGCGAGGGCGCAGTCGGGCATATGCGCGAAGGCGTCGCGGATCATCGCCACCGCGTCGCGGGTGGGCGCGCCGCGCGGATCGAGCGGCACGAGGATGCCGCTCGACGCCGCGGCGATCGCCGCCTCCAGCCCGCCGGCGGCATCGCCCGGCGCCTCGACGAGGCGGGCCGGGAGGGCGGCGAGCGCCGCCCGCTCGCGCGCCAGCCGCTCCGGCGGCACGGCGAGTATCCAGGAAAACGACGGGTCGGTCTGCGCGGCGAGCGCGTGCGCCGCCGCCTGCAGGCCCGCGAGCGGGACATTGCCGGCGCCGGAGGCGAACGCCACCGGCGGGGCGGCCGAGGCGGGCGGCACGGCGGCGAGGTCGCCGGCGAGGTCGCCGACATGGCGGGCATGGTAGCGGCGATAGTCGGGCCGATTGAACAGGTCGGCAGCCGGCGAGGTCCACAGCGTGCGCTTGAGGCGGCTGCGCAGGGCTTTCACGGCTTTCCTCATCGCCTTGAAGGAAGGATCTCCCCGGCCGGCGGCCCGTGCCCGCCATGCCTGCAGCCAGAGCAGCGAGCGGGCGAGGGGATACCAGCCGAGCCGCGGCGCGACGGCATCGCCCTCGAGGACCAGCCGGGCGGCGCCCCGGGGCAGCGCCACCGCCTCCAGCCGGCCGGCGCCGGAGAGGGAGGCCTGGCCGGAGGGGGAGGCTTGGGAAGGGGGCGCCAGCGACGTGGCGGCGAGCGACGTGGCGGCGAGCGTCGCGCCGCCGGCATCCTCGACGACGAGCCGGGCGGCGCCGACGCCTTCGATCCACAGCACCAGCGGTCGCGGGGCCAGGAGGCGCAGCGCCAGCGGCAGGCGGACGCGGAAGGCGCCGGGGCCGATGGGCGTCGCCGTGAGCGGGAAGGGCGGAAGTCGGCCGAAGGGCATCGGGCACTCGCTGGGGTCTCGCCTGGAGCCCTCTCCGATCGGATGACATCAGCCGATCGGCAAGAAGACGCTCTTGATCCGGCAGGCCTGTTCCGGGTCGACTTAGCCGAGCCCGGCACGCTTCACAATGCCGATGAGGGCGTCCTACGCACACTGCCGATTGACAGGGCGAAGGCCGGCAGGGGAGAAGAGCGCTCCCTACCGGGCGCGGCCCGGCGCGTCCTCGTCTTGAAGGCCCGTCTTTCGATGCAGAGCAGACCCCACGTCGCCGTCCTCGTGCCCTGCCACAACGAAGCCGCTTCGATACGGGCCGTGGTGGAGGGCTTCCGGGCCAGCCTGCCCGACGCCAGGATCTATGTGTATGACAACAATTCCACCGACGACACCGCCCGCATCGCCGCCGATGCCGGCGCGGTGGTCCGCTACGAGAAGCGCAAGGGCAAGGGCCATGTGGTGCGCCGCATGTTCGCGGACATCGACGCCGACGTCTATGTGATGGTGGACGGCGACGACACCTACGACGCCTCGGTGGCGCCGGAAATGGTGAGCCGGGTGCTCGACCGGCAGAATGACATCGTCAACTGCGCCCGCGAGGCGACCGCCGACGCCGCCTTCCGGCGCGGGCACAAATTCGGCAACTGGCTGCTGACCTTCCTGGTCTCGTCGGTATTCGGGCGCCAGAACGACGACATGCTGTCGGGCTACAAGGCGATGTCGCGGCGGATGGTGAAGTCGTTCCCGATCAAGAGCACCGGCTTCGAGATCGAGACCGAGCTGCTGGTGCATTCGCTGGAGCTGGACCTGCCGATCGACGAGATCTCCGCCCCTTATCGCGAGCGTGGCGAGGGATCCGAAAGCAAGCTCAGCACCTATCGCGACGGCATCCGCATCCTGTGGCTGATCAGCCACCTGATCCGCGAGGAAAAGCCGCTGCCGTTCTTCTCGGCCGTCGGGGCGGTGCTGGTGCTGTCGGCGCTGGTGCTCGGCGTGCCGCTCTTCGTCGAATTCGAGCGCACCGGCCTGGTGCCGCGCCTGCCGAGCGCGGTGCTGGCCACCGGCCTGACGCTGTCGGCCTTCCTGTCCTTCACCATCGGCCTGGTGCTCGACGGTGTGGCGCGCGGGCGCCGCGAAGCCAAGCTGCTCAGCTACCTCGCGGTTAAAGCGCCGGAAAGCCCTTGACGCTACAAAAGGAAACCGCCCGGCAGGTTCCGTGCGATAAGTCGCTTGGTGCGGAGCCGGGAATCTCACTAAACCTTGGAAATGGCGGCGAGCCATCTTCGCTACGGACCAAACTGCGCCCCGGAAGGAGCCGCAACGAGAATGCCCGAGACAGATAGCCTCGCCCATGGGGCGCCGAATGCCGGGCGGCGTCGGCGGCGCATGACGCGATTCTTCCAGAAGCTGTTGCTCTCGCCGCTGTTCCACGCTGATGGCCGGCCGCGCAAATGGCTTCGCAAGGCGCTGTTTCACAGTAACGGGCGCCCGCGCGGCGATCTGCGCTTCATCGTCCAGCACAAGAACGGCCGGCCGCGCAAGCCGTTCTGCCGCTATATGGAAACGGTGGCGCGCAACCGCGCCGCATCCGCCCTCGCCGCCGCCGCCAATGCGCCGAAGACCCCGCGCCTTTGGTTCTTCATGGGCGACACGCTCGACTGGATGTCCTCGCATGCGCATGTCACCGGCGTCGGCCGGGTGACCAGCGAAATGTTCGCCGGCGGCCTCGATGGCAGGAAGGAGCCGATCTGGTTCCCCGCCATCACCGCCGGCCACGGGATCGGCGCCTGGCATCGTCCCGGCCATCGCCACCCGAATTCCGACGCCGAGGCGGCGCTGTGGGCGCAGCTCGAGGCGGTGCCGCGGCCGGACGGCGAGCCGCGCGCCGGCGACCATGTCGTGTTCACCGGCGTGGTGTGGACCGCCTATTATGTCGAGCTGCTGCGCCGCGTGCGGGCGCAGGGCATCGGCTACAGCGTGCTGGTGCACGACATCATCCCGATCCAGCGGCCGCGCGAGGCCAATCCCCGCCAGCTTTCCGAGTTCAAGTACTGGCTGTCGGAGGTCGCGCGCGAGGCGGAGGCGATCCTGGTCTCCTGCGACACGGTGCGCCGCGACATCGAAGCCTGGTGCGCTGCCGAGACGATAACGCCCAGGGGGCGCATCCATGTCGTGCCCTTCGGCCCCAGCGTCACGCCGGCGCGGGAGGCCGGGGCGCCGCTTCGCGCCGGGGTGGGCGCGCCCTTCGCGCTGAGCGTCGGCACCATCGACACCCGCAAGAACCAGAGCCTGCTGGTCGCCGCCTGGCGCCGGCTCTTCGACGAGATCGGCGCCGAGCGCCTGCCGCTGCTGGTGCTGGTCGGCCGCGACGACCTGAAGCTCGCCGACACGCCGGACGCGATGGCGCTGTGGGAGGCCGGCCGCCTGCAGGTGCTGACCGACGTCACCGATGCCGAGCTCGACGGCCTCTACCGCGCCTGCCGGTTCACCGTCTTTTCCTCGCTGGCGGAGGGCTACGGCCTGCCGGTGGCCGACAGCCTCGCCTATGGCAAGCCGGTGGTGGTCTCCGACCTGCCGCCGGTGCGCGAATATGCCGGCGACCTGCCGTTCTATTTCGACCCGACCGATCTCGAATCGGCGATCGGGGCGCTGCGCCGCGCCATCGTGGACGTGCCGGCCATCGAGGCGGCGGAGGCGCGGATCCGCGAGACGTGGCGGCCCGGCAGCTGGAAGAGCTCCGCCAACCGCGCCTATGCCGCGCTCGCCGACCTGCTGGTGCCCGACGACCGCACCGGAAGGCTGCTGCCCTCGCTCAAGCTCGGCATCCCGGTGGAGGAGCTGAAGGCGCGGGCGCGCATCTGGTGCGATACCGACGCGCCCGAGGTGTCGATCCTCGTCATCAACTGGAACGCCGCCACCATGACCCGGCTGTGCGTCGAGCACATCTGGGCGCATACCGGCGGCGTGACCTACGAGATCCTGATCGCCGACAATGGCAGCCGGCGCGCCGACCTCGCGGTGCTCGACGATCTCGGGCCGGGGGTGCGGCTGTTCCCGCTGGGGGTGAACCGCTTCTTCGGCGAGGCCAACAACATCCTCGCGGAGAAGGCGCGCGGCCGGCTGCTGTGCCTGCTCAACAACGACGTCTTCGTCGCGCCCGGCTGGCTCACCGGGCTGAAGGACGAACTCGCGGACCATCCCGAGGCCGCCGCCGCCGGGCCGCTCTTCCTGTTCCCCGACGGCATGGTGCAGGAAGCCGGCGGCACGCTGGACGAGACCGCCTATCCCTCGCGGCACTTGCGCGGCCTGCCGGCCGCCTCGCTCGGCGAACTGCCCTCGCGGGCGATGGACTACGTCTCAGCCGCCTGCCTCCTGGTGCATGCCGACGCTTTCCGCACCGCCTGCGGCTTCGATCTCAACTATGAGCCGGCTTATTACGAAGACACCGACCTGTGCTTCAAATTCGCCGCCATGGGCCGGACGGTGCGGCTGCGCCCGGCGGTGGAGGTGGTGCATCTGGAGGGCTATTCCACCGACGAGCGAGCGATCCCCTCCGTCCGCAAGCAGGCGCTCGGCGATCTCAACCGCGCCAAGTTCTTCGCCCGCTGGGGCGCCTATCTGAAGGCGCGCGATCCCGTCGAGCTCGACAAGGTGCGCGCCGAGGTGATCGGCGACACCGCGCCGCGGCCGGCGCGCGCGCTGCCCGCGCGCCGCGCGCTCATCTACACGCCCTATGGCATCACGCCGGGCGGCGGCGAGCGCTACCTGATGACGCTCGCCGCCTCGCTGACCGACCGCTACGCGGTGACGGTGGTGACGCCGCACGCCTATAGCCGGCTGCGGCTCAAGTCGCTGGGCCGGCTGTTCGACATCGATCTCGACGACTGCGCCACCGCGACCGAGGACGAGCTCGACGCACTGGCGCCCTTCGACCTGATGGTGACCATGGGCAACCATGTGATGCCGCCGGTGCCGGCGCGCGCGCCGCTGAGCTATTACCACTGCCAGTTCCCGTTCCCGACCGGCCGTCGCGAGCGGCCGGACCTGGCGCTGCTCGACGGCTATGCGGGCTTCGTGGTGAATTCCCGCTTCACCCGCGGTGCGGTCGAGACCGGGCTGCGCCGCCTCGGCCTGCCGCCCCGGAACATCGCGGTGATCGAGCCGCCGGTGCCGCAATTCACCGGCGACGCGGGGGCGAAGAAGCCGATCATCCTGTCGGTCGGCCGTTTCTTCGCCGGCGGCCATTCCAAGCGGCACGACCTGCTGATCAACGCCTTCCGCACCCTCTACGAGGCCGGCGGCATCGAGGCCGAGCTGCATCTGGCCGGCTCCTCCATGCCGGGGGCCGAGCACATGGACCATCTGCGCGAGCTGCGCCGCCTCGCCGAGGGGCTGCCGGTGACGTTCCACGTCAACTGCTCGACGCAGGACCTGGCCGCCCTGTACCGCGACGCGGCGGTCTACTGGCACGGCACCGGCCTCGGCGCCGATCTCGCCGCCCATCCCGAGCTCGCCGAGCATTTCGGCATCGCCATCGTCGAGGCGATGTCGGCGCAATGCGTGACCTTCGCGCTCAGGGCCGGTGGCGCCCGCGAGATCATCCATGACGGCGTGGACGGTTTCCTCTATGACGACCTGGCCGATCTGGTATCGCGCAGCCGCGCCATACTGGCGCCGGGGGCGGGCGGCAAGCGCACGGCGATCGGCTGGGCGGCAGGGGCCCGCGCGGCGATCTATGCGCCCGAGCGCTTCACCGACAAGCTGCGCGGGCTGATCGCCTGATCCATGTGCGGGATCCGCGCGATGCCGTGCGGCTGCCGCGGCCGACGAAACGGGAGCGACCAATGACCGACCGCCTCGCGGCTTCGACGGCATGGATGCAGCGCCACGCGGTGCCGCTGGTCCTCGCGCTCTATGTGGTGTTTTTCCTGGCGGTCGGCGTGCACATGCGGGGCGACGGCACGCCGGACCTGCGCATCTACCATCGCTATAACGGCTATGTCGCGGCGACCGGCCCGCGGCCGCAGGACATCGCCCCGGCGCAGCTGCAGACCTTCTTCTATCCCGGCATCGACGCGCATTACTACCGGCTGACCACGGCGCTGAACGACCGTCCCAGGCTGCTGCATGCGCTGATGGCGCTGCCCTATGCCTTCGCCGCCTTCCTCGTCTTCCTTGTCGGGCGGCTGGCGATCCCGCCGGAATGGCCGCGCCGCGAGGGGATGGCGGCGCTGGCGGCGCTGTTCGGCATCACCGGCGCGGCCTCGCTCTCCACCGTCGGCACCACGATGAGCGAGATTCCCCAGAGCCTCCCCTTCCTCGTGGGCACCGCGCTGTGGTTCGGCCATGTCGCCTATCGTGGACCCGGAGCCCGGCAGAATCCATGGCTGGTGCTGCTCGCCGGCGCGCTCTGCGGAGCGACGGTCGCCTTCAAGCTGACCAGCGTGCCGCTGTTCGTCGGCCTGTTCGTGGCGGTGTTCCTCGCCTCGCTGCCGCGCTGGAGGAACGGGGTGGCGGCGGCCTTCCTGTTCGGCCTCGCCGGGGTGATCGCGACGTGCGTCGTCATCGGGCCGCACTGGCTGCACAATTACCAGATGACCGGCAATCCGGTCTTCCCGATCTACAACAACATTTTCCGTTCCGACTGGGTCGATCCCGGCCAGTGGACGGACGACCGCTTCAAGCCGGCCGACCTGCTGTCGAAGCTGTTCTACCCGGCGGCCTGGGCGTTCACCCTGTCGCACCGGGCGATCGAGCTCAACATGCGCGATCCGCGCATGCTGCTGGCGCTCGCCGCCTTCGTCGCGACGGCCGTGCTGCTGGCGCGCGGCGCGCTCACCCGGCCGGAGCGGCCGGCGACGCGGGTGAGCGCGCTGCTCGGCGTGTTCCTGTTCATCGCCTATGTGCTGTGGGAGGTGCAGTTCTCGATCTACCGCTATCTCGCGGTGGTGGAGAGCTTCGCGGGCGTGTTCATCGTCGGCGTCGTCGCGGCGCTGGTGCCGCCGCGCCAGATCCTGCGGGCCGGGTGGGCGCTGGTGGTCATCGGCGTGGCGACGGCGGCGTTCACCAAATATCCGTGGTGGGACCGCGCCAACAAGGCGCCGCACGCGGTGGAGGTGTCGCTGCCGCCGGTGCCTGCCGACGGCATGGTGGTGATCCTCGACGATTCCGCCCTGTCCTTCGTGGTGCCGGAACTGCCGCCCAGCGTGCCGGTGATCGCCGCCAACAGCAATCTCGTGCGCCCCGGCGTGCGGGCGGCGCCGGCGCCGGCGGATGCTGCCGGCGCGTCGGCGACGCTGCAGAAGCGTATCGAGGAGGCGATCGCCAGCCATCCCCGGCCGGTCGCCGCGGTGGTCATCCTCGACGACGAGGCGCTGGCCAGGCTGTCGCTGATGGTGGGCGAACTGCCGGCGGGCGCGCGGCTCATCCCCGCCGACACCCTGCTGGCGGGCACCGGCGCCGTCGAGGCGCGGCCCGGCACCGAGGGCACGCTGCTGAAGCGCATCGAACAGGCCATCGCCGCCCATCCCGGCCCGATCTGGGGATTCGAGAACGTGCGCAACACGTCCGGCCAGGCCGAGCAGACATTGTCCTATTTCGGCCTCAAGCGTACCGATGACTGCGCGCCGATCGTCTCCAACATCGACGTTGCCGGCGCGCGCGGCTGCCGGCTGGAGAGGGTGACGCAACCCTGAGGCGCCGGCCGACGGCGCCGATCGGCCCGGCGCCCCGCCGATGCCGGGCCTGCCGGCGGTACGGTTTTGACGTCCGGCCGGAAAAACGTTCTGCTGCACCGGGGGGCGCAGTCGCGAGGAAGCCGTGGGCGAGATTTTTGAACGGACCATTCCGGCCCAGCCATTGCCCTGGACGGGCGAGCGCCTGACCACCTCGGTGGCCGGGCAGGTCGAGGTCGAGCATCTGCACCGCTATTTCCTGGCCCGCGAATTGTCGCGCGGCTGCGACGTGCTCGATATCGCCTGCGGCGAGGGCTATGGCAGCGCGCTGCTTGCCCAGGTGGCGCGCTCGGTGGTCGGCATGGACGTGTCCGCCCCGGTGGTGGACCATGCGCAGGCGACCTATATCCGCGACAACCTGCGCTTCCAGGTCGGCGACGCGCGGCGGATCGACCTGCCCGATTCCAGCGTCGACCGCGTGGTCTCCTTCGAGACCATCGAGCATTTCTACGAGCAGGAGGCCTTCCTGGCCGAGGTGGCGCGTGTGCTGCGGCCCGGCGGGATGTTCATCGTCTCCTCGCCGGATCGCGACGTCTATTCGCCGCCCGGCAGCCACGCCAATCCCTACCATGCCCGCGAACTGACCCGGGCGCAGTTCGCCGCGCTGCTGACCGGCGTGTTCGCGCATGCCCGGATCCTCGCCCAGCGCCCGATGTTGGGCTCGGCGCTGATTCTGGAGGACCAGGAGGCGCCGACGCGCACCCTGACCTTCGAAAAGCGCGGGCCGTCGCATTACGAGGCCAATGAGGGGCTGCCGCGCGCACTGTATTTCGTCGGCATCGCTTCCGATGCGCCGATCGAGGCGCGGATTTCCTCGCTGTTCGTGCAGACGAGCGACATCGAGACCGTGCTGACCGCGATGGCCGAACGCCCCGGCCTGCAGGCGGCGCTGGAGACGCAGCGGCAGGAACGGGAGAGGCAGGCGGCGCAGCAGGAGGGGGCGCTGGAGGAGGAGCGCGCGCAGGCGGCGGAGCGGATCTCCCGGCTGGCCGCCGAGCACGAGCAGGAGCGCCAGCTCTGCGAGCGCGAACGCGAGTCGCTCGATCGCGAACGGCGCGAATTGCGCGCCCATGCGCTCGAACTGGAACAGCTGCTCGCGCAGGAGCGTTCCCGCTACGCCGATCTGTATGAGCATATACAGACCTTCATCCGCCGCACCGTGCCGCGCAGCTTCCGCAAATATGTGCGGGCACGCCTGCTGGGAAATGCCGGGGCCCCCTGACCCCGCACAATCGGCGCGCCGCCGCCAGCATCCCCGCGGATGTCGATCCATGAGCGGCCATCGACGTGATCAATTGTGTCAATCCGCAATGAAACGTTCATGTTTCGTGACGAAGTCGCTTTTATCGCTTCTTAAATGGCGCTAGATTTCACCTACGAGAAGGCGCTGCGCGGGGCAGTGCCGGCTCGAGAATCCGACTTATACGTGCCGGATCTCGCGGAGCCGGAGCGGCAGTGGGTTCGTTTCGGGAAAAACCAATAATAAATAGATACCTCTTGCCATGGGCAAGGCCGGGCGGATGAATATTGTGGGGCCTTCCAACGTCGTCGCACCTTTTACTTTCCGTTTTCCTTTTGTCCGGCCACAATTACCTTCGTTGGCCGAAGTGGATGCGGAATTTCAGCGTTCGCGCGATTCCAATTTCTATTCGAACTTCGGTCCCTCCTCGCTCTACTTCGAGAAGCGGGTCGAGAGCGTCTATTTCCCCGATCATGGCGTGGTCGCGGCGGCCAATTGCACCGCCGCGCTGACCGCGGTGCTGATCGCCATGCGGATCTCCGGTCCGGTGGTGGTGCCCGCCTTCACCTTCCCGGCGACGCTGGCGGCGGTGCGCAGTGCCGGACTGCCGGTGATCGTCGGCGATGTCGACGCCATCACCGGCGTGCTCGACGCCGATGCCGCCGAGGCGCTGATCGGCGCCCATGGCTGCCGGGCGCTGATCGTGGTGCGGCCCTATGGCATCTGGTCCGATCTCGGCGACCTTGCCGAGGTGTGCCGCCGCCACGACGTGACGATGATCATCGACAATGCCGCCGGGCTCGGCGTCGACCGTGCCGTCGTCGAGCGGTTCAGCGTGCTGGAGGCCTTCGAGGCGTTCTCGCTGCACGCGACCAAGCCGTTCGGCGTCGGCGAGGGCGGGCTCATCGTGGTGCCGCCCGCCGCCCGGCAGAATGTCCGCTCGGCATTGAATTTCGGCCTGTGGTCGCTGGGCGACCTGCAGCCGGGCGAGGGCATCAACGGCAAGATGGACGAGCTGACCGCCGCGATGGCGATCGCCGTGCTCAACCATTTCCCCACCCGCCTCAACGAGCGCCAGGCGGTGGCGGCGCGCTACAACGCGCGGGCGCTGCAGGCGGGGCTGGAAACCTTCGTGGCGCCGGGGGACGAGGTGAACTCGCCCTGGCAATGCTTCGCCGTTCGTCTGCCGGACGGCATGAGCGCCGATGCGGTGGTGCGCAACTGCGTTTCCGCCGGCATGCAGCTGCGGCGCTATTATTATCCGCCGCTCTCCATGTCCGCCGTGCCCGCCGCCGTGCCGCGGGCCATGGACCTGTCGAGCCGCACCGTCTGCCTGCCGGTCTATGACGGCGCCGATGCGGAGAGCGCCGACGAGATGTGGTGGATCTTCTCCGAAGCGCTGGCGATGTGCTGAGGCCGCCGGCGACCGGAGCCGGGTTCCGGCCTCACTCCAGATAGGTCTCGCCCTCGCGCGGCGCGAAGGGCGGACGCTGCGGCAGCTGGTAATAATTGGTCAGCGGACGGTCGATGAAGAACGTGTTCGGCCGCAGGTGCTTGATGCGGCGGATATAGTTCCAGTCGCCCGCCTCATCCATGCGGTAGGCGTGGATATTGGGAACGATGCGGCCGAAATACTTGTGGAACAGGCACATGCCGACGCTGAGCTGGGCATATTCGAGCTTGCCGTTGCCGGCCTCGCGCCAGCTGCCGTCCGGGTTCTGCCACATGAACTTGTGCCAGACGAAATCGGCGCGCTCGCGCTGCACCGCCTCGACCACCGTCGCGACGCGCTCCGGCTCGTAGGTGTCGTCCTCGTCCAGCGCGGTGATGAACGACCCGCGCGCCCTGGTGCGGGCGAACAGCGCCGGCCCGGTGCCGGCGACGAACCAGCGGTCGCGGCCGGGGCGCGGATAGACCGTCGGCTCGGGCAGATTGTAGAATTCGATGCGCGGATCGCCCAGCGCCGCCAGCCGCTCGGCGGTGTCGTCGGTGCAATGGTCGCCGACGACGACGATCTGCAGATTGGTATAGGTCTGCGCCTGCAGCGAGGCGATGGCGCGTTCCATCAGCAGGTCGGAGCGATTGAATGTGCTGACGCAGACCGAGACCAGCGGCTCGACCTCGTCGAACACCTGCTGGTACTCGGCGGTGCGCCGGGCGGAGATGAAGTCGTCGCGCACCGGGCCGAGCCCCTCGATCTCGCCGAGTGCGTAATCGACGCGCAGCATCTCGTGGCGCAGGTTGGTGCGGATGTCGCTGCCCTCGCGCTGGAGCCGGCCGGCCAGATCGGTCTGCTCCCGTGCGTTTTCCTGCCGCAGCGTATCGATCTGCCCGCGCAGCTCGTCGACGTGGCGGTTGAGGGCGCGGACCTGCTCGTCGCCGCTCTCGATGAGGCGGCGCGAGGTGCGCTCCAACTCGTCGGCGCGGGTCAGCAACCAGGCGATCGTGGCGTCCTTCTGACCGAGTTCTTCACGGATGGCGTCGACCGTGGCAGAGAGAGAGCGGACTTTTCTTTTGTACTTCCCGCCGAGCAGTCGATCGAGGCCGGGAACGAGTTCCGTGAACTTCAAGACGGGCTCCCTTCACTTGTTCTTATCTTGCGTTGCAACATGTTCTCGGGCCCCGGCGGCCCGCCGCGCGACTTGCCGTGGATCTATACCATCACGATGCCGGTGCGGCATGCAAATCGAACGATTCCAGATGTGATCCGTGCGCTATGCCGCTATATGGTCGGCGCTCTGTCCTGCCTCGAACGTGCTTCGGAGACGTGCCGTGTCCTTTCCCCCCATCGTGATCTACGGCGCCGGAGGCCAGGCGCAGGGTATCGCCCACGGCTTTCGCAACTATTACGACATCCACACCGTCGCCGCCTTCATCGACGACATGCAGGGCGGCAAGGGGGTGATGCTCGACGGGCTGCCGATCATCAATCTCGACGAATGGGCGCAGATGCATCCGCGCCCGGTGGTGTTCGTCTCGGTCGGCTCGCCGGCGGCGCGGCGCATGCTGGCGGCCAAGGTGCGCGCGGCCGGCGGCGAGCTGATCGACGGGCGCGACCTCACCGCCCGGCACTTTCCGGGAGTCAGCGTCGGCCTCGGCACGCTGATCGCCATGCCCTGCTTCGTCGGGCCGAACACGGTGCTGGGCGAGAACATCCAGGTGATGCCGCTATGCTCGATCGCCCATGACGTGGTGATGGGCGACAATTGCCTGCTCTGCCCGCACACCACCATTTCCGGCTTCGTCGAGGTCGGCGCCGACGTGTTTTTCGGCGCCGGCTGCACCGTCACCAACGGGCGCGCGGGGCGGCCGCTCACCATCGGTGCCGGCGCCACCATCGGCGTGGGAGCGGTGGTGACCAAGTCGGTGCCGCCGGGCGTGGCGGTGCTCGGCAATCCCGCCCGCCCGCTGCGCGAACTCGCCCGCGACCGCCGCAAAGGCTGAGCTTCCACCCGCTGAGCCGCCATCCGCCGATCCATCACGCGGGTCGATGGTTGTTCACACAGCTTTTGATGAACGCGAACGCGCCGCCGCGCTATGCTGCCGCTTTCGCAGCTTTCGCCGAACCAGCCGGGATTCGCCTATGACGCTCGCCTCCAGCTCCTTCGTGCCGTCGCGCTCGCCGCTCGATTTCGCCCGCCCGCAGGCGCTCGCCGTTCCGGGCAGCGGCATCGTCGAGGTGATGAATTACGGGCGCGAGCGGCCGGGGATGATCCCGCTCTGGGCGGGCGAGGGCGACCTGCCGACCCCGGCCTTCATCGCCGAGGCGGCGACGCGCTCGCTGGCGGCCGGGGAGACCTTCTACACTTGGCAGCGCGGCATTCCCGAGCTGCGCGCCGCGCTTGCCCGCTACATGACCAGGCTCTACGGCGTCGCCGAGGACCCGGAGCGCTACTACGTCACCGGCTCGGGCATGCAGGCTATCCAGATCGCGCTGCAGCTGACGCTCGGCGCCGGCGAGGAGATCCTCATCCCGTCGCCGTCCTGGCCGAACGCCGCGGCGGCGGCGCAGGTGCTGGGCGCGCATCCGGTCTTCGTGCCCTTCGCCTTCGATCCGGCGAGCGGCTTCTCGCTCGACCTCGGCCGGCTGGAGGACGCGATCACCCCGCGCACGCGGGTGATCTTCATCAATTCGCCGGCTAACCCGACCGGCTTCGTCGCGCCGCTGGAGACGCTGCGCGGCGTGCTCGACATCGCCCGCCGCCACGGGCTGTGGATCATCGCCGACGAGATCTATGGCCGCTTCTACTACGAGGCCGGCGAGGGCGGGTTGGCGCCTTCCTTCCATCAGGTGATGGAGCCGGAGGACCGCATCCTCTTCGTGCAGACCTTCTCCAAGAACTGGGCGATGACCGGCTGGCGGCTCGGCTGGATCGAGGCCAATCCGGCGCTCGGCAACGTCATCGCCAACCTCATCCAGTATTCGACCTCCGGCGTCGCCGCGTTCATGCAGCGCGCCGGCGTCGCGGCGCTGGAGCGCGGCGAGAGCTTCGTCGCCCACCAGATCGAGCGGGCGCGGCGCGGGCGCGACATCGTCGCCGACGGCCTGCTGCCGACCAACCGGGTGCGGCTCGCCCGCCCGCCGGGGGCGTTCTACATGTTCTTCGGCGTCGAGGGCGAAACCGACATGCGGGCGCTGGCGCTCAAGCTGGTCGACGAGGCCAATATCGGCCTCGCGCCCGGCACCGCCTTCGGGCCGGGCGGCGAGAACTATATCCGCATGTGCTTCGCGCGCGGCGAGGCGCAGCTCCTGGAAGCCACCGACCGGTTGGTGCGCTGGCTCACCAAGTGAGCCGGCGGCGCCGGAACGGACGGAACGCATTGTGAAGTTTGGCGGGCGAAGGCGCCGGTCCGCCTTGCCCGGCGCGGATGAACGTCGCAAGATCATATCATGCCCGACAGCGCTTCGTCCGATCGTGCTTCCTGCCCGCCCCTGCAGACGGTTTCCGAGGCGCGGCTGCTGTCCGTGCTCGACACCGCGGCTGACGGCATCATCGTCATCGACGATCGCGGCCGCATCCTGGTGTTCAACAAGGCCTGCGAGAACATGTTCGGCTTCCTCGCCCGCGAGGCGGTCGGCCAGAACGTCAAGATGGTGATGCCGACCGAATATGCCGTCGAGCACGACGAATATATCGGCAGCTATATCCGCACCGGCGAGAAGAAGATCATCGGCATCGGCCGCGAGGTGCGCGGGCGCCATGCCGACGGCACCGTGTTCCCGCTGGAGCTCTCGGTGGGCGAGGCGCAGACCCCGGACGGGCGGCAGTTCATCGGCATCCTGCGCGACCTGCGCCCGCGCAAGGAGAGCGAGCAGCGCCTCGCCGAGCTGCAGAGCGAGCTGGTGCATCTCGCCCGCGTCTCCGCCATCGACGAGATGGGTGCCGCCATCGCCCATGAGCTGAACCAGCCGCTGACGGCGCTGATGCTCTATCTGCAGGCGGTCCGGCGCGCCCACGCCAAGGGCGTCGATCTCAATACCTCGGTCGGCGACATCCTCGACAAGGCGGCGGGCGAGGCCGAGCGTGCCGGCCACATCATCCAGCGGATGCGGCAATTCGTCGAGAAGCGCGATCCGGTGCGCCAGTGGCGGCCGCTCGACCCGCTGGTCGACGACGCGGTCGAGCTGACCCTGCTCGGCCAGCGCCACCGCATCGCGATTCGCCGCGAGCAGCAGGACGACCTGCCATCGGTGATGGTCGACCCGGTGCAGGTGCAGCAGATCATCGTCAACCTGGTGCGCAACGCCATCGAGGCGGCGACGCTGGCCGAGCATCCGGCGGTGCGCATCGCCACCCGCCGCACCGCCACCCATGTGGTGCTGGAAGTGACCGACAGCGGGCCCGGCATCGCGCCGGACGCGCTGCCCAAGCTGTTCCAGGCCTTCGCCAGTTCAAAAAGTCGCGGCATGGGGCTCGGACTTGCGATTTCGCGGACGATCGCCCAGAACCACGGGGGCGATCTGGTGGTGGATCCCGGCGGCGACGGGCGCGGCGCATGCTTTTCGCTGTCGCTGCCGATCCGGGTCGAACAGACGGCGGTCGAGGCCGACCAGGGAGGGCAGGCGAATGGCGGGTCACATGACGGGGCTCGGTGACATCTATGTCGTCGATGACGACGCGGCGGTCCGCGATGCGCTCGCGCTGGTGATGAGCCTCGAAGGCTATCATGTCCGCAGCTTTTCCGATGGTGCCGCCTTTCTCGCCGTCGCCCGCCAGAGCGTGCCGGCCTGCGTCATCCTCGACGTCCACATGCCCGGCCGCTCCGGGCTCGACATCCTGAAGGAGCTGGAGGCGGACCGCTACCCGGCGCCGATCTTCATCATTTCCGGCCAGGGCGACATCCCGATGGCGGTCGACGCCATCCGTCACGGCGCGCTCGATTTCATCGAGAAGCCCTTCGACGCCGACACGGTGCTGGACCGGGTGCGGGACGCCATCGCCGCGCAGGCGCGGCGCGTCACATCCGGGCCGGGCGACCTGCTCACCGCGCATTTTCCCGGCCACGACCTGCTCACCCCGCGCGAGCGCGAGGTGCTGGTGCAGATCGCCTCCGGCGCCTCCAACAAGGAGGCCGGGCGCAAGCTCGGCATCTCGCCGCGCACCATCGAGGTGCATCGCGCCCGCATCATGGAGAAGCTCGGCGCCAAGAACGCCGCCGACCTGGTGCGCATCGTGCTGAAGGACATGCGCACCTGAGGGCGCGCCCCTCCGCACTCTCCGCCTGTCGGCAGGGCGCACCCCGAGGCGTCGCACCGGATGGCAACCGGGCGACGCCGGAGCTTGACCGGGGGCTTACCCGCCCCCGCCAGGCTCACAGGAACGCGGAGGCCGCCGCCGGCGAGTGGTCGAGCGCGTGCGCCATATATTCCAGGGCGCTGCGCACCTTCTCGCGGTCCACCGGCCCGCCGAGGCAGACGCGCGCCGCTTCCGGCGGGTTGCCGGCGACGGTGAACACGTCGCTCGCCACGACGCCGATGCCGGTGGACTGCATGTGGCCGACAAAGGCCGAGCGGGTCCACGGCTCCGGCAGCTCCACCCAGAGATTGAAGCTCTCGGGATCCGCCCGGAAGCTGCCGGCCGGCAATATCTCGGCCGCCATCTTCTGCCGCACGGCGGTCTCGGCGCGGATGAAGCGCAGCAGCGTGTCGGCGGTGCCGTCCTCGATCCAGCGGGTCGCCAGCGCGACGGTCAGCGGCGAGGCCATGACGTTCGCCGCCCGCAGCGCGGCGGAGAACGGCCAGCCGGCCCGCGCCTCGGGCGCCACCACATAGGCGGCGCGCAGGCCGGCGCCGATGCATTTGGCCAGCCCCGCCACGTGCCAGGTCAGGTCCGGCGCGATGGCGGCGAGGGGCGGCAGGCCGTGCGCGGGAATGAAGCCATAGGCGTCGTCCTCGACGATCGGCACCTGGAAGCGCCGGGCGACATTGGCTATCGCGGCACGGCGCGCCTCCGGCACGGTCAGCGTGGTCGGATTGTGCAGCGTCGGATTGATGTAGAGCGCCTTGGGCGCCAGCTTGCGGCAGGCATCGGCGAAGGCGTCGGGATCGATGCCGTCGCGGTCCATCGGCAGGCCGACCAGCTTCACGCCCAGCTGCGCGGCGATGGAGCGCGCGCCGGGATAGCTGATCGCCTCGCACAGCACCACGTCGCCGGGCTTGGCCAGCAGCGTGAAGATGCCGAGCAGCGCCGCATGCGCGCCGGGGGTCACGAACACCCGCTCCTGCGCCGGCACCATGGCGCGCCGGCTGAGCCAGGCGGAGGCGGCGTCCTTGTCGGCCGGCGAGCCGCCGAAGCCCTGATAGCGCAGCAGCGCGACCAGATCGCGCCCGACCTCGGCGAGCCCCTCCTGCATGCGCTCGATCAGCGCCGGATCGTCGGGCTCGGGCGGCAGGTTCATCGAGAGGTCGACGATCTCGACACGCGGCGCGCGCGCCAGCCGAACCGCCGGGCGCGGCAGGCCGACGACGAACGTGCCCTGGCCGACGCGCGATTCCACCAGCCCGCGCTTCTGCGCCTCGACATAGCCGCGCGCCACGGTGGTGAAATCGATCTCCAGCCGGCCCGCCAGCTTGCGCTGCGGCGGCAGCCGGTCGCCGACCGCCAGCCGCCCGGCCTTGAGGTCCTCGGCGATCAGGTCGGCGATGGCGAGGTAGCGCGGCTTGTCGCTGCGGGTGAGGTCGGGAGTCCAGTCGGCCATTCGTCTTGTCTTCCACTCACCGCACCTGCCGGCCGCGAGCGGCCGGCGGCCCTGATTCGACGATGCGAATCCGGTCGTCCATAATTGACTGTATAGTGATGCAGTCAACGCATGTCATCAATGGAATCGATCTTGCGTGCCTCCTTCCCAAGGCAAGCATGAAACCATCAATGCGCAGCGAGGAGGCAGAATCCCGCCAATTGAATGGGCGGCCGCTCAACATCCAAGCAAAGTCGGAACGACCAAGTCTTCTCAATTGACTGTATTATTGAATGTAAATTGACTGTTTTGATGATGTTTTGTGCAAACAGTCAATTGGCACATTGATTGCAATCCTCCCTCGGCGTGATCCGGCCGTCCCGGACCCGCCATTCGAGCCCATTCGTTTGAGCCCAAGGAGCGCATCATGCCCGCAGTCACGAAGCCCGCGAACCAGAAGGGCGACATTCTGGTCGACTACGAGGACAAGAAGTTCGAGGACGTAAAGGCCCAGCCCGGCGAGAAGGCGCTCGTCACCTTCCATACCGTGGCGTTCGAGGGCTCCATCGGCTTCGTCAACCTGCTCCAGGCCACCCGCCTGCAGCGCAAGGGCTTCGAGACCTCGATCCTGCTCTATGGACCCGGCGTCACGCTCGGCGTGCAGCGCGGCTTCCCCAAGCTCGGCGACGAGGCGTTTCCGGGTCATCAGAACTTCAACAACCAGATCACCAAGTTCATCGAGGAAGGCGGCAAGGTCTATGTCTGCCGCTTCGCGCTCCAGGCGCTCTACGGCCATGGCGAGGGCTCGCTGATCCCCGGCATCATCCCGATCAGCCCGCTCGACGTGCTCGACATCGTGCTGCTGCACCGGCGCGACAACGCCTTCATCCTCGACACCTGGACCCTGTGACCGGTCCCCTCTGAGCCGCAAGGCCGCATAAAGGGAGGCCGGGATGGCCGAGAAAAGAGTGGTGCGCGTCGCCGCCGTGCAGATCGCGCCGGACCTCGACAGCGGGGCCGGCACGCTCGACCGCGTGCTGGCGGCGATCGCGGAGGCCGCGGGCAGGGGGGCGCAACTCGTGGCGTTCCCCGAGACCTTCGTGCCCTGGTATCCCTACTTCTCCTTCGTGCTCCCGCCCGTGCTGACGGGCGCCGAGCACCTGCGGCTGTACGAGCATGCGGTCGCGGTTCCCGGCCCGGTGACGGAGGCGGTCGCCGCCGCCGCGCGCCGCCACTCCATCGTGGTCGTGCTCGGGGTGAACGAGCGCGACCACGGCTCGCTCTACAACACGCAGATCCTGTTCGATGCCGACGGCACCCTGAAGCTCAAGCGCCGCAAGCTGACCCCGACCTTCCACGAGCGGATGATCTGGGGCCAGGGCGACGGCGCCGGGCTCAAGGTGGTGGAGACCGCCGTCGGCCGGGTCGGCGCGCTCGCCTGCTGGGAGCACTACAACCCGCTCGCCCGCTACGCCCTGATGGCGCAGCACGAGGAGATCCACATCGCGCAGTTCCCCGGCGCGCTGGTCGGGCCGATCTTCGCCGAGCAGATCGAGGTGACGATCCGCCACCACGCGCTGGAAAGCGGCTGCTTCGTCGTCAACTCGACCGGCTGGCTCACCGAGGAGCAGGTCGCCCGCATCAGCCCGGACGAGAAGCTCCGCAAGGCGCTCACCGGCGGCTGCATGACGGCGATCGTCTCGCCCGAAGGCAGCCATCTCGTGCCGCCGCTGACCTCCGGCGAGGGCATCCTCGTCGCCGATCTCGACATGGCGCTAATCACCAAGCGCAAGCGGATGATGGATTCGGTCGGCCATTACGCCCGGCCCGAACTGCTCAGCCTCAACCTCGACAATCGCCCGTCCGCGCCGATGCGGACCGCGGAGCCCTTCCCTGTCGTTGCCGGGAGCGACCTCGATGAAACCGATGGATCCGACAAGCGAATTGCAGCCCTTGCCGACGGAGCGGCTGATCAACGAGTTGCAGTCCTACGGGGTGCGGCTGGTTGATCCGCGCGCCGGCGCCGACAGCCGCCGCGGCGGCGCCGGGCCGTCCGACCACAAGGCGATGACCATCGAAGGCATGACGGTGATGGTGCCGGTGCACACCGCGCCGGCCTTCGAGAGCCCGTATCTGGTCGAGAAGCCCGACGCGTTCGGTCGCAGCCGCATCAGCCGCGACGGGCTGAGCCTCGGCGAGGTGACGTTTCCGCTGCAGCCGAAATTCTACGGGCTGAGCACGGCGGACGGCATTCCCTATTCCAAGATCGCCGTGCTGCATGGGCGCGACGTGCTGGCGACCACGGTGCTGCAGACCTGCATCCGCTACCAGAGCCGCACCAAGACCTGCCAGTTCTGCGCCATCGGCCAGTCATTGGCGGCCGGCCGCACCATCGAGCGCAAGACGCCCGCCCAGCTCGCCGAAGTGGCGAAGGCCGCCGTCGAGCTCGACGGCGTGAAGCACATGGTGATGACCACCGGCACCCCGCCCGGCAAGGACCGGGGCGCCGCGATCCTCGCCGAGAGCGCGGCGGCGGTGAAGGCCGCCGTCGACCTGCCGATCCAGGCGCAATGCGAGCCGCCGGACGATGACGGCTGGTTCCGGCGCCTGCGCGATTCCGGTGTCGATGCCCTCGGCATGCACCTGGAGGCCGTGACCGAGCGCACGCGCCGCGTCATCATGCCGGGCAAGGCGCAGGTCTCGGTGGAGCGCTATTTCGAGGCGTTCGAAGCCGCCGTGCCGGTGTTCGGCCGAGGTCAGGTCTCCACCTACATCCTCGCCGGCCTCGGCGACACGCGGGAGGAGATCCTCGACATCTGCCGGCGGCTGGTGGCCATCGGCGTCTACCCGTTCGTGGTGCCGTTCGTGCCGATTTCCGGCACGCCGCTGGAAAGCCACCCGACGCCCTCGCCGGCCTTCATGAACGCGGTGCTCGGCCCGCTGTCCGGCATGCTGATCGCCGGCGGGCTGAAGGCCATCGACGTCAAGGCCGGCTGCGCCCGATGCGGCGCCTGCTCGGCGCTCTCCACCTATGAGCGGAGATCGGGGCAGGGAGGTTGCGCATGATGCTCGAACC
Source organism: Ancylobacter sp. GW821-FHT10E12 (assembly GCF_058809335.1). NCBI lineage: Bacteria > Pseudomonadati > Pseudomonadota > Alphaproteobacteria > Hyphomicrobiales > Xanthobacteraceae > Ancylobacter > Ancylobacter sp. GW821-FHT10E12. Next base: position 254,923 of record NZ_JBXASN010000003.1, on the reverse strand, counting down.
CTTCAAGCCCTTCACCGCCGCCGGCTTCCAGGTGAAATACGCCACCGATCCATGGGAGCGCCTCGGCGCCGCCCGCCTGCGCCGCGAGGTGTTCTGCGACGAACAGGGCGTGTTCGCCGGCGACGACCGCGATGCCATCGACGACATCGCCACCCCGATCGTCGCGCTCTCCATGCTCGGCGTCGCGGCCGGCGACGTGGTCGGCACGGTGCGCATCCACGAGGAAAAGCCGGGCCTGTGGTGGGGCTCGCGCCTCGCGGTGGCGCGGGACTACCGCACGGTGGGAGCGCTCGGGCCGGCGCTGATCCGGCTGGCGGTCTCCTCCGCCCATGCGCGCGGCTGCACCCGCTTCCTCGCCAATGTGCAGAGCCGCAACGCCCTGCTGTTCCGCCGCATGCGCTGGCACCTCATCGAGGAGTTCGAGCTGCACGGCATTCCGCACCTGCGGATGGAGGCCGATCTGGCCTATTACCCGCCCATCGCGGATGCCGAGACCGGCTTCCACGCCCATTCGCGAAAGGCCGCGTGATGCTCGATCTCGCCGCCCTCGCCACCACGCTGCGCTCCAGCCGGGGCCTCGCCGCGAAGGCCGATATCGGCCGGGTCGCCGCCAGGCTCGGCCTTTCCGGCGCCGGCGCCGTGCCGGTCGGCGACGACTGCGCGGCGATCAGGGATGGCGAGGGCTACCTCCTGTTCGCCATCGAAGGCTTCATGAACGAGTTCGTCGCCGGCGACCCGTGGTTCGCCGGCTGGTGCGGGGTGATGGTCAACATCTCCGACATCGCCGCCATGGGCGGGCGCCCGCTCGCCGTGGTGGACGCGGTATGGGCCGATGGCGAGGAGAATGCCGCCCCGGTGCTGGCCGGCCTGCGCGCGGCATCCGAGCGCTTCGGCGTGCCGCTGGTCGGCGGCCACACCAATATCCGCACCGATCGGGGGCAATTGTCGGTCGCCATTCTCGGCCGCGCCACCCGGCTGCTCACCAGCTTCGACGCCCGGCCCGGCGAGCGGCTGGTCGCCGCCATCGACCTGCGCGGGCGCTATCGCGAACCGTTCTCCAATTGGGAGGCCGCCACCGACGCGCCGGCCGAGCGGCTGCGCGGCGACCTCGAGCTGCTGCCGCGCATCGCCGAGGCCGGGCTGTCGCGCGCTGCCAAGGACATCAGCCAGGGCGGCGTCGTCGGCACGGCGGCGATGCTGGCGGAATGCTCCGGCGTCGGCATGGCCATCGATGTCCGCCAGGTTCCCGCCCCGCCGGGCGTCGACCCGGCGCGCTGGCTGCTGAGCTTCCCCAGCTTCGGCTACCTGCTCTCGGTGCGGCCCGACGACGTGCCGGCCGTCGCCGCCCTGTTCGAGGCGCGGGGCATCGCCTGCGCCGATATCGGCAGCGTGACCGCCGAACGCCGCGTCGTCCTCACCGACGGCCGGTCCAGCGAGGTCATCTGGGACTTCGGCCACCGCCCGCTCCTGGCCTGCGGTCCCGCGGCCCCCGATGCGGAGGCGGCGGCATGAAAGCGCTCCGCATCGCCATGCTCACCCACTCCACCAACCCGCGCGGCGGCGTGGTGCACGCGCTGGAGCTCGCCGACGCGCTGACCCGCCTCGGCCATCAGCCCGTCGTCCATGCGCCCGTCGTGCATGCGCCGGATTCCCGAGGCGCCGGCTTCTTTCGCTCGACGCTGTGCGAGACGGTGTCCGTTCCCGCCTCGCTGGTCGGGACCGACGTGGCCGATATGGTGGAGGTCCGTGCCGCCGATTACGTCGCGCATTTCGAGCAGCCGGCAAGCCGCCGCTTCGACGTGTTCCATGCGCAGGACGGCATCTCCGGCAATGCGCTGGCGACGCTGAAGGCGCGCGGGCTGATCCCCGGCTTTGCCCGCACGGTCCACCATGTCGACGATTTCCGCGACCCGAGGCTCCAGGCGCTGCAGAAGCGCGCCATCGTCGAGGCCGACCGGCATTTCGTCGTCAGCCGGCTGTGGCAGGGACTGCTGGCCGAACAGTTCGGCATTCCGGCCGCCATCGTCGGCAACGGCGTCGACACCACCCGTTTCACGCCGGTCCGGGACGGTCGCGAGGCGGGCCTGCGCGAGCGCCTCGGCCTCGGCGCCGGCCCGGTGATTCTCGCGGTTGGCGGGGTCGAGGAACGCAAGAACACCCTCCGCCTGCTGGAGGCGTTCACCCAGCTCCACGCACTGCACCCGCGCGCCCAGCTGGTCATCGCCGGCGGCGCCTCGGTGCTCGACCATCATGAGTATCAGGCGCAGTTCGCGCAGGCGCTCGCCCTTTCCGGCCTGCCGGCGGGCACCGTCATCCGCACCGGCCCGGTGCCGCAGGACGACATGCCGGCGCTCTATCGCATCGCCGACACGCTGGCATTTCCCTCGGTGAAGGAGGGCTTCGGCCTGGTGGTGCTGGAGGCCATGGCGAGCGGCGTGCCCTGCGTGGTCTCCCGCATCGCCCCCTTCGTCGAATATCTGCGCGAGCCGGACGTGGCCTGGTGCAATCCGGCCAATATCGGCTCCATCGCCAACGCGCTCGCCATGGTGCTGAACCCGGAGCTGCGCGCCCGCCTCGTCCGCGCCGGCCTCGGCGCCGCCCGCCGCCATGACTGGCAGGCGACGGCCATGGCCCATCTCGACACCTATCAGAACCTGCGGGAGGCGCTCCATGCCTGAAATGCGCTTCCGCGTCCGCTGGCCGGATGGCGTGCTGGAGAGCTGCTATTCGCCCTCGCTGGTCATCAAGGACTATTTCCAGCCCGGCGAAAGCTACCGGCTGGACGATTTCCTCCTGCGCAGCCGCACGGCGCTGAACATCGCCAGCGAGCGCGTGGAGGCGCGCTACGGCCATCCCTGCTCGCTCGCGCTCGGCCAGCTCGCCCGCATCGAGAGCGCGGCCGGCCGCTTCCTCGCCATTCCCAATCCCCACGTCACCGTCGAAGGCTTCGACGAGTGAGCGCCGGAGACCTCGCCATGAACGCCTCTTCTCCCCAGCACTACCCCGTCATCGTCGTCGGCGGCGGGCAGGCCGGCCTGTCGACCAGCTATCACCTGACGGCGCGCGGCATCGAGCACCTGGTGATCGAGAAGCACCGCGCCATGCACGCCTGGGAAACCCAGCGCTGGGACAATTTCTGCCTCGTCACGCCGAACTGGCAATGCGCGCTGCCGGGCCACGCCTATCAGGGCGCGGACCCCGACGGCTTCATGAGGAAGGCCGAGATCCTCGACTACCTCAAGGGCTTCCGCGAGGTGGTGGCGCCGCCGATCCGCGAGGGCGTCACCGTGAACCGGGTCGCCCCGCGCGCGGAAGGCGGCTTCTCGGTGGCGACCTCGGCCGGCGACTTCACCGCCGACCAGGTCGTCGTCGCCTCCGGCGGCTACCACGAGCCCATCGTGCCGCGCATGGCCGAGCGGCTGCCCGCCGGCATCGCGCAGATCCACTCGGCGCAGTATCGCAACGCCGAGTCGCTGCCCGAGGGCGCGGTGCTCGTGGTCGGCTCCGGCCAGTCCGGCGCGCAGATCGCGGAGGACCTGCATCTGGCCGGCCGCAAGGTCCATCTCGCCATCGGCAACGCGCCGCGCTGCGCCCGCTTCTATCGCGGCCGCGATGTCGTCACCTGGCTCGCCGACATGGGCTATTACGACATGCCGATCGAGCAGCACCCGCTCCGCGAGGGCGTGCGCGACAACACCAATCACTATGTCACCGGCCGCGACGGCGGGCGCGATATCGACCTGCGCAAGTTCGCCCGCGAGGGCATGGAGCTCTACGGCGTGCTGCGCGACCTCGTCGGGTCCGAGCTGGCGTTCGACGCCAACCTCAGATCGTCGCTCGACCAGGCCGACAGGACCTATAACGGCATCAACGCCGCCATCGACGCGTTCATCGCCGAGAACGGCATCGCCGCCCCGCCGGGCTCGGTCTACGTGCCGGTCTGGGAGCCCCCGGCCGAGCGCACCAGGCTGGCCCTTGCCGGCTCCGGCATCACCTCCATCGTCTGGTGCATCGGCTTCCGGCCGGACTTCCGCTGGCTCGACGCGCCGGTCTTCAATGGCGGCGGCCACCCCAAGCACCATCGCGGCGTCACCGCGCAGGAAGGCGTCTATTTCATCGGCCTGCCGTGGCTGCACACCTGGGGCTCCGGTCGCTTCGGCAGCGTCGGGCGCGACGCCGAGCATATCGTCGACCACATCGCCGAATGTGCCGCCCGCGCATCGTCCCCGCTGCGGAAGGCGGGCTAGATGAACATCGCCGTTCCCCTTCTCGACCCGATCCCGCGAACCGCCGGCGCGATGCACGACCGCCTCACGCTCGGCATGCCGCATCTGAGCCTCGGCGGGCTGTCGGAGACCTGGCTGCTCAAGGAGCTCGGCCACCGGCACTGGCAGTTGCTCGCGCGCATCTGCGGCCGCGCGGTGCCGGATTTCCGCGATGCCGACGGCGAGCCTGTCTATGCCGCCTTCTGCGCGGTGTCGGTGGCGGGCGCAGCGTTCGGGTCGCTCCGCGAGCATGACGAACTCCATCTCGCCTCCGAGCTGGCGCGCATCTCCCGCACCCAGTTCGCCAGCCGGCATGTCCTCGCGTGCCGCGGACGGACGGTCGGCATCGTCGAACTGTCGTCGGTGTTCGTGCGGCGGGGGCATCGGGGGCGCAACCGGTCCATTGCCCGCGTGGCGCTGGATTTCTTCCCGCCGGTCGAGCCCGCGAGCGGCCTCGGCGCCGCGGCGGCGATGGCGGCGCGGATGCGCGGCGGCGACTGGGAGGCGCATTTCGGCTTTCGGCGGAGCGACGCGCAGCCGGTCGGCCGCCTTTCCATCAATCCCTGCCCGTCGCAGGATTTCAACGGCGCCGACTTTCTCTATTTCACCTCGTTCCAGGCCTTCGTCGACCGCGCGGAGTGGGAGCTCCTCGCGCCGCGCCAGCCATTGTCGACGGCCGCGCGCGACATCGTCTACCATGGCAATGTCGAGATCGGCGACCGGGTCGTGGTCGAGCTGCAATCCCATCGCCCTGGGGCGGACGGCCTGTCGCACTGGTGCCGGCTGCGGCGGGAGGTCGACGGCGCCCTGCTCGCCGACGTCTTCACCTGCCGCCAGCCGGGATCGGCACGGCAACCGCTCGCATAGGCCGGCCGCAATCGCGCGGTCATCGCCGCCGGTCTGACGAGCCGCCGCATCGCGGGACAGGCGGTCGCCGCCATACTGTCGATGGTGTCGAACCACGGATGGACGATCGCCGATCTCGCGGAATCGCCTGATCCGGCGCCCCCGCTCCGCGGGCCTTCGCATTCCTACGAATTGCCGCCTGCGCCGGCCTTGGTCACCCTCTCGCGGCAGAAGGGGAGACGACCCGTGCGGATTCATGTGGTGGAGGATGACGGCGGCGTGAGCGATTCGCTCGGCCTCGCGCTGAACAACCTCGGCTACGACGTGGTCTCCCACAAGACGGCCGAGAGCTTCTTCGCCCATTCGCCGCCCGCCGGCGCCGATGTGGTGCTGGTCGATCTCAGCCTGCCCGGCATTCCGGGCGCGCAGGCGGTGCGCTGGTTGCAGCTTCTCGCCACGCCGCCGCGGGTGGTGGTGATGACTGGCCAGTCGCAGACGGTGATCGACCACCAGCTGCGCGGGCTGGCGCCGATCGCGGTGATGCGCAAGCCGCTCGATCTCGAGACGCTGGTCGCGGCGCTGCCGTCCGCCTGAGAGGCATGCCTGAGAAACATGGCGCCGCTCGGTTTGCGCAGTTTCCCTTACGCAGCCGCCCGAACTGTGCACCGCAGCGATCGAAACTATGGTTTGAGCCACATCAACCGGCCACATTCACCCGGAGGCTCCCATGCGTCAGGCAATCGAAGACCGGATCGGCACCAGCCATGGCGGCGCCAGCCATCGCGTTGCGGGCCATCCCGGCGTGGGGCACCCCGGCGCGGGCCATCCCGGCGTGCTCGCCGAAACCCATGGCGCCGGCTTCCGCGTTGCCGCTCATGCGACGCTGGTGCACGAGGGCGATCCGGCGCGGCGCATCATGGAAGTGGTCGAGGGCGCGGTGATGCTGACCAAGCTGCTGCCCGACGGCCGCCGGCAGGTGGTGGAGCTGCTCGGGCCCGGCGACGTCTTCGGGCTCGCCTGCGGCGATGCCTATGCCTGCTCGGCCGAGACGCTGACCGCCTCGACGGTGATCGCGCATGACCGCGGCGCGCTGGAGCGCGACGCGACGATCGCCGCGCGGCTGCTGCGCCGCTTCGAGAGCCAGCTCTGCGCGATGCATGCCCACGCGCTGGTGCTGGGCCGCATGTCGGCGCTGGAGCGCGTCGCCTTCTTCCTGATGCGGCTGATGCCGGAGGGCCGGCCCGGACAACCGCCGCTCGCCGGCTCGATCCACATCGCCATGACCCGGCAGGAGATCGCCGATTTCCTCGGCCTGACGCTGGAGACGGTGAGCCGGGCGTTCTCCGAGCTGAAGCGCCGGGGACTGGTGGCGTTGCTGCGCGCCGACGAGGTGCGCATCCAGGACCGCGGCAGCATGCAGCGCCTCGCCGGCGCCGCGTGAAACACTAGCACAGCATTTCGCTTCGGCGGCCGGCCCGGCCGCATCCGAAAGCGCCCCGGCGTCGCGCGGGGCGCTTTTCCTTTTATGAGCTTCAGCGCCGGATCCCGCGCCTCAGACCGCGACCGAATGGCGGGCGGCGCCCTGCTGCAGGCGGGCGTCGAGCGCGGCGGCGGCGAGCCGCACGAAGGGCCTGCCGCTCGGCGTGACCTCGACATGGCCGCCATCGATGCGGATGAGCCCGTCCGCCGCCAGCGGCGCCAGCCGCGGGGCGGCATCGGCCAGCACGTCCTCGTCGAGGTCGATGGCGAAGTCGCACATCAGCCGCTCGATCAGCGCGCCGCGGCGGATGTCGTCGCCGGTGAAGGCGACGCCGCGCACGGTGGCGAAGCCGCCATGGTCGATGGCGCGGATATAGGAGGGCGAATCGGCGGCATTCTGGGTGAAGCCCTGCGGAAAGCGGCTGATCGCCGAGGCGCCGATGCCGATCAGCGCGTCGGCCCGGTCGACGGTGTAGCCCTGGAAATTGCGGTGCAGGCGCCCGTTCCGCGCGGCCACCGCCATCGGGTCGTCGGGGAGGGCGAAGTGATCGAGGCCGATGGCGACGTAGCCGAGCGAGACCAGCGTCTCGCGCGCCGCCTCGGCCTGCTCCAGCCGCTCGGCGGCGCCGGGCAGGCTGGCCTGGTCGATCAGGCGCTGATTCGGCCGCACCCATGGCACGTGGGCATAGCCGAACAGGGCGAGCCGCTCCGGCTTCATCAGCGCCGCCAGATGGGCGGTGCGGCGCACGTCGCGCTCGGTCTGCCGGGGCAGGCCGTACATCAGGTCGAGATTGATCGCGGCGACGCCGGCCTCGCGCATCATCGTCACCGCGCGCTCGACGGTGCCGAAGGGCTGCACCCGGCCGATGGCGCTCTGCACATGGGCACTGAAATCCTGCACGCCGAAGCTGACCCGGTCGACGCCGATGGCGGCGAGCGAATCGGCCAGCGCCTCGTCGGTCTCGCGCGGATCGAGCTCGATGGCGTGCTCGGCCAGCGGCTCGATATCGAAGCCGGCGGCGATGCGCGCGTGCAGCCGGCGCAGCGCCTCGGGGCCGAGCATGCTGGGCGTGCCGCCGCCCCAGGCGATATGGGTGACCGGCCGCCCGCCGGCCTGCGCCGCCAGCATCTCGATCTCGCGTTCCAGCCGCAGCGCATAGGCGGCAACCGGGCTCGCCCGCCGCGTCGCCTTGGTGGTGCAGCCGCAGTAGAAGCAGATCGACGAGCAGAATGGCACGTGGAGATAAAGCGACAGGTTCGCCCGCTCCGGCAGCAGCGACAGCCATTGCGCGTGCCGCTCCGCATCGATCTCGGCGGAGAAATGCGGCGCGGTCGGATAGGACGTGTAGCGCGGCACGGCGCGCTCGGCGTGAAAAAGAGCGGAACTGGTCATGGGTCTAAATTGACCTCGCCGGCCGGCTGGCGCATTGATCCGCCGCAAACCGACTGGCTGCCTCATGCCTCTTCCGCGTCTTTTCGACCCTCGCATCCCGCCCCTGCGGGACCTCGCCCGCACGGCCGGAACGCTGGCGCTCGCTCTCGCGGGTGGCGGCCTGTTCGCCTTCTTCGGCATGCCGGCCGGCTGGCTGTCCGGCTCGCTGGTCGTCTGCGCGATCGCCGCGCTCGCGGGAATGCCGCTGGTGATCGGCTCGCGGCTGCGCAACGTGACCTTCGTGGTGCTCGGCACGTCCATCGGCTCGGCGGTGACGCCCGATACGCTGAACGGCATGGCCGCCTGGCCGGTGACCATGGTGGTGCTGATGATCTCGCTGCCGGTGATGATGATCGCGGTCGGGCTCTATCTGGAGAAGGTGGCGGGCTGGGACCGGCGCAGCGCCTTCTTCGCGGCGGCGCCGGGGGCGCTGTCGGCGGTGCTGGTCATGGCCGAGACCAGCGGGGCGGACATAAGGCGGGTGGTGTTCGGCCAGTCGCTGCGGCTGTTCGTGCTGGTGGCGCTGCTGCCGGCGGCGATGGGCGGCCTCGGCCACCAGCCCGCCGGCACGCTGCCGATCAATCCGGTGGCGCCGGATCTCTACAATCTGCTCCTCGCGCTCGGCGCCGGCGTGCTCGGCGGCTGTCTCGCCGAACGCCTGCGCTTCCCCGGCGGGGCCATGGTCGGCTCGATGCTGGCGAGCGGCGTGCTGCATGGCGCCGGCATTGTCGAGGGCCGGATGCCGGACCTGCTGCTCATCGCCGGCTTCGTGATTCTCGGGGCGAATTCGGGCAGCCGCTTCGCCGGCACCTCGATGGCGACGCTGCGGCGCTTCTTCATCGACGCGCTGGTGGCGCTGGTGGTGGCGACCAGCGTGGCGCTGGCCTTCGCCGTCGCCGCTTCCTGGATCGCCGACGAGCCGCTGCCCAAGGTGGTGCTCGCCTATATGCCCGGCGCGCTGGAGGCGATGACCATCATGGCCTTCGTGCTCGGCGTCGATCCGGCTTTCGTCGCCGCGCACCATCTTGCACGGTTCATCGGCCTGTCGCTGATGCTGCCGCTGGTGGTGCGCTTCCTGTTCGGCGCCTCGGCGGTGCCGAAGGACGGCACCGTCAATCGCGACGCCGAGACCAAGGACTGAGCAGGGCTATACTGAGCAGGGCTACTCCGCCGCCTCCGCGCGGGCGGTGAAGGACAGGCCGAGCCGGGTCCACACGTCGACCATCGCCTCCACCAGCCGGGCCACCAGCGCGTCGTCATGCAGCGGGCCGGGGGTGATGCGCAGCCGCTCGGTGCCGCGCGGCACGGTCGGGTAGTTGATCGGCTGGATATAGATGCCGTGCTCGGCGAGCAGCATGTCGCTCGCCGCCTTGCAGGCTTCCGCGTCGCCGACCATCACCGGTACGATATGGGTCTCGGTGATGAGCTGCGGCAGGCCCGCGGTCTCGAAGGCGTGCTTCACCTTGGCGACCTGCGCCTGCTGGCGGGCGCGCTCGGCCCCCGACGCCTTGAGATGGCGCACCGAGGCGGCCGCCGCGGCGGCGACCGCCGGGGGGAGGGCGGTGGTGAAGATGAAGCCCGGCGCATAGGAGCGCACGGCGTCGATGACCGCCGCCCGGCCGGTGATGTAGCCGCCGACCACGCCGAAGGCCTTGCCCAGCGTGCCCTCGATGACGTCGACGCGGTGCATCACCCCGTCGCGCTCGGCGAGGCCGGCGCCGCGCGGCCCGTACATGCCGACCGCGTGCACCTCATCGAGATAGGTCATGGCGCCGTATCGTTCGGCGAGGTCGCAGATGGCGCCGATGGGGGCGACGTCGCCGTCCATCGAATAGACGCTCTCGAACACCACCAGCTTCGGCCGGTTGCCGGCGGCGGCGAGCAACTCTTCCAGATGGGCGAGGTCGTTATGGCGGAAGATCGCCTTGTCGCGCCCGGCATGGCGCACGCCCTCGATCATCGAATTGTGGTTGAGCGCGTCGGACAGCACCAGGCAGTCCGGGATCAGCCGGGCGATGGTGGAGATGCCGGTCTCGTTGGAGACATAGCCGGAGGTGAAGACGAGGCCGGCCTGCTTGCCGTGCAGGTCGGCGAGCTCGCGCTCCAGCTCGACGATGGCATGGCTGTTGCCGGAAATGTTGCGGGTGCCGCCGGCGCCGGCGCCGACCTGGCGCGCCGCCTGGCACATGGCGTCGACCACGCTCTCGTGGCAGCCCATGCCGAGATAGTCGTTCGAGCACCAGATGACGATCTCGCGCGGGCCCTGCGGCGAATGCCAGGTCGCACGCGGGAAGCTCGCGGCGTCGCGCTCGATCTCGGCGAAGGTGCGGTAGCGCCGCTCGCTCTTCAGCGTCTCGACGGCGGCTTCGAAAATCCGGGCATAGTCGGTGCGTGCATGGTCCATGGCGTATCCACTCTGCTTCGCCGGGCGGTTCGCGACGGGATCGAACTATCCGGTTCGCGGCGTACCGGGCGGGCGTTGGCGGCACCATGAACTTTGGAGGGGTTCCGATCAACCCGGCAAAGCCCTGACGCGGCGATCGGGCGCGTGTGATTGCGGCCGGCGCGGCTCACGACTGCGCGAGCCGCGCCGGCATTCCGCCCTGTCTCCGCCGCGTCAGATTTCCGCCAGCTTGCGTACCTCCGCGAGCGGCAGCGATCGCAGGGCCTTGCCGTCGAAATAGACGAAGCGCAGAAGCTGGCGGCGCGACACCATGGGTTTCGGCAACGGATCGTAGCGGAAGCTGGCGCCGCCCAGATGCGGCATCACCGCGCCGACATCGGTGGCGGCGTTGCTCTCCACCCGCAGCAAACTGACGCGGGTGCCGTCCTCGTCGACGGCGTCGAAGGGCACGCGGGCGAGGCGCAGGAAGCTGGTCGGATCGGTGGCGGTGGCGAAGGCCTCGACGAAGGCCTGCTCGACGAGGTCGAGATCGGGTTCCTCGTGGACGTGCGGCTCGTCCGGCGGCGTGTCGGGGAGGTGCGGCGTCTGCCATTGCGCCGTGCGCGAAGGGCCGTGGCCGTGATTGTGGCCGGCGTGGGAGTGGCCGCCCGCGCCGCCGTGGTCGTGAGGGTGGTGATGGTCGTGATCATGTCCGCGATGCATGGGAGTCTCCTGCGAGGGACAGGGCCTGCGTGCTTCGAGGCCGCTCCTTCGGAGCCGCACCTCAGCATGACGGGGGTCTCGAACGAGAATCAGGTGGACCGTCATCCTGAGGTGCCCGGGCAGCGCCCGGGCCTCGAAGGATGCTCGTCCGGGCGCCTCTCAGAAGCTCACCGGCTTGTCGATCATGTGCTTGTGCGAGCCGAGCTTGCCATGCGCGAGCATGGAGCCGAGCGCCTCCACGACCACGCGCACGCCGAACAGGGCGGTGATGTCGGAGGTGTCGTAGGGCGGGGAGACCTCCACCACTTCGAGGCCGCACAATCCTTCGGCGGCGACGAGGCCGAGGATCTTCAGCGCCTCGCGCGGCAGGAAGCCGCCCGGCTCCGGCCAGCCGGTGCCCGGCACGAAGCCGCAGTCGATGCTGTCGACGTCGAAGGAGATGTAGACGGCGTCGGCATCCTTCCAGGCGAGCTCGAGCGCGATCTCGGCGGTCTTCTCCAGCCCGATCTTCTCGATGTCGTCGATGGTCAGCACGTTGGTGCCGCGCTTCCTCGCCTCCTGCACGCCGTAGCGCGGAACCTGCCAGCCGCCGATGCCGAGCTGGACGAGGTTCTTCGGCGAGACGTTGGGAAGATTCGTCGCCCAGTACCAGGGCGTGGTGTGCATCCGCTCGTCGAGATCCTTCTCCTGGATGTCGATATGGCGGTCGAAATGGATGATGCCGATGCGCTTCGAGGTGCACTCGGCGATGCCGCGCACGCAGGGAAAGCCGATCGAATGGTCGCCGCCGAGCATGATCGGCAGAGCGCCGGAGGAGAAGACGTGGCTGACGCCCTTGGAGATCTGGTCGAAGCTCTTCTCCAGATTGGCGGGAATGGTGAACACGTCGCCGACGTCGCACAGCGTCATCTGCTCGCGCAGGTCGACGCCGAGCTCGTAATTATAGGGCGTGTAGAGCGCCGAGATGCGGCGGATGCCCTGCGGCCCGAAGCGGGTGCCGGGACGGTAGGTCGTTCCCGAGTCGAAGGGAATGCCTAGCACGGCGGCGTCATACTTGCCGACGTCGCGGACGTTCTCGACATAGGGGGCCTTCATGAAGGTGTTGATGCCGGCGAAATGCGGCAGCTCGCCGCGCGCGAAGGTCGGGATCGACTTGTCGACGATCGAATCGGCGCCGGGCAGGCCCATGTCGAGCGCCCATTGCTGCTCCTTGCGCCAGCCGTCCTCGGAGAGCTTCTCCTCGGATTCCAGGGCCTTCCAGCCCTGCATCCCCTTGATCTCGAAATTGGGATGATGGCGGCGCTGTCGGGCCGGCAGCGGCGCGAGGCCGGCAATGCGGGTCGAGCGGGTGGGATGGGAACGCATCAGGGTTCTCTCCTTGCGATCAGTCCTTGCGACCGGCCTTTGGAGGACCCTTCGGGACGAGCCGGAGGGTCACGCCGCGAACCGCTCGCGCGAGCCTCCCGGGCTTTTATCCCGCCGTGGACCCGGCGAATGTGGTGGAACGAGGTTCCCCGCCGGGCTGTCCCTCTCGGCCCAGACGCATCGCGAGCGATGCCGGAACCCTAGGGACGTCGAAACGATATCCGGGGTCGCGGCGGAGCGGAAGCCCTGATTTTCCGAACCGGCCGGAAGCGGCGCGTGTTTTCGCGGTAAGCTGGATCGGTATGTCGTTCTGGCTGGAAACGGAGTTCCGCACATGCTCAGGCTCGACCACCTCACCGTCATCGCGCCGAGCTTGAGCGAGGGGGTTGCGCATGTCCGGGACTGCCTCGGCCTCGACGTGCCGTTCGGGACCCGTCACCCCTACATGGGAACCCATAATCACCGGCTTCAGCTCGGCAACGCGGTTTACCTGGAGATCGTCGCGCTCGACCCGGCGGGAAAGCATCCCGGGCGGGCACGCTGGTTCGGTCTCGACAATCAGGAACAGGTCCGGTCGGATTGGAACGAGGGCCGTCGCTTGAGAGGATGGGTGGCAAATACCGATGCCATCGATCCCGTTGCGGCGGCACATGGTGCGATGTTCGGCGACAGGGTTTCGCTTCCTGCGGGAAGCCCGACCTTCGATTTCACCATCCCGTCCGATGGCTCGCTTCCCCTTGACGGAGCGCTTCCCTCCATCATCGACCACAGGGGCGATACGGCCTACATCGCCTCGATCCCGGATCTGGACGCGCGCCTGGCATCCTTCACGCTCGAACACCCGGATCCTGCCGCCATCGCGACGCTCCATCGCGAACTCGCCATCGAGCCGCGGTTGGAGATCGTCCGCGGCCGCGACATTCGTTATCGGGCGCGGATCCAGACGCCGGGTGGATTGAAGGAGCTGACCTGACCGCGACGGCTCGGCGACGGACGCCGGGGATCGTCATCCCGGCCGACGCAGAGGCGGCGTGGCCGGGATGACGTGCAGGCGCAGGATTCGGGTGCGGCGATCAGATGACGCCTGCGAGGATGCCGAGGCCGGCCACCGCCACGATGGCGCCGAGCGACCGGGTGAGGCGCGGGGCATTGGCGCCGAGCTTGCCGACGGTGATGCCCATGCCGATGCCGACCATGTGCAGTACGGCGGTGGCGGCCATGAAGCCGGCGGCGTAGGAGAGGCCCGAGGCATCCGCCGGCATCTCGGCGCCGTGGGCATGGCCGTGGAACACCGCGAACGCCGCCACCAGCGCCATGGCGGCGCCGAGCGGCCAGTTCCTGTTGCCGAGCGCGACCACGCCGCCGAGCACCACGATGGACAGGGCGATGCCGAGCTCGACGAAGGGCAGATCGATGCCGGCCATGCCGAGGAAGCCGCCGACCGCCATCAGCGCGACGAAGCTCGCCGGCACCGCCCAGATCGCCCGTCCACCGAGCGTCGCGGCGAAGATGCCGACCGCGACCATGGCGAGCACATGGTCGAGCCCGCCGATCGGATGCAGGAAGCCATGGGCGAGGCCGGCCGTGTCGCCATGGCCGGGATGGGCGAAGGCGAGGGCCGGAGAGAGGGCGAAGGCGCCGGCGAGGGCAAGACGGCGGAGATGCGAGGAGACGGCGTTCGACATGACAACCCCTGTTGAACAGGCAGGCCGCCTTCGGGAGAGCCCGGTGCGTACGTCTGCGTATGACGATTTGACCAGGTCAGCATATGGCGGACGTCCGCCTCGTCAACCGGCTTTCGCAGCTGCGAGCGGAAAGGCGGCGGGATTCAGTCCTCGTGCGGATGCCCGTGCCCGGCAGCGGGCTCGTCGTTCGCGGGCTCGTCGTGTACAGGCTCGCCCGCGGCGTCCGCCGGCACCATGTGCAGATGGCCGTAGCGCACGCCGCGCTGGGTGACGACGGAATCGGCGAGGCTCTGCACCGCGCCGGACGGGCCGCGCAGCACCGCGACCTCGAGGCAGGTCCCGTGGTCGAGATGCACGTGCAGCGAGGCCACCGCGAGGTCGTGATGGCCGTGCTGCACCTGGGTCAGGCGGCGGGCGAGCTCGCGCCTGTCATGGTCGTAGACGTAGCTCAGCGTCGCGAAGCAGGGGGAATCCGCCGCGGCCGGCGCCTCCGGCATGCCTAGAGCCGTGCGCAAGGCGTCGCGCAGCGCTTCCGAGCGGTTGTCATAGCCGTGCCGCTCGGCATGGGCGTCGAGGGCGGCGAGCAGCGCGTCGTCGATGGTCACGGTCACGCGCTGCATGGTCGCCTCGCTTTCAGTCGCCTCGCCCCCCGGAGCCTCATTTGGTGCCGAAGATTCGGTCGCCGGCGTCGCCGATGCCCGGCACGATATAGCCGTGGTCGTTGAGATGGCTGTCGACCGCGGCGGTGTAGACCGGCACGTCGGGATGCGCCTCGTGGAACACTTTCAGCCCCTCCGGCGCGGCGATGAGGCAGACGAACTTGATCGACTGGCAGCCGGCCGCCTTCACCTGGTCGACCGCCGCCGCCGCCGAATTGCCGGTGGCCAGCATCGGGTCGAGCACGATGGCGGTGCGCTCGGAAATGTCGCGCGGCAGCTTGAGATAATACTCGACGGCCTGCAGCGATACCGGGTCGCGATAGAGCCCGACATGGCCGACGCGGGCGGCGGGCAGGATCTCCAGCATGCCTTCCAGGATGCCGCCGCCGGCGCGCAGCACCGAGACGAGGCAGAGCTTCTTGCCCGACAGGATCGGCGCCTGCATGGTGGTGAGCGGCGTCTCGATCTCGGTCATCTCCAGTTTCATGTCGCGCGTCACCTCATAGGCGAGCAGCATGCTGATCTCGCGCAGCAGCAGCCGGAACTCGTTGGCCGGCGTGCGCGAGCGGCGCATCAAAGTGAGCTTGTGCTGGATCAGCGGGTGGTCGACCACGACGGTGGCGGGCGGGGCGGACACCGGGGCGGTTTCGGACGCGGTCATGAGGGGCGCTCGCTGGAGGCTACGGGGACGTGGCGGGCAGGGACGTGGCAGGCAGGCATGTGGCAGGCAGGGACGTGGCAGGCAGGGACGTGGCAGGCAGGGACGTGGCAGGTCAGCTTTTCACAAGCTGGGCTAAACACGAAAGAGCGATACAAAATTCGGACCAGTTCGTCCGAATTTTTTCGCCTCCGTTCGCATGCCCCCTTGCGGAACCGGGGAAACCACGCTCACATTCATTGCTTCCCGAGGGCCGGCCGCAAGGCTGGGCGCGAAGCGAGCCAAACATGTCCGTCACTACCGGTTCCGGCGGTCGTTCCCGCAATCACATCGTCCTCACCTCCCACGGCGCCTCCACCGGCGTATCGGCGAGCGCGCCCGCCCTCGAATGGGGCGCCCCGACGCCGCTCGAGCGCGGGCCGGTGGTGGCGACCCTCACCGATCCCAAGCGGCGCAACGCCATCGGCACCCATGGCGGCGGCTATTCGGTCTATCGCGCGCTCGCCATCGCCGCCGGGGCGCTGCCGGCCGACTTCAAGGCCGATCTCACCAATACCGCGCCCTCCGACATGATCGGCCCGCATCCGCAGTGGACGGATCCGGCGAAGATCGTCTCCCTCGACCCGTGGGGCCACATGGTGGGCGAGGTATTCGCCGACCTGATCGCGCAGGGCGTCGACATCCGTCCGACCATCGCCATCACCCGCGCCCATATCGACATGCCGGAAATCCGCGACGCCATCCGCGCCGGCCGGCTGAAGATCGACGGCGACATCATCGGGCCGAAGGGCGACGTGCGCGTCACCAAGGCGGCCATCGACCCGGTCTGGTACCTGCCCGGCATCGCCGAGCGCTTCGGCATGGGCGAGGGGCAGCTGCGCCGGGCGCTGTTCGAATATACCGGCGGCATGTTCCCCGAGCTGGTGACGCGCGGCGACCTCAAGGTGTTCCTGCCGCCCATCGGCGGCATGACGCTCTACATGTTCGGCGACCCGGCGAAGATCGGCGACGGCGTCACCCCCATCGCCTGCCGCGTGCATGACGAGTGCAACGGATCCGACGTGTTCTCCTCCGACATCTGCACCTGCCGCCCCTATCTCGCCCATGGCATCGAGATCTGCGTGGAGATGGCGCAGCAGGGCGGCACCGGCCTGGTGGTCTATAACCGCAAGGAGGGCCGCGCGCTCGGCGAGGTGACCAAGTTCCTCGTCTACAATGCCCGCAAGCGGCAGGAGGGCGGCGACCTGCCGGAGACCTATTTCAAGCGCACCGAATGCGTCGCCGGCGTGCAGGACATGCGCTTCCAGGAACTGATGCCGGACGTGTTCCACTGGCTCGGCATCAAGCAGATCGACCGCTTCGCCTCGATGAGCGACATGAAGTTCAACGCGCTCGACCGGGCGGGCATCAAGGTGATCGAGCGGGTGCCGATCCCCGACGAGCTGATCCCGCAGGACGCCCGCGTGGAGATGGAAGCCAAGGTCTCGGCCGGCTATTACGGCGCCGGCTTCCAGAGCCAGTATGACGAGACGCAGGGGCGCGGGCTGAAGGACTAGGCCCGGTTCCATCGTTCGCCCCGCGCTCGCGTGGGGCGGCAATTTCACGAAGACAGGGGCAGGCATGGCCGGCGACGACGACGCGTATGTGTATGACGAGGCGACCGGCGAATGGCGCCCGGCCTCCGAGATGAAGGCGGAGGCCGCGCTGGCGAGCGCGGTGCGCGATGCGTCCGGCAATGTGCTGGCCGATGGCGACTCCGTGGTCCTCGTCAAGGACCTGAAGGTGAAGGGTGCCGGCCAGACGCTGAAGCAGGGCACGGTGATCCGCGCGATCCGCCTCACCGACAATCCGGACGAGATCGACTGCCGCCACGACAGCATCAAGGGCCTCGTGCTGCGCACGGAATTCGTGCGCAAGCGCTGACGCCGGCCGGGCGGGACGACCCGTCATCCCTCGAACAAGGACGCCGCATGATCCCGCCCGAACTCGCCGCCCTGCGCTCCTCCCATGCCGTGCGTGCCCGCAGCCACAGCGTGCTCGACCATGTGCGGGCCGGTGCCTCGCCGCATTTCATCGTCGACGAGGCGCGGCTGGGGGCGGTGGCGGACTATGTGGCGGAGGTGACGCGGCGGGCCTATCCGACGCTCGACATCCCCTATCACAGCCGCTGGCGCCATTTCGATGCCGGCGGCGTGTCGCGCTGGGACGCGCTTGCGGCCAGGCTGGGCGCGGTGGATGCGCTGGAGCGGGCGCGCATCATGGTCGACCTCGCGGTGATGAGCGTGCTGCTCGATGCCGGGGCCGGCGATGCCTGGCGCTACCACGAGGCTGCCACCGGGCTGACGGTGACGCGCTCGGAGGGGCTCGCCGTCGCCAGCCTGCGCATGTTCGAGGCCGGGGCGTTCTCCTCCGATCCCGCGGTGCCGTTCCGCGTCGATGCCGTGGCGCTGATCGGCATCGATGCCGCGACGCTGGCGACGCATTTCCAGGTGAGCGCCGACAATCCGCTGGTCGGCGTGCCGGGCCGGGTGGCGCTGCTCAATCGGCTCGGCGAGGCGATCGCTGCACGGCCGGACCTGTTCGGCGGGGCGGCGGGCGTCTCGCCGGCGCGGCCGGGCGGGCTGATCGATGCGCTGCTGCCGCTCGCCAAGGTCGGCAGGCTGCCGGCGGCGCGCATATTGGAGGCGCTGCTCGACGGCCTGTCGGCGATCTGGCCGGCGGGTCTTGTGGTCGACGGCGTGGTGCTGGGCGATGTCGGCCGGCATGGCGCGATCACCGTGCCGGACCGTTCCGCCGGGCTGGTGCCGTTCCACAAGCTCTCGCAATGGCTGACCTATTCGCTGCTGGAGCCGTTCGAGGCGGCTGGCGTCGCGGTGGTCGATCTCGACGACCTGACCGCGCTGCCGGAATATAGGAACGGTGGCCTTCTGGTGGATATGGGTCTTGTCGTGCCGCGCGCGCCGATCGACCCGGCGCAGAAGCATCCGGTGGCGTCGGAGATGATCGTCGAATGGCGGGCGCTCACCGTGGCGCTGATGGACCTTCTGGCCGATGCGATGCGCGAGCGGCTCGGGCTCGACGCCAGCGCCTTCCCGCTCGCCAAGCTGCTGCAGGGCGGCACCTGGACGGCGGGCCGGCAGGTGGCCGCCGAGCGCCGCGCCGGCGGCCCGCCGCCCATCGCCATCGACGCCGACGGCACGGTGTTCTGAGGTGATGCCGTTTCGGGCGGGGTGACTTGCACGAGTTGCAGCTCCCTCTCCCCGACGGGAAGAGGGCTGGGGTGAGGGGCCTCCGCGCGACGCGGGCCTTCCGGTTTCCCGGCCGCCTTCCCCCTCACCGACCCGCGGAGCCTGTCCTCGGGCTCGCCGCAGGCGAGACCCGTGGGCGGGCCACCTCTCCGCCGAAGCCGGATGTTTCCGGCTTCGGCATTGCGACAACCGCGCTCGGCAACAGCCGGGCTCGGGCGGGGAGAGGGAAGAGAAGGGTGGCTCGGAGAAGGAGCGCTTCCTCAGTCCAGCTGCGCGCCGGACGCCTTGACGATCGGCGCCCATTTGGCGATCTCGGCCTTCACATGCGCCTCCAGCTCGGCCGGGGTCGAGCCGACCACGGTGGCGCTGAAATCGGCGAGGCGCGCCTGCACCGCCGGGTCGGCGATCGCCTTGTTGGCGGCTTCGTTCAGCTTCGCCACCACCTCCGGCGGGGTGCCGGCGGGAGCGAACAGCGCGTTCCAGGTATAGGTCTCGTAGCCCGGAATGGTCTCCGCGATGGCCGGCACGTCCGGGAACGAGGGCGCGCGCTTGGCGGTGGTGACGCCGAGCGCCCGAAGCTTGCCGGTCTTGATGTGCCCGGCCGAGGAGGGCAGGTTGTCGAACATGATCGGCACCTGGTTGGCCAGCACGTCGTTCAGCGCCGGGCCGGCGCCCTGATAGGGGATGTGCTGCATCTGCACCCCGGCCATGCTCTTGAACAGCTCGCCGGAGAGATGCAGCGGCGTGCCGTTGCCGGAGGAGGCGTAGCTGTATTTGTCGGGGTCCTTCTTGAGCAGCTCGATCAGCTCGGGGACGGTTTTGGCCGGGAAGTCCGGGTTCACCACCAGCACGTTCGGCACGATGACCAGCAGCGAGACCGGCGCGAAGCTGGTCACCGGGTCATAGGGCATCTTCTTGTAGAGCACCGGGTTGATCGCATGGGTGGCGACCGTGCCCATCAGGATGGTGTAGCCGTCCGGTGCCGCCTTCGCGACCACGCCGGCGCCGAGATTGCCGCCCGCCCCGCCGCGATTCTCCACCACCACCGACTGGCCGAGCTCCTGGCTCATGCGCTGGGCGACCAGGCGACCGACGAGATCGGTGGAGCCGCCGGCGGCGAAGGGGATGACCAGGGTTACCGGCCGCGAGGGAAAGGTGTCCGCGCCCGAAGGGCCGGCGGAGAAGGCGAGGGCCGCGGTGCAGGCGGCGGCGAGCAGGGCGCGGAACGTGGTGCGCAGCATGGCGTGTCTCCCGTGGGACGGTGGGCGTGAAGGCTTCTTGTCGTCGTGCCTTTGCGTCAGGTTCGTCGATTTGGCCGCCGGGCTCAACGGCTCTGGTCGCGGCTTCGACCAATGGATGGGGCGATGGCGATTATTGGATGCGATCAATTGAATAATTGTATCCGATTTGAGCAGGCTCCGGGCACGATGCCCAAAAGCTGGGCGGTGGCGAGCGTCCATTCCGCCGCTGCGGCGGGCGGTATCGGGCGGTTGCGGTATCCGGCGGCTCCCGGCCAACTGGCATAGCACTTGCGACAGCTTGCCGGGACGTGGAGCTGAGGTTGACGAGCCAGATGAGCAAGGGCGCCGACATCGAGCTGATCCAGGTGACGAAGCGCTATGGAGCGGCGCTGGCGGTCGACGCGGTGTCGCTGAAGATTCCCGCCGGCACCTATTGCTGCCTGCTCGGCCCGTCCGGCTGCGGCAAGACCACGACGCTGCGCATGATCGCCGGGCACGAGAGCATCAGCGAAGGCGACATCCGCCTCGGGCCGACCGTGGTCACCGACCTGCCGCCGGCCAAGCGCGGCACCGCGATGATGTTCCAGAGCTACGCGCTGTTCCCGCATCTCGACATCGTCGACAACGTCGCCTTCTCGCTGAAGATGAAGGGTGCGGAAAAGACCAGCCGCCGCGCCAAGGCGCTCGACATGCTCAAGCTGGTGCAGATGGAGCATCTCGCCGAGCGCCGGCCGGCCCAGCTCTCCGGCGGCCAGCAGCAGCGCGTGGCGCTGGCGCGCGCGCTGATCACCGACCCGCAGGCGCTGCTGCTCGACGAGCCGCTCTCGGCGCTCGACCCGTTCCTCAAGATCAAGGTGCGCCAGGAGCTGAAGAAGCTGCAGCTGCAGCTCGGCATCTCCTTCATCCACGTCACCCACAGCCAGGAGGAGGCGATGGCGCTTTCCGACCTCGTGGTGGTGATGAATGGCGGGCGCATCGAGCAGGCGGCGACCCCGCGCGAGGTGTTCAACCGGCCGGCGACCGCCTTCGTCGCCCGCTTCATGGGCGATCACAACGTCCTCTCCGGCCGCGTCTCCGCCAGGGGAGGCGGCGCCGTGACCTTCGAGGTGCCGGGCGGGGTTTCCTTCGTCGCCCCCGAGGGTGACGAGTTGGAGGCCGGCGCGCCGGTGGAGATCGCGGTGCGTACCGACCGCATCCGTCTCGGCGACCCGGCGGTGCCCGGCTGTGGGCTGACCGGCCTCGTGCAGAACATCGAATATCACGGCCAGAAGGTGCAGGTGGCGCTCTCCGCGCCCGGCGTGGACGATTTCGCGGTGCAGCTGCCGGAATCCGCCTTCTTCGCCAAGCCCTTGTCCATCGGCGAGGCGGTGCCGCTCGCCTGGACGCCGGACGACGTCCACATCCTCAAGCCTTCGCCTTCCGCCTGAATGAGCCAGCCTACCGACACCGCCTGAGTGACGCCGCCTGAGTGAGACACGGCAGAGAGATCCGGCCCCTCGGCCAAACGAGATATGTTCGGGAGACAGACATGACTAAGAAGACCATCTCGCAGAAGGGCGTGAGCCGCCGCAATCTGCTGAAGGGTGCGGCCGCTGCGGGCGGCCTCGCCGCCGGCGCCGGCGTCGTCACCGGCTTTCCCACCATCTGGGCGCAGAACCCGATCACGCTGCGCCAGTTCGGCACCGGCGTGTCGAACCTCAACGCCATCGCCGAGAAGTGCAAGGCCGACCTCGGCATCACCCTGCAGATGACCGCGCTCGATTCCGACGCGGTGTCGCAGCGCGTGGTGACGCAGGCCTCCAGCTTCGACGTCGCCGACATCGAATACTGGATCTGCAAGAAGGTGTTCCCGGCCGGCACGCTGCAGCCGATGGACGTCAAGAAGATCAAGTATTACGACGATATCGTGCCGATCTTCACCACCGGCAAGCTGACCCCGGAATCCAAGATCGCCCAGGGCACCGCGCCGAGCACGGTCGGCTTCGTCGAGGGGCCGGAATCCAAGGTGTTCGCCAAGGCGCCCACCCAGTGGATGACGCTGATCCCCACCATCTACAACGCCGACACGCTGGGCATCCGCCCCGACCTCGTCGGCCGGCCGATCAAGAACTGGAAGGACATTCTCGACCCGGCCTTCAAGGGCAAGACCTCGATCCTGAACATCCCGTCCATCGGCATCATGGACGCGGCGATGATCTGCGAGAGCGCCGGCATCATGAAGTACGGCGACAAGGGCAACATGACCAAGGCGGAGATCGACGGCACCATCGATTTCCTGATCAAGACCAAGAAGGCCGGCCAGTTCCGCGCCTTCTGGAAGACCTTCGACGAGAGCGTGAACCTGATGGCGTCCGGCGAGGTGGTCATCCAGTCCATGTGGTCGCCGGCGGTGGCGGCGGTGCGCTCCAAGGGCATCCCCTGCGTCTACCAGCCGCTCGAAGAGGGCTACCGCGCCTGGGGCGGCGGCCTCGGCATCGCCAAGCACCTCAAGGGCGCGCAGCTCGACGCCGCCTATGAATACATCAACTGGTACATGTCCGGCTGGGTCGGCGCCTATCTCAACCGCCAGGGCTACTATTCGGCCGTGCTCTCCACCGCCGAGAAAAACATGACGCCGGACGAATGGGCGTTCTGGATGCTCGGCCAGCCGGCCAAGGCCGACATCCTCTCGCCGGAAGGCAAGGTGATGTACACGGCGGGCGCGGTGCGCGACGGCGGCTCCTTCAAGGAGCGCATGGGCGCGGTCGCCTGCTGGAACTCGGTGATGGACGAGGACCGCTACATGGTCCGCCGCTGGAACGAGTTCATCGCCGCGTGAGATTGCGGCGCAGGCGCTTCCTCGGGAGCGCCTCCTGCACCCTCTCCCCGTCGGGGAGAGGGACGGGGTGAGGGGGCCTCCCGGTTCGGCGGCCGCCATTGCCCCTCACCCAACCCTCTCCCCCTTAGGGGGGAGGGCTTTCGGCTCGCAGTCGCCCGCTCACCGGAAGTCCCGCATGACGCTCTCACGGCTCACGCCCCGATTGGCACCCTATCTGCAGGCGACGCCGCTGACGCTGATCCTGGCGGCATTCCTGGTGCTGCCGATCGCCACCATCGTGATGGTGAGCTTCTGGGACTACGACTCGATCCAGATCTTCCCGGCCTTCGTCTTCACCAATTACGAGGAGACGATCACCTCGCCGGTGACCTGGAACACCTATGTCAACACGCTCAAATACACGGTGATCGTGTGGGCGGTGACGCTGTTCATCGGCTTCTGGGTCGCCTACTACCTCGCCTTCCACATCCGTTCGGCGACGGTGCAGATGGTGCTGTTCCTCGTCTGCACCATTCCGTTCCTCACCTCCAACATCATCCGCATGATCTCGTGGATTCCGTTCCTGGGGCGCAACGGGCTGCTGAACCAGACGCTGATGACCATGGGGATCATCGACAGGCCGCTGGAATTCCTGCTGTTCTCGGATTTCGCGGTGGTGCTCGCCATGGTGCACCTCTACACGCTGTTCATGGTGACGCCGATCTTCAACACGCTGATGCGCATCGACCGGGCGCTCATCGAAGCCGCCCGCGACGCCGGCGCCAATGCCTGGCAGATCCTCGTCAACGTCATCATCCCGCTGGCCAAGCCGGGCATCGCCATCGGCTCGATCTTCGTGGTGACGCTGGTGATGGGCGACTTCATCACCGTGCGCTTCATGTCCGGCGGCCAGTCGGCCTCGGTCGGCCTGATGATGGCGAACCAGATCGCGCTGCTGCAATACCCGGCGGCGGCAGCCAATGCGGTGATCCTCCTGATCATCGTGCTGCTGCTGGTCGGCGCCATATTGCGGATCGTCAACATCCGCAAGGAACTCTGAGAAGATGGGAGCTTCGAGATGAACGGCGAGCGCCGCGGCCTTGGCTTCTACGTCCTCACCGCCTTCTTCGTGCTGTTCGTGCTGTTCCTCTACGGCCCGCTGTCGACCATCTTCATCCTGTCGTTCCAGGGGCCGAATGGCGGCCTGACCTTCCCGATGAACGGCACCTCGGTGCACTGGTTCAACAACCTCCTGTTCGAGCAGCAGGCGGTGGGCGATTTCGGCGGCGCCTTCGCGCGCTCGCTGGTGCTCGGGCTGATGACCATGGCGGCGACGGTGGTGGTGTCGCTGCTCGCCGGCCTCGCCTTCCGCCGGCGCTTCCTCGGCTCCGGGCCGCTGTTCTACCTGACCATCGCCAGCCTGATCGTGCCGTCGATCCTGATCTCGCTCGGCATCGGCCTCGCTTTCCAGGTGTTCGGGCTCAACCCGGCCTGGTACTCCTCGGCCTTCGGCGCCCATCTCACCTGGACGCTGCCCTTCGGCCTGCTGATCATGTTCGCGGTGTTCAACCGCTTCAACCCGGCCTACGAGGAGGCCGCGCGCGATCTCGGCGCCACGCCGTGGCAGACCTTCGCCCATGTGGTGCTGCCGATCATCCTGCCGAGCCTGGTCGGCGTCGGCCTGTTCGGCTTCACGCTCTCCTATGACGAGTTCGCCCGCACGCTGATGACCGCCGGCACCTTCAACACGCTGCCGCTGGAAATCTACGGCATGACCACCAATGTCACCACGCCGGTGCTGTTCGCGCTCGGCACGGTGACGACGCTGTTCTCCATGGGGATCATCGTGGTGGCGCTGGTCGCCATCGCTGTCCTGCGCAAGCGCCGGGCGCGCCGCGTCGCCGGCTAGAGCCGTTTCCGATCGGCATGCACGCCGATCGGGGGGAGGGTGCTCCGGTGCCCGCCGCCGCGACGAAGTGCTGACGTCTATGTAGGGAACCGGATACTCTGCGACGGGTTGAACGTCACAATAGGACGGGTGCGGCAAAGGCCGGCCCGCGCGCGGAGGAAGCCATGAATATCTGCACCAGCGAACGCAGCATCTGCGACCTGCTCAAGGAGGTGGCGAAGGACGACCGCAAGCACGCCCTGACGATCAGGTTGCGCAGCGGCGACACCGTCACCGCCTACGGTCCGATCGAGGTGGCGGACCGCTTCATGCTGTGCCGGCTGCACGACAAGAATTACGAGGGCAACCAGCTGATCGCGCTCGACACCATCGAGTTCATTCGCTGACGCGACGGGCGCGGCTCAGTCCCCGACCACCAGCCGCGCCGCCGTCAGATCCTCGAGGGCGGCACCGACCGACTTGAACAACGTCACCTCCTGCGCCGTGCGCCGGCCGGGATGGCGGGCGAGGGCGAGGTCGCGCAAATCGCCGCGCAGCAAATCCGCCGACCAGAGCCCCGCCTTCATCGGCTGCAGCAGGTCGCCGGCCTCGGCAAGTACGCCCGCGCGCGTATCGGCGAACACCTCGGCGCGCTGGACCAGGGCGTCGTCGCTCTCGCGCATCGCCGGGTTGAAGGCGCCGACCAGATCGACATGGGTGCCCGGCCGAACATCGGCGCCTCTCACGAGCGGTGTCGTCGAGGTGGTGGCGCAGCTGACGATGTCGGCGCGGCCGACGGCCTCCGACAGATCGCCCGCCGCCTCGGCTTCCACGCCGCCGGCCCGGATCGTCGCGGCGAGCGCTTCGGCCCGCTCGCGGCTGCGGCCCCAGACCAGCACGCGCTCGATCGGCCGTACCGCGCGATGCGCCTCGGCGAGATGGGCGGCGACGTTGCCGGTGCCGACGATGAGCAGCGTGCGGCTGTCGTGCCGGGCCAGATAGGAGGCGGCGAGCGCCGAGGCGGCGGCGGTGCGGCGATTGGTGAGCGCGTCGCCCTCCAGCACCGCGCGCGGCTGGCCGGTAATGCCGTCGAACAGCACATAGAGCGAGGCGACCGCGCCCAGCCCGTGCGCGGCATTGCCGGGAAATACCGTGACCAGCTTGGTGCCGATGGCTTCGCCGCGGCTCCAGGCTGGCATGGTGAGCAGGTGGCCGGGTGCCTCGCGCGTGCCCACTTCGAAGGCGGCGCGCACCGGCATCGGCTCGTCATGGGTGGCGAAGGCCTCGCGCAGCGCCTCGACAAGGCGGGGATAGTCGAGGGCGGCCTCGATCTCCTCGGCGGCGTAAAAGCGCATCGGCACGTCTCCTGAAAGCAGCGGGGCGGCGAAGCTAGAGCGTTTTCCCATCGGGTGGAATCATCCGATCGACAGAAAGCGCCCCGGCATTGCCGGGGGCCGCGCAAACCGGTGGAAGGATGTGGTTCAGTGGGCCTGCCGCTGGGCGGACGAGGGCGCGCTCAGCTGCTCGAAGGCGTCCTCGACCAGGCTGACATGGTGCAGCATCGCCGCATGGGCGCCGGCCGCATCGCCCCCCAGCACCGCCCGCACCACCACGCCATGCTCGGAATGCGACAGGGCGAGCCGGCCGGGGGCGCGGAACTGGGCGCGGCGGAACGGTGCCAGCCGCCGGCGCAGCGAGGCGGTCATGTCCGCCAGAACCGGATTGTGCGAGCCGGCATAGAACAGGGTGTGGAAGCCGGTATTGGCGGCGGTATAGGCCTCGACGTCGTCGCGGGCCACCATGTCGGCCATGGAATCGTAGAGCGCGCCGAGCCGCCGGCGCTCGATCGGGGTCATGCTCAGCGCCGAGAGGCGGGCGCATGTGGCTTCCAGCTCGCCCATGGCGATGAACAGCGTTTCCAGCTGGTCGGAGGTGACTTCGGCGACGATGGCGCCGCGGCGCGGGCGCAGATCGATGAGGCCGGTGGTGGCGAGCTGGCGCAGCGCCTCGCGCACCGGCGTGCGCGACGTGCCGTAGCGGGCGGCCAGCATGTGCTCGTCGAGCCGCGTCCCGGGTTCCAGCGAGCCGTCGAGAATGGCATCGGCAATCTCGCCCGCCAGCTTCTCCGTGCGCGTCTGCCGTTCATCGGACATTCGAGGTGTCGCCTGTTCGAACGAATTGCCCATCCCGTACCGTGACTTGATCGCATGAATCGCCAATCGCATACAGCATAGAATTTGAGCGTCCGTGACGGCAATTTAAGCACGCAATATTGTAAAATTGCATGCACTATACCTCTCCGAGAGTACAGAAACGTGTCCGCCCCCGCCGCCCGGCACACCACTCGGAGCCTCGCCTCATGAATCGTCGCGACTTCCTCAAATCCGCTTCCGTCCTGTCCTCGGCCGTCGCCGCCGGCGTCGCCGCACCCGCCATCTGGTCGTCGGCGAGGGCCCAGTCGGCCCGGCAGGAAACGCTGCTGCTGGTGAGCGAGGGCGGCCCGAACAATCTCGACATTCATGGCGTCGGCACCAACCGTCCCGGCTACGAGGTGGCGTGGAACTGCTACGACCGGCTGATGAGCTACGGTTCCAAGACCCTGCCGGACGGCTCGGTGAGCTATGACCGCGACAAGCTGGTGCCCGAGCTCGCCGAGAGCTGGGAACTCTCCGCCAATTCCGCCACCTTCAAGCTGCGCAAGAACGCCACCTTCCACGACGGCTCGCCGGTGACGGCGCAGGACGTGAAATGGTCGTTCGATCGCTCGGTATCGGTCGGCGGCTTCCCCACCTTCCAGATGAAGGCCGGCTCGCTGGAGAAGCCCGAGCAGTTCGTGGTGGTGGACGACCACACTTTCCGCGTCGACTTCATCCGCCCCGACCGGCTGACCATGCCCGACCTCGCGGTGATCGTGCCCTCGGTGTTCAATTCCAAGCTGGTGCAGTCCAAGGCCACCGAGCAGGACAAGTGGGGCATGGAGTTCACCAAGCAGAACACCGCCGGCGGCGGCGCCTACAAGGTGGCGAAGTGGCAGTCCGGCACCGAGGTGGTGTTCGAGCGCAACGATGCCTGGGCCTGCGGCCCGCTGCCGTCGCTGAAGCGCGTCGTGTGGCGCATGGTGCCTTCCGCCGGCAACCGGCGGGCGCTGATCGAGCGCGGCGATGCCGACATCTCCTTCGACCTGCCGGCCAAGGATTTCGTCGAGCTGAACCAGGCCGGCAAGGTGAAGGTGGTGTCGAACCCGATCAGCAACGGCATCCAGTATATCGGCATGAACGTCACCAAGCCGCCCTTCGACAAGCTCGAGGTGCGCCAGGCGGTGGCCTATGCCATTCCCTACAAGAAGATCATGGACGCGGTGATGTTCGGCCTCGGCAAGCCGCTCTATGGCGCGGCCTCCAACACGGTGAGCGAGCCGGTCTGGCCGCAGGCGCACGGCTACGACACCGACATCGCCAAGGCCAAGGCGCTGCTGGCCAAGGCCGGCTATCCCGACGGCTTCGAGACCACGCTGTCCTTCGACCTCGGCTCGGCGGCGATCAACGAGCCGCTCTGCACGCTGGTGCAGGAGAGCCTCGCCCAGATCGGCATCAAGGCGACGCTGAACAAGATTCCGGGCGCCAACTGGCGCGGCGAGATCACCAAGAAGGAGATGCCGCTGATCGCCAACTTCTTCTCGGGCTGGCTCGACTATCCCGAATACTTCTTCTTCTGGTGCTATCACGGCCAGAACGCCGTGTTCAACACGATGTCCTACAAGAACCCGGAGATGGACAAGCTGATCGACGGCGCCCGCGCCGCCGCGGCCTCCGCCGACTGGCCGACCTACAACAAGGACGTCACCGGCTTCATCGATCTCGCCTTCGCCGACATTCCGCGCGTGCCGCTGTTCCAGCCCTATCTGAACGTCGCCATGCAGAAATCGATATCCGGCTATCAATACTGGTTCCACCGCCAGCTCGACTACCGCACGCTGAAGAAGGCGTGACGGCGGGAGGGACGGCGACGTCGCGCGTTCCTCAAAGCCCGGCTGCGCCGGGCACCTCGGGATGACGGGCTCCTCAACTTTTCCTCTCCCCGTTGGGGAGAGGTGGCCCGCCCACGGGTCTCGCCTTCGGCGAGCCCGAGGACAGGCTCCGCGGGTCGGTGAGGGGCGACAACATCGGGAAGCGCCGAAGACCCCTCACCCCAGCCCTCTCCCCCACGGGGAGAGGGAGCGTGCCGTTCCAGCACGGGCCGCCGATCCGGCACATATCCGGTCGATGTGATCCCTGATACGCCGACCTTTTCCACGCTGAGCCTGTCCGGACCCCGCCTTCGCGTTGCTGCCCGTCCTGTCCGCCCTCATGGAGGCCGCCGTGCTGAACCAGATCGCCAAGCGTCTCGGCACCGCCATACCGAGCATTATCGGCGTCATCATCGTCACCTTCCTGCTGACGCGGGTGCTGCCCGGCGACACCGCCGCCTATTTCGCCGGCCCGGCGGCGACGCCGCAGGCCATCGCCGAGATCAAGGCCACGCTCGGCCTCGACCAGCCGCTGCCGGTGCAGTTCCTCGCCTATGTGAAGGACCTCGCCACCGGCAATCTCGGCATGTCGCTCACCACCGGCCAGCCGGTGTTCGAGGACATCAAGGCGCGGCTGCCGGCCTCGGCCGAACTGACGCTGCTCGGCCTTCTCATCTCGGTGGCGGTGTCGGTGCCGCTCGGCATCCTCGCGGCGGTGCGGCAGGGCTCGTGGGTCGACCATCTGTGCCGCATCGTCGCCACCGCCGGCGTGTCGCTGCCGGTGTTCTTCACCGGGCTGCTGCTGGTCTATGTGTTCTACTACCGGCTCGGCTGGGCGCCGGCGCCGCTGGGGCGGCTCGACTTCTTCTATTCCGCGCCGCCGACCATCACCGGTTTCTTCCTGGTCGACAGCCTGCTCGTCGGCGACATCGAGGTGTTCCGCGCCGCCTGGTCGCAGATCTGGCTGCCGGCGGTGACGCTCGCCATCTTCTCGCTGGCGCCGATCGCCCGCATGACCCGCGCCTCCATGCTCGCCGTGCTCGCCTCCGATTTCGTGCGTACCGCGCGGGCGAGCGGGCTGCGGCCGTCCAAGGTGGTGATGGGCTATGCCTTCCGCAACGCGCTGCTGCCGGTCATCACCACGCTGGGCATGGTGTTCTCCTTCCTGCTCGGCGCCAACGTGCTGGTGGAGAAGGTGTTCGCCTGGCCCGGCATCGGCTCCTACGCCATCGAGGCGCTGATCACCTCCGACTACGCGCCGGTGCAGGGCTTCGTGCTCGCCATGGCTATTCTCTACGTGCTGCTCAACCTCGCGATCGACATCCTCTACGGGCTGGTCGACCCGCGCGTGCGCATCGAAGCCTGAGGAGAAACGCCGATGAGCCTCGCCACCACGCAGACCCCGGCCCCGCCCAGCGACAGCCTCCTCTCCCATGCCCGCCATATCGTGGCGGAGAACCCGGTGACCGGCATTGCCTTCGGCCTGTTCGCGCTATTCGCGCTCGCGGCGCTGGTCGGCCCCTATGTGGTGCCGGTCGACCCGCTGGCGAGCGACACCGCCGCAGCGCTGCAGCCGCCCTCCGCCGCGCACTGGTTCGGCACCGACCAGCTCGGGCGCGACATCTTCTCGCGCGTCGTGGTGGCGGCGCGGCTCGACATGATCATCGCCGTCGCCTCGGTGGCGCTGGTCTTCGTCGGCGGCGGCTTCGCCGGCATCGCCTCGGGCTATTTCGGCGGCTGGACCGACCGCATCGTCGGGCGGGTGTCCGACACCATCATGGCCTTCCCGCTGTTCGTGCTGGCCATGGGCATCGTCGCGGCGCTCGGCAACACGGTGACCAACATCGTCATCGCCACCGCCATCATCAACTTCCCGCTCTATGTGCGTGTCGCCCGCGCCGAGGCCAATATCCGCCGCGAGGCCGGCTTCGTGCAGGCGGCGCGGCTGTCCGGCAATTCGGAGATGCGCATCCTGCTCGGCCATATCGCCCCGAACATCCTGCCGATCATGATGGTGCAGGTGTCGCTGACCATGGGCTACGCCATCCTCAACGCGGCGGGGCTCTCCTTCATCGGCCTCGGCGTGCGCCCGCCCACCCCGGAATGGGGAATCATGGTGGCGGAGGGCGCCTCCTTCATCATCTCCGGCGAATGGTGGATCGCCTTCTTCCCCGGCGTGACGCTGATGCTGGCGGTGTTCTGCTTCAACCTGCTCGGCGATGGCCTGCGCGACCTCGTCGATCCGCAGCGGCGCACCTGAGGAGGCTGGCGATGAACGTCCATGCTGGAGCCAATTTCATGCAGCCGCCACTTCTCGAGGTGCAGGACCTCACGGTCGAATTCGCCACCCGCCGCGGCACGGTGCGCGCAGTCGAGAAGGTCGACCTGACGCTGGCCAAGGGCGAGACGCTGGGCATCGTCGGCGAATCCGGCTCGGGGAAATCCGTCACCTCCTATGCGGTGATGCGCATTCTCGACCGCGCCGGCCGTATCGCGGAAGGGGCGATCCGCTTCGGCGGCGTGGATATCGGTGCGGCCTCGGAGAGCGAGGTGCGTGCGCTGCGCGGGCGGGAGATGTCGATGATCTTCCAGAACCCGCGCGCGGCGCTGAACCCGATCCGCAAGGTCGGCAGGCAGATCGAGGACGTGCTTATCGAGCATGTGCAGGCGCAGCCGAGCGACGCCAGGGAGAAGGCGATCGAGGTGCTCAAAGCGGTGCGCATCGCCCGGCCGGAGGAGCGCTACCACGCCTATCCGTTCGAGCTCTCCGGCGGCATGTGCCAGCGCATCGTCATCGCGCTGGCGCTGGCCTGCCGGCCGCAATTGCTGATCGCCGACGAGCCGACCACCGGCCTCGACGTGACGACGCAGAAGGCGGTGATGGACCTCGTGGTCGAGCTCACCCGCGAGCGCAACATGTCGACCATCCTCATCACCCATGATCTCGGCCTCGCGGCCGCCTATTGCGACCGGGTGATGGTGATGGAGAAGGGCAAGGTGGTGGAGACCGCCAAGGCCTCCGACATCTTCCGCGCGCCGCAGCATCCCTATACGCGCAAGCTGATGCGGGCGACCCCGCGCCGGGGCGTCTCGCTGCGCGACCTGCTGCCGGAAGACGCGGCGCCCGCCACGCCGGCGCCGTCGACCCCGCCGGCGGGTGCCGGCGAGCCGCTGCTGGTGGTCGAGAACCTGGTGAAGGAATATAAGCGCCAGTCGACGACCAAGGGTCTCGCCGCCCTGTTCGGCATCAAGGGTCCGCAGGAGGATCCGTTCCGCGCCGTCGACGGCATCGGCTTCTCGGTGGCGCGCGGGGAGAGCCTCGGGCTGGTGGGCGAATCCGGCTGCGGCAAGTCGACCACCTCGATGATGCTGATGCGGCTGCTCGACCCGACCTCGGGACGGATCGTCTTCAAGGGCGAGGAGCTCTCCGCCATCCCGGCGAAGAGCTTCGCCCGCTCGCCCTGGCGCTCGCGCATCCAGCTGGTGTTCCAGGACCCGACCGACAGCCTCAACCCGCGCTACACCGCCGCGCGCGCCATCGCCGACCCGCTGCTGCAGCTGGGCTCCGGCCTGTCCGGCGCCGCGCTGCGGGCCAAGGTCGATGAGCTCGCCGGGCTGGTCGGCCTGCCGACGAACCTGCTCGACCGCTTCCCGCACCAGCTTTCCGGCGGCCAGAAGGCGCGCGTCGGCATCGCCCGCGCCATCGCGCCCGACCCGGACCTGGTCATCCTCGACGAGCCGACGGCGGCGCTGGACGTCTCGGTGCAGGCGGTGGTGCTCAACCTGCTGCAAGACCTGAAGCAGCGGCTCGGCATGAGCTACATCTTCGTCAGCCACGACCTCGAAGTGGTGCGCATGCTGTGCGACCGGGTGATCGTCATGCGCACCGGCCGCATCGTCGAGGAGGGCAATACCGAGGCGATCATGGCGGCGCCGCAGGCGGAATATACCCGCGAGCTGCTGGCCTCGATTCCGCACCCGCCGATCTGATCCGGCGGCGCGCTCTTGCGCCGGACGCCGGACCCGGTCACACAGGAGCGGCATGTCGGATCGTTCCTGAGGTGGCTTGTTCATGTCGCTGCGTTCATCGCTGCGTTTTCTGCGCCATCCCGCTTCCGTGGTCGCCCTGTCGCTGGTGGGGCTGTTCCTCCTCTACGAATTGAGCGTGCGCTTCTTCGCCTATACTGGCGATTCCTATATCGACAGCAATGTCATCGTGATCTCCGCCCAGATCGAGGGGCCGATCTCTCAGCTTGCGGTGGAGGACAACCAGACCGTCGCCGCCGGCCAGTTGCTGTTCCATATCGACCCGACGCCCTTCGCCCTGAAGGTGAAGGCGGCGCAAGCGGCTCTGGCGCAGGCGCAGGCCGATCTCGGCCTCGCGCAGGACGAGGTGCAGTCGGCCAGGGCGAGCGTGGAATCGGCGCAGGCCATCGAGGTCAACGCCAATGCCGAGCTGGTGCGCGTCAAGGCGCTGAACAAGGACGGCTTCTCCACCACGGCCGGCCTCGACCTCGCCACCCGCGACCTCGCCACCGCCACCGCCGGCACGCAGTCGGCGCAGGCGGCGCTCAGCGTCGCCAATCGCCGCGTCGCGGTGTCGGGTGCCGCCATCGCCTCGGCGCAGGCGGCGCTGGAGCGGGCGCAATATGATCTGTCCAAGACCACGGTCGCCGCGCCGGCGCCGGGGCGGGTGACACCCTTCGTCATCCGGGTCGGCGACTATGTGACGCCCGGCAAGCAGGTGCTGGCCATCGTCACCGGCGAGCGCCGCCGCGTGGTCGCCAATGTCGCCGAACGCCATCTCTCGCGGGTGCGCATCGGCCAGCGCGCCTGGGTGACGCTCGGCTCCGACCCGTGGGTGATCCATCGCGGCACGGTGACCGGCGTCTCGGCCGGCGTCGCCCGCTCGCAGGGCGATCCGCAGGTCGTGCCCTATGTCGAGCCGTCCACCGACTGGGTGCGCCTGCCCCGGCGTTTCCCGGTGGAGATCACGCTCGACGACTGGCCGGCCGGTCTCGGCCTCTATGTCGGCGCCGACGCCCGCGCGTTGATCTGGTTCTAGGCCGGGGCCGGGGCGATGGATCATCTCACCCGGCATGCGCTCGCCACCGCGACCGGGGTATTGGTCGCGGTGCTCGCCGCCCTGCTCGTGGGGCTGGAGCAGCCCTATTGGGCGGCGATCAGCGCGCTGATCATCGCCAATGCCGACCGCTCGGCGCTGCTCACCAAGGGCGTGCTGCGGGTGCTCGGCACCATCGGCGGGGTCAGCCTCGGCTTTGTGGTGGCGTTGTCGATCGAGGGGCTGCCGCTGTTCCAGGCGCCGCTGCTGATGCTGGCCGCCGGCCTCGGCACCTATGCCCGCCAGCGCACGGTCTTCGCCTATGCCTGGTTCTACGGCGCGCTCAGCTTCATGCTGATCATCCTTGCCAGCATGATCACGCCGGACCAGCTCTACAGCTTCGCCTGGTACCGCTTCTACGAGATCGTGTTCGGGGTGATCGCCGCGACGCTGGCGCATTGGGCGATCGGCCCGCCGGTCGATGCCGTGCACTTTCTGCCGGGAAAGCCGGCGCTGGAGCCGGCGCCGGCGTTCCGCCAGGCGCTCGCCGCCGGAATCGGCGTCATGACCATCGTGCTGATCTGGGACCTGTTCGACCTGCCCTCGGTGGTGCAGGTGGTCATCTCCAGCCTGGTGGTGATCGACAGCACCGCGGACGCGACGCGCCACAAGGGCTGGCAGCGCATTCTCGGCTGCATCATCGGCGGCGGCGCCGGCATCGTCGCCATCGCCGCGATCGGGCCGGAATTCGTGGTCTGGTGCGCGGTGCTGTTCGCCGGCATCTTCCTGAGCGCGCGCGTGCATCTGGGCGGCTCGCCCAATGCCTATGTCGGCACCCAGTCGGCGCTGGCGCTGATCGTCACCATGGTCGATACCGGGCCGCCGGACAGCATAACGCCGGCGCTGAACCGACTGATCGGCATCGTGGTCGGCGTCGCCATCATGTCGATCATCGTCTGGGTCATAAATGCGCGCGCGCCGGCCCGCGTGAGCGAGCCGGCGCGGCAGGGCTGAGAATTGCCGGAACGATCCGGCCTCAGTGCGTGACGCCGAGGAACTGCTGCAGTTCGGGCGTTTTCGGGTTGGCGAACACTTCCGACGGCGGCCCGATCTCGTGCACCCGGCCCTGGTGCATGAACACGACGCGCGAGCACACGTCGCGGGCGAAGCGCATCTCATGGGTGACCATGAGCAGCGTCATGCCCTCGGAGGCGAGCTCC
Organism: Ancylobacter sp. GW821-FHT10E12; assembly: GCF_058809335.1. NCBI lineage: Bacteria > Pseudomonadati > Pseudomonadota > Alphaproteobacteria > Hyphomicrobiales > Xanthobacteraceae > Ancylobacter > Ancylobacter sp. GW821-FHT10E12. Next base: position 219,966 of record NZ_JBXASN010000003.1, on the reverse strand, counting down.
TTCACCACCGCCAGCACCTCGTTGACCAGCTCGGGGTCGAGCGCCGAGGTGATCTCGTCGCACAGCAGCGCGATCGGCTGCATGGCGAGCGCTCGGGCGATGGCGACGCGCTGCTGCTGGCCGCCGGAGAGCTGGTCGGGATAGGCGTCGAACTTGTGGCCGAGCCCGACGCGCTCCAGCATCTTCTTGGCCATGATTTCGGCCTCGGCCTTCGGCGTCTTCCTCACCACCATCTGCGAGAGCATGACGTTCTTGCCGGCGGTGAGATGCGGGAACAGGTTGAACCCCTGGAAGATCATCCCGACCTTCAGGCGCAGGGCCTTGAGGTGCAATTCGTCCGGCAGCAACTGGGCGCCGGCGACCGAGATCGAGCCCTCGTCGATGGTCTCCAGCCCGTTTATGCAGCGCAGCAGCGTCGACTTGCCGGAGCCCGACTTGCCGATGATGGCGATGACCTCGCCGGGATCGACATCGATATTGATGCCCTTGAGCACTTCGTTGTCGCCGAAGCGCTTCTTCACCTCAGTGATTTCGATGAGCGACATTGAGCTTCCTCTCGAGGATTTGGGAAGACTTGGACAGGGGCCAGCACAGGCAGAAATAGATGAGGGCGACGAAGCCGTAGACGGTGAAGGGCTCGAAGGTGGCGTTGGTCACCATGGTCCCGGCCTTGGAGAGCTCCACGAAGCCGATGATCGAGGTGAGCGCCGTGCCCTTCACCACCTGCACCGAGAAGCCGACCGTGGGCGGCACGGCGATGCGCAGCGCCTGCGGCAGGATGACGTAGCGCATCTGCTGCAGGTACCCCATGCCGAGGCTGGAGGAGGCTTCCCACTGGCCCTTGGCGATGGACTCGACGCAGCCGCGCCAGATCTCGGCGAGGAAGGCGGCGGTCCACAGGATGAGTGCCAGCGTGGCGGCGAGCCAGGCCGGCACGTCGATGCCGAACAGGCCGAGGCCGAAGAACGCGAGGAACAGCTGCATCAGCAGCGGCGTGCCCTGGAAGACCTCGATATAGGTCTTGGCGAAGACCTGGCCGGGCTTGCCCTTGCCGATGCGGGCGAACAGCAGCGCCACGCCGGCGAGGCTGCCGCCGACGAAGGAGACGATGGAGAGAAGGACGGTCCAGCGCGCCGCCAGCAGCAGGTTGCGCAGGATGTCCCAGGTCGAGAAGTCGTTCATGTGCCCGCCCTCCTCACCGTGCCGCGCGCCGCGGGAACAGCGTCCAGCCGAGCCCGCGCAGCAACTGCCGCAGCACGATGGCGAGCGCGAGATAGATCAGCGTCGCCGCGAAATAGGTCTCGAAGGCGCGGAAGGTCCGCGACTGGATGAAGTTCGCCGCAAAGGTGAGGTCCTCCGCCGCGATCTGCGACACCGCCGCCGAACCCAGCATGACGATGACGATCTGCGAGGAAAGCGCCGGCCAGATGCGCTGCAGCGCCGGGATGAGCACCACATGCCAGAAGGTCTGGATGCGGCTCATGCCGAGGCTGGCGCCGGCCTCGAACTGGCCCTTCGGCGTCGCCTGGATGCCGGCGCGCACGATCTCGCAGCCATAGGCGCCGAGATTGATCACCATGGCGAGATTGGCCGCCGGCAGCTCCCCCATGCGCACCCCGAGCGCGGGGAGGCCGAAGAAGATGAAGAACAGCTGGATCAGGAACGGCGTGTTGCGGATCATCTCCACATAGGCGGAAACGATCGGGCGCAGCCAGACGGGTCCCAGCGCCCGCGCCCAGGCGCAGGCGATGCCGAGGCTGACGCCCAGCAGGCCGCCGACCAGCGTGAGCTCGACGGTTATACCGATGCCCTTGAGGAGGACCGGCCAATAGTCGGCCAGCCATCCGAAATCGAACGCGTATGTCATCGCGTGAGCTCCCGCTGATGGGACGATGAAGAGGGGGCTGCCCCTGCCGACCGGCGAGGGGAAGGGAAGCTCCCTCTCCCCGACGGGGAGAGGGCTGGGGTGAGGGGTTCTTCGGTTCCCCGGCAAGCAGCCCCCTCACCAACCCGCGGAGCCTGTCCTCGGGCTCGCCCAAGGCGAGGCCCGTGGGCGGGTCGCCTCTCCCCGACGGGGAGAGGAAAGGAGCAGTCGGTCAGAGGCTCGCGGGCAGCTTGGTGCCGAGCCACTTCTCGGAAATGGCGCTCAGCGAGCCGTCGGCCTTGGCGGTCTTGATGATGTCGTCGACCTTGGCGAGCAGCGCCGGCTCGTTCTTGTTGAGGCCGATATAGCAGGGCGAATCCTTGATCAGGAACTTGATCTCCGGCTTCTTCGGCGGGTTGCGCGCCAGGATGGCGGCGGCCACGACGTTGCCGGTGGCGATCAGGTCCACCTGCCCGGACAGGAAGGCGGAGATGGTGCCGTTATTGTCCTCGTAGCGCTTGATGGTGGTGTCGGCCGGGGCGATCTTGGACAGTTCCAGATCTTCCATCGCGCCGCGGGTGACGCCGACGGTCTTGCCGGCGACGTCCTTGGCTTCGGCCGCCTTGACATCGGCCGGGCCGAACACGCCGCTGAAGAACGGCGCATAGGCGGCGGAGAAGTCGATCACCTTCTCGCGCTCGGGATTCTTGCCGAGGCTGGAGATGACGAGGTCGACCTTGTTGGTCTGGAGATAGGGGATGCGGTTGGCGCTGGTTACCGGCACCAGCTCCAGCTTCACCCCGAGCTTGTCGGCGATCAGCTTGGCCATGTCGACGTCATAGCCCTTGGGCTGCATGTCGGCGCCGACGCTGCCGAAGGGGGCGAAATCCTGCGGCACCGCCACGCGGAGGAGCTTGGTCTGCTCGATGGTGGCGAGCGCGTCGGCATGTGCCGGGAGCGGGGCCTGCGTGGCGACGATGGCGCCGGCAAGGAGGGCGAGAAGCATGCGGCGGTTCATGGGTCAGTCCTCTTTCTGCGATGGGTGACGATGGGCATGCGGTGCCGCCGACCCATGACCGTGCGGGCCTTGACCGTGGGGGCCTTGGCCGCGGGGGCCTTGGGCGTGCGGGGCTTGACCGTGGGGGGCTTGGGCGTGCGGCATGGAAGGGGCGACGTCGGTGAAGGTCGACGGGGTGAGCAGCTCGCGCAGGCTGGCGAGCGGATCGGGCTTGGCGTTGAGGTCGAGGCCGGCTTCCACCTTGCCGATATGCTCGTCCATCAGCCGGGCGGCGCGGGCGAGGTCGCCGGCCTCCATCGCCGCGACGATGTCCTCGTGGTCGCTGCTGGATTCCTCCGCCTTCTCGGTGGGCTGGTAGAGCATCGAGATCAGCGTGGTGCGCGCGGTGAGGTCGCGGATGATCTCGGTCAGCATGCGGTTGCCGAGCGCATCGGCGAGATGGATGTGGAAGTCGCCGAGCAGGCACGCGCGTGACGACACGTCCCCCGTCTCGATCGCCTGCCGCTCCACGGCGACATGCTCCTTGAGGCTGGCGAGCACCTGCGGCGACACCGTGCGGACGGTCTGCAGCAGGCCGGTCTCGATGACCCGGCGGGTCTGGAACGCCTCGCGCGCCTCGTCGGCCGAGGGCTCGACCACGAACCAGCCGCGCCGGGCGCTCACCTGCACGATGCCGCGGGTCTCCAGCCGCATCATCGCCTCGCGCACGCGGGTGCGGGAGACGCCGAACAGGTCGGCCAGCTTCTGCTCGCCAAGCCTTGTGCCAGGCGGAATCCGGCCGGCCAGGATGGCGGAGAGGATCGCTTCCTCGATATTGGCGGTAGACGGGTTCATCACGCTGGGCTCACAGACTTGTATACAAGTCATGTAAGCAAGTGCCGTGCCAAAGCTATCCGTCGTGGCGCGCGGCCGTCTGCGGTGGATCCGGCGGCCGCACCAATGACGATTCTGGCGTTTAGGCCCCGTGCCGTCCTCGACCTTCGTAGGGCGTTCGGCGCGGCGAAGGCCACGGCAAGCCTCGGCGCCTCATCGTCGCGCCAGGGCGTTGCACGTCATCGATGCATAAGCTGCGCGCAGTTGCGTAGGGCTCGGGCGGTTCGGCCCGGGCGGTTCGGCCCGGGCGGTTCGGCCCGGGCGGTTCGGCTCAGGCGGTTCGGCTCAGGCGGCCTCGACGCGATGGCCCAGCCGGCGGCCGATCGCGTCGACCAGTTGTTCCGCCGCTTCGGCGATCACCGTGCCGGGCGGGTAGATCGCCTCGGCACCGGCGGCGCGCACGGCCTCATGATCCTGCGGGGGCACCACGCCGCCGACCACGATCATGATGTCCGGCCGGCCTTCCGCCGCCAGCGCGGCCCTCACCTGCGGCACCAGCGTGAGATGGCCGGCGGCCAGCGAGGAGATGCCGATGACGTGGACGTCGTTCTCCACCGCCTGCCGCGCCGCTTCCTGCGGGGTGGCGAAGAGCGGGCCGATATCGACGTCGAAGCCGAGATCGGCGAAGGCGGAGGCGATCACCTTCTGGCCGCGGTCGTGGCCGTCCTGCCCGAGCTTGGCGACGAGGATGCGCGGGCGCCGGCCTTCCTCGGCCTCGAACGCCTCGACGCGCGCGCGCACCCGCGCCACCTTGTCGCCCATGAGCCCCGCCTCCCGCCGGTAGATGCCCGACACCGCGCGGATATCCGCCCGATGCCGGCCGAAGACGCTCTCCAGCGTATCGGAAATCTCGCCGACCGTCGCCCGCGCCCGCGCGGCGTCGATGGCCAGCGCCAGCAGGTTGCCGTTGCCGGCGGCGCCGTTTCGCAAGGCCGCGAGCGCGGCGCCGAGCGCCTGCGGGTCGCGTTCGGCCTTGAGCCGCTTCAGCTTTTCCAGCTGGGCGGCGCGCACGGCGGAATTGTCGACCTTGAGCACGTCGATCGCGGTCTCGCGGTCCGGCTTGTATTTGTTGACGCCGACCACCGTCTGCGCGCCGGCGTCGATATGCGCCTGCGTCGTCGCGGCCGCCTCCTCGATGCGCAGCTTGGGGATGCCGGCCTCGATGGCCTTGGCCATGCCGCCGAGCTGCTCCACCTCGGCGATGTGGGCGAGCGCCCTGGCGGCGAGGTCGGCGGTCAGCCTTTCCACATGGAAGGAGCCGCCCCACGGGTCGATGGCGCGGGTGGTGCCGCTCTCCTGCTGCAGCAGGATCTGGGTGTTGCGGGCGATGCGGGCGGAGAAGTCGGTCGGCAGCGCCAGCGCCTCGTCGAGCGCGTTGGTGTGCAGCGACTGGGTATGGCCCTGCGTCGCCGCCATCGCCTCGATCATGGTGCGCATGACGTTGTTGAACACGTCCTGCGCGGTCAGGCTCCAGCCCGAGGTCTGCGAATGGGTGCGCAGCGGCAGCGATTTCGGGTTTTTCGCGCCGAGATCCGTCATCAGCTTCGCCCAGATGAGGCGGGCGGCGCGCAGCTTGGCGACCTCCATGAAGAAGTTCATGCCGATCGCCCAGAAGAACGACAGCCGCGGCGCGAAGGCGTCGATCGGCAGCCCGGCCTTGATGCCGGCACGCACATAGTCGACGCCGTCGGCGAGCGTATAGGCGAGTTCGAGGTCCTGCGTCGCTCCCGCCTCCTGCATGTGGTAGCCGGAAATCGAGATCGAGTTGAAGCGCGGCATCTCCTTGGACGTGAAGGCGAAGATGTCGGAGATGATCCGCATCGAGGGGGCGGGGGGATAGATATAGGTGTTGCGGACCATGAACTCCTTGAGGATGTCGTTCTGGATGGTCCCGGAGAGCTGCGCCGGCTTCACGCCCTGCTCCTCGGCCGCGACGACATAGAGCGCCAGGATCGGGATCACCGCGCCGTTCATCGTCATCGACACGCTCATCCGGTCGAGCGGGATGCCGGAGAACAGGGTGCGCATGTCGAGGATGGAATCGATGGCGACGCCGGCCATGCCGACATCGCCGGCGACGCGCGGGTGGTCGCTGTCATAGCCGCGATGGGTGGCGAGGTCGAAGGCGACCGACAATCCCTTCTGCCCGGCGGCGAGGTTGCGCCGGTAGAAGGCGTTGGAATCCTCCGCCGTCGAGAAGCCGGCATATTGGCGGATGGTCCAGGGCTGGGTGGCGTACATGGTCGGGTACGGCCCGCGCAGGAACGGCGCCATGCCCGGATAGCTGTCGACGAAGGCGAGGCCCGCAATGTCGGCCGGGCCGTAGGCGGTCTTCACCGACAGCCCTTCCGGCGTCATCCAGCGAGCCGCGTTGCCGGCGGGCGCGGCGAGGCTCGGGGGCCGCCACGCGATATCGGCGAAGTTCGGGATACGGCTCATCGTCTCGTCTCCATCCGCGCCGTCGCGGCGCGTGTCCCACCGGCAGGGCCGTCCCGAGCGATCATCCTACGCGGCTCCCGTCGGCGGAACAGCCAGGCGCGCATGGATGCCGCGCAGTACCTCGACGGCGTCGCAGCCGGCGAAGAGGAAGCCGTCGACCCCGGCGGTGCGCAAGGCGGCTTCCTGCTCCGGCAGGCGGCCGGCGAGGTAGACCGCCATGGCGCCGGCATCCTTCAGGGCGCCGGCGGCGGCTGCCGCCTGTTCGAGATAGAGCGCATCCGACGAGCACAGGCAGGCGAGGCGGGCGCCCGTGGCGCGGAAGGTCGCGACCAGCGCAGCGGGGTCGGGGAAGCCATCATGGCCCGTTGCCGCGATGCCGCCGGCCTCCAGCAGGTTGGCGGCGAAGCCGGCGCGGGCGGTGAAATCGGCCGGCGTGCCGAGATTGGCGAGGAAGGCCACGGGCCTCGGCGTCGCCCTCTCCGCGGCGGCGCGCAGCGCCTCGAACGGCTCGGCAAGGCGATGCGGCATCAGCGGCTCGACGACGAGCGCGCCTTCCGACGGCACGTACGGAGCGGCGGCTGGCAGCGGGGCGAGCACGGTCGGCACTGCGGTGCCGAGCAGCGGGAATTCCGAGGTGCCGGTGATCGGTGCCTTGCGGGTGGCGACGTCCCTGGAGCGGGCGGCGCGCGCGGCGACGATCCGCCGCTGCCAGCTGCCCGATTGCAGCGCCTCGACGAGGCCGCCCTCCTTCTCGATCGCCCGGAACAGCTCCCACGCCGCGGCGGCGAGCTTTGACGTCCGCTCCTCCACCGCGCCGGCGCCGGCGGCCGGGTCGGCGACGCGATGGACGTTGGATTCCTCGATCAGGATCAGCTGGGTGTTGCGGGCGAGACGGCGGGCGCTCGCGTCCGGCAGGCCGAGCGCCTGGGTGAAGGGCAGCACGGAGAGGCTGTCCGCCCCGCCGACGCCGGCGGCGAAGGCGGCGATGGTGCCGCGCAGCAGGTTGGTGTGCGGATCGAGCCGGGTCAGGCTGCGCCACGCGGTTTCCATGTGGAGGCGCGGCGGTGGCGGGCTGTCGATCCCGCAGGCGCCGAGCGCCGCCGCCCACAGCAGGCGGAAGGCGCGCGGCTTGGCGAGCGTCAGGAACTGGTCGACATCGGCGGTAAGCGTCACCTCGATCAGCGCCGCCGCCTCGGCGACATCGAGGCCGGAAGCCTCCAGCGCCCTGAGATAGGCGATGCCGGTGGCCAGCACGGCGGCGAGCTCCTGCGCGTCGGTGGCGCCCGCCGCATGATGCAGGCGCCCGTCGGCGCGCACCATCGGCGAGGCGAAGCCGCGCAGGCGCAGGGCCGACACCGTCTGCGCGAGCCGCAGCGACAGGCTGTCCCATTCCAGCGGCGCGGCGCCCAGCGCGGCGAGATCGCCGAGCGGGTCGAGCCCGAAGCGGATGTCGAGCGTCTCCGCCGGAAGACCGTCCAGCAGCGAGGCCAGCGCCAGCGCCACGTCGCGCCCCTGGAAGCGCCCGGCCTCGACGCGTAGGGTGACGAGATCGGCCATCACCCCGTCCAGCGCCGTCGCGATGGCCTCGCGCGTCACCGGCAGGCCGAAGCCATGCGCCGAGGGCGCGCCGGCGAAGACGAGGGCGAGGCCGTCCGCACCGCCGGCGAGGTCTTCGAGCGCCTGTGCATTGGCCGCGGCGGGATCGGCATGGTCGATGCGGGCCATCACCTTCCACGGCGCGCCCGCCGGCCGTCCGGCGACCAGCCCGGCGTCGGGATGCCGGGGCGGCAGCGCGTCGAGATCGAACCCGTCGGCGGTCCGGGTCACCATGCGCTTGTCATAGGGCGCGCCCTTCAGCACGCCTTCGACCAGCTTCAGCCAGTCCGCGCGGGTCTCGGCGGGGAAGGAGGCGAGGTCGAGATCCATGCGGCGTTCCATCGGCGCGCCTCAGGCGAATTCGAGGATGACGGCGTCGACGGCGAGGCTGTCGCCGGCCTTGGCGAGCACCTTCTTCACCGTGGCGTCGCGCTCGGCGCGCAGCACGTTCTCCATCTTCATCGCCTCGACCACGGCAAGCGCCTCGCCGGCCTTCACCTCCTGCCCCTCGCTGACGGCGATGGAGACGACGAGGCCCGGCATCGGGCAGAGCAGCTGCTTGCCGCTGCCGGTCTCGATCTTCTCCGGCATCAGCGCGGCCAGGGCCGCCTCGCGCTCGGTATAGACCACCGCGTCCACCGCGATGCCGCGATGGGCGAGGGTGACGCCGTTGAGGCGCGGGCGAACCTGCACATGGATGAGGTCGTCGTCGAAGGCGCCCTGCCAGACCGGCTCGCCCGGCTTCCAGCCCGAGCGCAGCTCATGGGTGCCGGCCGGCCGGCCCTGGTCGTCGAGGAAGGTGACGATATAGCCGCCGGCGGCGCGATCGACCTCGCAGGGCAGGGAGAGCCCGCCAAGCCGCACCACCCTTTTATGCTCGAACACGACCTTGCGGCCCGGCAGCTGGTGCGAGATGCCGCGCTTGCGGGCATTGCCGACATTGTCGATCACCGCCGCCACCGCCGCCAGGCGCCGGGCCAGCGCCGGCGTCAGCTCGGCGCCGGCGAAGCCGCCCTTGTATTCCTCGGCGATGAAGCCGGTGGAGAGCCGCCCTTCGCGCCAGCGCTCATGCGACATCAGCGCCGACAGGAACGGGATGTTGTGCTGGATGCCGTCGATGGCGAAGGCGTCGAGCGCATCCGTCTGGGCGAGGATCGCCCGGTCCCGCGTCGGCGCGTGGGTGATCAGCTTGGCGATCATCGGGTCGTAATAGAGCGAGATCTCCCCGCCCTCGTACACGCCGGTATCGTTGCGCACGGTGACGCCGTTCGTCACGCCTTCCGCCGGGGGCCTGTAGCGGGTGAGCCGGCCGATGGAGGGCAGGAAGTTGCGATAGGGGTCCTCGGCATAGACGCGGCTCTCCACCGCCCAGCCGGTCAGCTTCACGTCGGCCTGCGTGAAGGCGAGCGGCTCGCCGGCGGCGACGCGGATCATCTGCTCGACGAGGTCGATGCCGGTGACCAGCTCGGTGACCGGATGCTCCACCTGCAGGCGGGTGTTCATTTCCAGGAAGTAGAAGCTCTTGTCCTGCCCGGCGACGAATTCCACCGTGCCGGCGCTGTCATAGTTCACCGCCCTGGCGAGCGCGACCGCCTGCTCGCCCATCTTCCGGCGGGTCGCTTCGTCCAGAAGCGGCGAGGGGGCTTCCTCGACGACCTTCTGGTTGCGGCGCTGGATCGAGCATTCGCGCTCGCCGAGATAGACGACGTTGCCGTGCTTGTCGCCGAGCACCTGGATCTCGATGTGGCGCGGGTCAACGATGAATTTCTCGACGAACACCCGGTCGTCGCCGAAGGAGGACTTCGCCTCCGAGCGGGCGCGGTCGAAGCCGTCCTGCACCTCGTCGCGCGAATGGGCGATGCGCATGCCCTTGCCGCCGCCGCCGGCCGAGGCCTTGATCATCACGGGATAGCCGATCTCGTCGGCGATCTTCGCCGCCTGCCCGGCATCCTCGATCACCCCGAGATAGCCGGGAACGGTCGACACGTTCGCCGCCGCCGCCGCCTTCTTCGACTCGATCTTGTCGCCCATGGCGTCGATGGCGCCGGGGTTGGGGCCTATGAAGACGATGCCTTCCGCCGCCAGCGCGGCCGGGAAGGCGGCGCGCTCGGACAGGAAGCCGTAGCCCGGATGCACCGCCTCGGCGCCGGTCGCCTTGCAGGCGGCGATGATCCTGTCGATCAGCAGGTAGGACTGCGCGGCGGCCGGCGGGCCGATATGCACCGCCTCGTCCGCCATGGCGACGTGCAGCGCGTCCTTGTCGGCGTCGGAGAACACGGCGACCGTCTTGATGCCCATCTTCCGGGCGGTCTTGATGACCCGGCAGGCGATCTCGCCGCGATTGGCGATGAGGATCTTGGAGAACATGTCAGAGCCTCACAGCGGCAGGTTGTCGTGCTTCTTGAGCGGCGCCTCGATCTTCTTCGAGCGCAGCATGGCGAAGGCGCGGGCGATGCGCTTGCGGGTCGAGCGCGGCGTGATGACCTCGTCGATATAGCCGCGCTCGGCCGCCACGAAGGGCGAGAGGAAGCGCGCCTCGTACTCCCGGGTCCGCTCGGCGATCTTCGCGGGATCGTCGATATCGGCGCGGAAGATGATCTCCACCGCCCCCTTGGCGCCCATCACCGCGATCTGTGCCGTCGGCCAGGCATAGTTGACGTCGCCGCCAATATGCTTGGACGCCATCACGTCATAGGCGCCGCCGAAGGCCTTGCGGGTGATCACCGTGACCAGCGGCACCGTCGCCTCCGAATAGGCGAACAAGAGCTTGGCGCCGTGCTTGATCAGCCCGCCATATTCCTGCGCCGTGCCGGGCAGGAAGCCGGGCACGTCGACGAAGGTGACGATCGGGATCTCGAACGCGTCGCAGAAGCGCACGAAGCGCGCCGCCTTGCGCGAGGCGTCGGCATCGAGCACGCCGGCCAGCACCATCGGCTGGTTGGCGACGATGCCGATCGTGCGCCCCTCGATACGCCCGAAGCCGGTGACGATGTTGCCGGCGAAGGATTGCTGGATCTCGAAGAAGTCGCCCTCGTCGACCACCTTCCCGATCAGCTCCTTCATGTCGTAGGGCTTGTTCGGGTTGTCGGGCACCAGCGTGTCGAGCGAGGCGTCGAGCCGCTCGCCATCGTCGAAGCTCGGCCATTCCGGCACGCCGGAGGTGTTGTTGGCGGGCAGGAAGTCGATCAGCCGGCGCATCTGCAGCAGCGCCTCGACATCGTTGTCGAAGGCGCCGTCGGCGACCGAGGATTTGCTGGTGTGCACCTTGGCGCCGCCGAGCTCCTCGGCAGTGACGGTCTCGTTGGTCACCGTCTTCACCACGTCCGGCCCGGTGACGAACATGTAGGAGGTGTCGCGCACCATGAAGATGAAGTCGGTCATCGCGGGGGAATAGACGTCGCCGCCGGCGCAGGGGCCCATGATCAGCGAGATCTGCGGGATGACGCCGGAGGCGCGCACATTGCGCTTGAACACCTCGCCATAGCCGCCGAGCGCCGCCACGCCCTCCTGGATGCGCGCGCCGCCGGCGTCGAACAGGCCGATGACCGGCGAGCGGGTCTTCAGCGCCATGTCCTGGATCTTGGTGATCTTGGCGGCATGCGCCTCGGAGAGCGAGCCGCCGAACACGGTGAAGTCCTTGGCGAAGACGAAGACCTGGCGGCCGTTCACCGTGCCCCAGCCGGTGACGACGCCGTCGCCGGGGATCTTCTCGGCCTTGTCCATGCCGAAATCGGTGCAGCGGTGCTGCACGAAGGTGTCGAATTCCTCGAACGAGCCGCTGTCGAGCAGCAGCTCGAGGCGCTCGCGGGCGGTGAGCTTGCCGCGCCTGTGCTGGGCGTCGATGCGCTTCCTGCCGCCGCCGAGGCGGGCGTCGGCCCGGCGCTGGTCGAGTTCGTCGAGGATGTGCTTCATGGCCACGCACCTTCTCATCGGCCGCCGGCGGCGCCCGGTAACACCGCTGTTCTAAGCCCTTGTCGCCGGCAGGGTAAGCTGTGAAAATGCGGATCGTAAAACTGTAAAAATTTCACAAAATCAACGATGGGGAGTAGAGCGGGTCTGCTCCCTCTCCCGCCGGGGAGAGGGGTGGGTCAACAGCACTCCTTGCGGGCGTCAGGGGGCCAGCATGTCCAAGAAGGTATTTGCCGGCCATGCCGTGCGCAATCTGCGCGAGAAGTTCGGCCTGACCCAGATGGACTTCGCCCGCCGGCTGTCGCTGTCGCCGAGCTATATCAACCAGATTGAGAGCAACCAGCGCCCGCTGACCGCCGCCGTGCTGCTGGCCGTCGGCCGCACGTTCGAGCTCGACATCACCCGTTTCGGCGCCGACGACCTCGACCGCATCGTCGCCGACCTGCGCGAGGCCTTGGCCGACCCGGTGTTCCGCGGGCTGGAGCCGAGCCTGCAGGACCTGAAGAACGCCACCACCCATGCGCCGGCCTTCGCCCATGCCTTCCTGCGGCTGCACGGGGCGATGCGGCGGCTGGTCGAGCGCCGCGCCGCCCTCGACGAGGCGGTGAGCGTCGCCGGCGAGACGGATGGCGAGGCGCGCAACCTCGCGCCCTATGAGGAGGTGCGCGACCACTTCCACTACATCGACAATTATGTCGACGGCCTCGACCGGGCGGCGGAGGAGCGCAGCGCCGCGCTCGACCTGTTCGCCCGAGCCGATGCCGGCACGGTGCTGGAGCGGCATCTGCGCGAGCGGCACGATATCGGCGTCGAGACCGCCCCGCCGGACGAGGTGGACGCCCCGCTGCTGCGCTTCGACCGCCACCGCCGGGTGGCGACACTGGCGCGCGGGCTCGATCCGGCGAGCCGCCTCTTCCGCCTCGCCGCGCTGCTCGCCCGCTTCGAGCAGAGCGCGCTGATCGAGAAACATGTGGTGGAGGCCGGCTTCCGCAGCGCCGCCGCCCGCGAGGTGTGCCGTCTCTCGTTGCAGAACTACTATGCCGGCGCGCTGATCCTGCCGTATCGGCGCTTCGCCCGCCTTGCCCGCGAGAAGCGGCACGATCTCGACCTGATCTCGGTGATGACCGGGGCGAGCCTCGAACAGGTCTGCCACCGGCTCTCGACGCTGCAGCGGCCGGGGGAGAAGGGGGTGCCGTTCTATTTCCTCAAGGTCGATCGCGCCGGCAACGTCATCAAGCGCCACAGCGCCACCCGCTTCCAGTTCGCCCGCTATGGCGGCGCCTGCCCGGTGTGGAACGTGCACGAGGCGTTCGAGCAGCCCTCGCGCACCCTGGTCCAGCTCGGCGAGATGCCGGACGGGGTGCGCTATCTCTGCCTCGCCCGCGGCAGCGTGAAGCCGGCGCTGCGCTTCGGCCAGCGCGAGCGGCGCTACGCGCTGGGGATCGGTTGCGAGATCTCCTATGCCGGCGAGATCGTCTATGCCGACGGGCTCGACCTCAAGGCGGCGAGCGTGGCGCCGCTCGGCGTCAATTGCCGCATCTGCCCGCGCACCAATTGCCCCGAGCGCGCCTTCCCGCCGCTCGACCGGGAGATCGTGCTCGACCCCGACCGGCGCGGCGTGGTGCCGTTCGCGATACGGGACTGAGCGGGCGATGGGGAAGCATGGAGCCCCCCTCTCCCCGTGGAGGAGAGGGGTGGGGAGGTGTGGAGCCTCCCTCTCCCCCTGAGGGACGTGATGGGGAAGCACGGAGCCTCCCTCTCCCTATCGGGGAGAGGGGTGGGGAAGCATGGAGCCTCCCTCTCCCCGTGGGGGAGAGGGGTGGGGTGAGGGGGCTTCCGCTTCCCGATGGCGTCGCCCCTCACCGACCCGCGGAGCCTGTCCTCGGGCTCGCCGAAGGCGAGACCCGTGGGCGGGCCACCTCTCCCCAACGGGGAGAGGGAAGGAAAGGGGCGCTACTCGGAAAGGCCGAACCTGATCAGATGTCCAGCGTGTTGTCGCGTTCCCACTGGGTGAGGTGACGCGAATAGGCGTTCCATTCCTCGTGCTTCAGCTTGAGGAAGCCGTCGATGAGCGGCGCGCCGAGCGCATTGCGCAGCACGTTGGACTTCTCCAGCGCCCTGAGCGCGTCGAGCAGGTTCAACGGCAGCTTCTTGGCGCCGCGCACCTTGTGGCCGTCGGTATACATGTTGATGTCGAGCCGCTTGCCCGGATCGCGCTGGTTCTGGATGCCGTCGAGGCCGGCGGCGAGCACGGCGGCGGGCGCGAGATACGGGTTGGCCGCGCCGTCCGGCAGCCGCAGCTCCAGCCGGCCCGCATCGGGAATGCGGATCATGTGGGTGCGGTTATTGCCGGTATAGGTGACGGTGTTGGGCGCCCAGGTGGCGCCGGAGACGGTGCGCGGGGCGTTGATGCGCTTGTAGGAATTCACCGTCGGGTTGGTGAAGGCGCACAGGGCGTCGGCCGAGTGGATCAGGCCGCCGATGAAATTGTAGCAGAGGTCGGAGACGCCGAGCTCGCCGTCCTCGTCCGCGAACAGGTTGGTGTCGCCCTGCCACAGCGAGGTGTGCATGTGGCAGCCCGAGCCGGTGAGGTCGATGAACGGCTTGGGCATGAAGGTGGCGCGCAGGCCGTGCTTCTCGGCGATCGAGCGCGCCATGTACTTGAAGAACACGTGCCGGTCGGCGGTGACGAGGGCGTCGTCGAAGTCCCAGTTCATCTCGAACTGGCCGTTGGCGTCCTCGTGGTCGTTCTGGTAGGGGCCCCAGCCGAGCGTGAGCATGCAGTCGCAGATTTCCTTGATCACCTCGTAGCGGCGCATCAGGGCGGACTGGTCGTAGCAGGGCTTGGTGGCGTTGTCGGACCCGTCGGAGATCCTCAGGCCGTCCGGCGTGGTCAGGAAGAACTCGCACTCGACGCCGGTCTTCATCTGGTAGCCGATGGATTCGGCACCGAGAATGGTGCTCTTCAGCACGTTGCGCGGCGCCTGCGCCACCAGCTCGTCGTTCATGACGAGGTCGGAGGCCAGCCAGCCGACCTCCGGTTTCCACGGCAGCTGGATCAGGCTGTCGGCGTCCGGCACCGCGAACAGGTCGGGGTCGGCCGGGGTCATGTCGAGCCAGGTGGCGAAGCCGGCGAAACCGGCACCGGCCTTCTGCATGCCGCTTATGGCGGTGGCCGGCGCCAGCTTGGCCCTGAGGCTGCCGAACAGGTCGACATAGGAGATCAGGAAATACTTGATGCCGAGCTCTTTGGCGACGTGAGCAAGATCATTTGCCATGTGCAATCCGTGCTGTTCCCCGGCCCGTTGGGGCTCGTTGCGTGCGTGAAATGTGCAAATGCCGCGCCGGGGCACGGCATCCGGTCAGAAATTCCCGTTGCTGCCGGGGATCCAGCTGGTGCCGGCGAGCGGAACATTCGCCATGGCGGCCGCCTCGATGGTGAGCGCCACCAGGTCCTCCGGCTCCAGATTGTGGACGTGGCTCTTGCCGCAGGCCCGCGCGATGGTCTGGCATTCCAGCGTCAGCACCGCGAGGTAGTTGGCGAGGCGGCGGCCGGCGGCGACCGGGTCCAGCCGCGCCATCAGCGCCGGATCCTGCGTGGTGATGCCGGCGGGGTCGCGGCCCTCGTGCCAGTCGTCATAGGCGCCGGCGCGGGTGCCGAGCTTCTCGTACTCGCCTTCCCAATGCGGGTCGTTGTCGCCGAGCGCCACCAGCGCCGCGGTGCCGATCGACACCGCATCGGCGCCGAGCGCCAGCGCCTTCGCCACGTCGGCGCCGTTGCGGATGCCGCCGGAGACGATGAGCTGCACCTTGCGGTGCATGCCGAGGTCCTGCAGCGCCTTCACCGCCTGACGCACGGCGGCCAGCGTCGGGATGCCGACATGCTCGATGAAGATCTCCTGCGTCGCCGCGGTGCCGCCCTGCATGCCGTCGACGACCACCACGTCGGCGCCGGACTTCACCGCCAGCGCGGTGTCGTAATAGGGGCGGGCGGCGCCGACCTTCACATAGATCGGCTTTTCCCAGTCGGTGATCTCGCGCAGTTCCTCGATCTTGATCTCGAGGTCGTCGGGGCCGGTCCAGTCGGGGTGGCGGCAGGCCGAGCGCTGGTCGATGCCGACCGGCAGCGTGCGCATGGAGGCGACGCGCTCGGTGATCTTCTGGCCGAGCAGCATGCCGCCGCCACCGGGCTTGGCGCCCTGGCCGACCACCACCTCGATGGCGTCGGCGCGCTTCAGGTCGTCCGGGTTCATGCCGTAGCGCGAGGGCAGGTACTGGTAGACGAGCTGCGTCGAGTGCCCGCGCTCCTCGTTGGTCATGCCGCCGTCGCCGGTGGTGGTCGAGGTGCCCATGGCCGAGGCGCCGCGCCCAAGCGCTTCCTTGGCATTGGCCGAGAGCGAGCCGAAGCTCA
Source organism: Ancylobacter sp. GW821-FHT10E12 (assembly GCF_058809335.1). NCBI lineage: Bacteria > Pseudomonadati > Pseudomonadota > Alphaproteobacteria > Hyphomicrobiales > Xanthobacteraceae > Ancylobacter > Ancylobacter sp. GW821-FHT10E12. The sequence goes on along the minus strand of NZ_JBXASN010000003.1, from coordinate 203,856 downwards.
TGCCGGCAATGGTGATCGGGATCTTGAGCTCGATCGGCTTCTTCGCATGGCGGGTGCCCAGCACCACCTCGGTCGAGCACTTCTCGCGATAGCCCTCGAGCGGGTAGCGCGACATCGAGGCGCCGAGGAACAGCAGATCGTCGAAATGCGGCAGCTTGCGCTTCGCCCCGCCGCCACGGATGTCGTAGATGCCGGTGGCGGCGGCACGGCGGATTTCCGACAGCGTGTACTCGTCGAAGGTCGCCGAGGCGCGCGCGGTGGTCCGCGGGGTGTTGGTGAAATCGTTCATCGCGCGCCTCAGTAGCTCGACACGTTGTCGACGTGGAAATGGTAGAGCGTGCGGGCCGAGCCGTAGCGGCGGAACTCGCCTATATCGACCTCGCCGAGGATGCCGGCAGCCTCCAGCTTCGCGGCCAGCAGCGCCTTGTGCTCGTCGCGCATCTCCTTCTCGATGCAGTCGGCGCCGAGCCCGGCGACCTTGCCGCGCACGAACAGCCTGGCCTCGTAGAGGCTGTCGCCCAGCGCCTCGCCGGCGTCGCCCAGCACGGTGAGCGTGCCGGCCTGCCCCATGAAGGCCGAGAGATGGCCGACCGAGCCCTTCACCACGATGTCGATGCCCTTCATCGAGATGCCGCAGCGCGCCGAGGCATTGCCGTCGACGATCAGCAGGCCGCCGCAGCCGGTGGCGCCGGCCGACTGGCTGGCATCGCCCTTCACATGGATGAGGCCGCTCATCATGTTCTCGCCGACGCCGACGCCGGCATTGCCGTTCACCACGATCCGCGCCTGCTTGATCATGCCGGCGCAGTAATAGCCGACCGGCCCGTCGATCTCGACGTCGATATCGGCGTCGAGCCCGGCGGCGATGGCGTGGCGCCCGCTGGGATGCGCCACCTTCCAGAAGGTCTCGTTGGTGTCGGGGGCGAGGGCGTGCAGCGCGGCGTTCAGCTCGCGCACGCTGGACGTCGACAGGTCGACCAGCTTGGCGCCGTCCACGACGCCGGCCTGCTTGACGGAGAGGTTCATGCTGCGCGGTCCCAGAAATAGACGTGGCCCGGCTCCGGCTCCCACAGGCGGGCGCCCTCGATGCCCGGCAGGCCGGCGAGCGCCCGGTATTCGGAGCCGAAGGCGACATAGGAATCGGTCTCGGCCATGACGGCCGGCTTGCAGGCGATCGGGTCGCGCAGCACGCCGAAGCCGCTCTCGGTGCCGACCACGAAGGTGTAGAAGCCGTCGAGATCGCCGAGCGAATGCTCCAGCGCCTCCCCCAGCGTATCGCCCTGCCGCATGCGGTAGGTGAGATAGGCGGCGGCGACCTCGCTGTCGTTCTCGGTGGTGAGCGTCAGGCCCTCGCGCTCCAGCCGGCGGCGCAGGCCGGCATGGTTCGACAGCGAGCCGTTATGCACGAGGCACTGGTCGAGCCCGGTGGAGAAGGGGTGGGCGCCGGCGGTGGTGACGGCGCTCTCGGTCGCCATGCGGGTATGGCCGATGGCGTGGGTGCCGCTCATGGTCTCCAGCCTGAAGCGCCTGGCGACGTCGGCGGGCAGGCCGACTTCCTTGTAGAGCTCCATGCGGGCGCCGGTGCTGATCACGTCGACCGCCGGGAACCGGTTCTTGAGCGCCGTGCGCACATCCGCCTCCGCGGCGGCGGGAACGGTGAGCACCGCATGGGTGTCGCGCGGCGTCACCTCATGGCCGAGCGCCGCGCCCAGCGCCGCGAAATCGGTGCCGGCCGGGCCGCGCAGGGTGAGCTTCACCGTGCCATCGACGCCGTTGCCATAGACGGCGAAGCCGGCCGAATCCGGCCCGCGGTCGCACATCACGTCCAGCATGTCCGCCAGCAGGGCGCCGAGCTGCGGCTCCAGCTTCGGGTCCTTCAGGAAGAGGCCGACAATCCCGCACATCAGCGCGACTCCTCACTATCCACGTCGGTTGTTCGTGAGGTCGAGATGTACGGGCAAGCCGGCGGGTCGTCAATGACGTGAGAATAAATTTTTCCTGTGAGGAAATTGCGTGTTGTGCGAAGGGCGATACTCCCTCTCCCCATTGGGGAGAGGGAAGAAAAAGGCTCTCGCCCCTCAGATCGGATCGCGCGGGTAGATGATGATCGAGAGATAGGTCATCGGCCGCACCAGCAATTCCTCCGGCCCGTGGGTGGCGGCGGAATCGAACATCAGCGAATCGCCGGGGCGCAGGTGATAGGTGCGGTCGCCGTGGCGGTAGTTCACCTCGCCGCTCAGCATGTGGATGAACTCCACCCCGGCATGGCGGAAGCCGGTATAGGGCACCGCCTCCTCGCTCAGCGTGATGAGATAGGGCTCGACCGCCACCTCGCCGCCCAGCGCATGGCCGAGCAGCTCGTATTGATGCCCGACCTTGGTGCCGCGCCGCTCGATATGCACGCCCTGGCCGGCGGGCACGAAGGAGCAGTCGCGCTTCTCCTCGAAACCGGAGAACAGGCTGGAGATCGGCACGTTCAGCACCGAGGAGATCGATTGCAGCGTGCCGAGCGAGGGCGAGATCAGGCCGTTCTCGATCTTGGACAGCATGCCGACCGAGATGCCGGCGGCGCTGGCGAGGTCCGAGACGGTGAGGTCGAGCTCGCGCCGGATCGCGCGCACCTGCAGGCCGAGCGCCTGTTCGAGCGTGCGTTCATTGGTGGCCGGCGCGCCCGAGCCGGTCCGCAGGTCCTCTGCCGCCGCGGTCTCGCCCGCCCCTGCCGCCTGTCGCCGCTGTTCGTCTGCCAACGCCCGCCTCCTGCGTCTCTTCACCCGAGCCGTTCTAGCCGGGAAATGCGCAAGGCGAAACGCGGGAGCGTCATACCGTCTTGGCATTCATCGTGCATCGGTCGGCCATGAGGGTTCCGACAGCGAGTGGCCGGCAAGCTATGCATGATTTTGAGCTGATCGTCATCGGCAGCGGCCCTTCCGGCCGCCGCGCCGCCGTGCAGGCTGCCAAGATCGGCAAGTCGGTGCTGGTGATCGAGAAGGGCCGGCGCGTCGGCGGCGTTTCGGTGCATACCGGCACCATCCCCTCCAAGACGCTGCGCGAGACGGTGCTCAACCTGTCCGGCTGGCGCGAGCGCGGCTTCTACGGCCGCGCCTACCGGGTGAAGCAGGATATCGGCGCCGCCGACCTCATGGCGCGGCTGCACAAGACGCTCGACCATGAGGTCGAGGTGCTCGAACACCAGTTCAGCCGCAACGGCGTGAAGACCGCCCGCGGCGAGGCGCGTTTCGTGTCGCCGCACTCCGTGGAGATCACCAACGAGACCGGCGAGCACACCACCGTCTCCGGCGCGCATGTGCTGATCGCCGTCGGCACCCGCCCGTTCCGGCCGGACTACGTGCCGTTCAACGGCAACAACGTCTTCGACAGCGACGAGATCGTCGAGCTGCCCCGCCTGCCGCGCAGCCTGGCGGTGATCGGCGCCGGCGTGATCGGCGTCGAATATGCCACCATCTTCAGCGCGCTCGACGTGCAGGTGACGCTGATCGAGCCGCGCTCCAGCTTCCTCGACTTCATCGACAAGGAGCTGATCGAGGAATTCGTCCACGAGCTGCGCGACCGCAACGTGGCGCTGCGGTTCGGCTCGGCGGTGGCCTCCATCCAGCTCGGCAATGACGGCCGCCCGAACTGCAAGCTCGCCGACGGCCGCACGGTGACGAGCGACATGCTGCTGTTCGCCGCCGGCCGGGTCGGGGCGACGGATACGCTCAACCTGGAGGCGGCGGGGCTGGCGGTCGACCATCGCGGGCGCATCACCGTCGACCCGAAGACGCTGCAGACCGCGGTGCCGCATATCTATGCCGCCGGCGACGTCATCGGCTTTCCCAGCCTCGCCTCGACCTCGATGGAGCAGGGCCGCGTCGCCGCCTGCCATGCCTTCGGACTGGAGCCGCCGCCGCCGCCGGAATTCTTCCCCTATGGCATCTATTCGGTGCCGGAAATGTCGACGGTGGGCATGAGCGAGGAGGAGGTGCGCCGGCGCGAGATTCCCTATGAATGCGGCATAGCCCGCTTCCGCGAGACCTCGCGCGGCCACATCATGGGCCTGAACAACGGGATGATGAAGATGATCTTCTCGGTGAAGACCCGGCGCCTGCTCGGCGTGCACATTGTCGGCGAGGGAGCCACGGAGCTCATCCATATCGGCCAGGCGGTGCTGAACCTGAAGGGCACCATCGACTATTTCATCGAGAACACCTTCAACTACCCGACGCTCGCCGAGGCCTACAAGATCGCCGGTCTCGACGCCTGGAACCGGATGGCGCGGGCGTGATGCCGGTGGCGCGAAAGAATATGTCGCGCGTCACCGCATATACGACCATAGAATTATAAAGCCGGCGACAAGAGCGGTTCATTCCGCCGCCGGCTCGGTATATGACGGGCGCCAATCGCGCGCGGGCCTGGGCCGTCACGGCCCCGCCGCGCTTTCGTTGGCGCCGTCGCCCCTGGGAGCGGCCGCGCCACCCACGGAGCCTCATCGACGATGTCTTTTGCCACTACCGCGGCGCGCGCCGAGCCTGCCGTCGCCAATCCGCGCTCCCGCGTCATCCTCGCCAGCCTGATCGGCACCACGATCGAGTTCTACGACTTCTACGTCTACGCCACCGCGGCGGTGCTGGTGTTCCCGCACCTGTTCTTCCCCGCCGGCGACGACACCGTGGCGCTGCTCGCCTCGCTCGCCATCTTCGGCGCGGCGATGGTGGCGCGTCCGCTCGGCGCGATCTTCTTCGGCCATCTCGGCGACAAGCGCGGCCGCAAGGCGACGCTGGTCGGCGCGCTGCTGACCATGGGCGTCGCCACTTTCCTCATCGGCCTGCTGCCGACCTATGCGATGGCCGGCTGGATCGCCCCGGCGCTGCTCGTCGTGCTGCGCCTCGCCCAGGGCTTCGCGCTCGGCGGCGAGTGGAGCGGCGCGGCGCTGGTCGCCACCGAGAACGCGCCGGCCGGCAAGCGCGCGGTCTACGGCACCTTCCCGCAGCTCGGCGCGCCGCTCGGCTTCATCGTCGCCAACGGCCTGTTCCTGGTCATTGCGGCGCTGATGCCCTCCGACGATCCCTCGCGGCCGTCGCTCGCCTTCCTCGACTGGGGCTGGCGCATCCCGTTCCTGTTCTCGGTGGTGATGGTCATCGTCGGCCTGTGGGTGCGCCTCAACCTCGTCGAGAGCGCCGCCTTCGAGAAGACGGTGAAGAAGGGCCAGGTGAGGCGCCTGCCGCTGGCGACCGCTTTCAGGAGCCATTTCAAGGAGATCGTGCTCGGCACCTTCTACATGCTGGCGACCTATGTGCTGTTCTACCTGATGACCACCTTCTCGCTCAGCTATGGCCGCGCCGCGCCCGGCGGACCGGTGCCGGGCCTCGGCTACGACTATCGCACCTTCGTGCTGATGATGATCGTCGGCGTGGTGTTCTTCGGCATCTTCACCCTGCTGTCGGGCCCGTGGGCCGACCGCTGGGGCCGCCGCCGCACGCTGGTCTGCATCACGCTCGGCATCGTCGCCTTCGGCTTCCTCTGGGTGCCGATGCTGGCCGCCGGCCCGGCCGGGGTGATGGCATGGCTGATCCTCGGCTTCACGCTGATGGGCATGACCTTCGGGCCGATGGGCGCGCTGCTGCCGGAGCTGTTCCCGGCCAATGTGCGCTACACCGGCTCGGGCATCGCCTACAACGTGTCCTCCATCCTCGGCGCGGCGGTGGCGCCGTTCATCGCGGTGGCGCTGTGGCGCTACGGCAATGGCTCGCCGTTCTGGGTCGGCATCTACCTTTCCTCCATGGCCTTCATCACGCTGGTCGCGCTGCTGCTGGGCCCGGAGACCAAGGACGTCGACATCGAGCGCTGAGGCACCCGCCCGCCAAACGCGGAACGCCCGCGACGGGAGGCCGTCGCGGGCGTTTTCGCATTGGCGGAGGGAGCTCGCAGTAGGGACCCCGTCCCTTTCCCGCTCCCCATTGGGGAGAGGGAGCTTGGCCCCACTTACGCTCCCACCTGTCGCCGCGCGGCGGTCAGCGTGTTCTGCAGCAGGCAGGCGATGGTCATCGGGCCGACGCCGCCCGGCACCGGGGTGATCAGCCCGGCAATGCCCTGCGCCTCGACGAAGGCGACGTCGCCGACCAGTTTCGTTCCGCCGTCGGGCTTCTCCACCCGGTTGATGCCGACATCGATCACCGTCGCGCCCGGCTTGATCCAGGCGCCGCGGATCATCTCCGGCCGCCCGACCGCGCCGATCAGGATATCGGCCCGCCGGCATTCCTCCGGCAGGTCGCGGGTGCGCGAATGGGCGATGGTGACGGTGCAGTCCTCGCGAAGCAGCAATTGCGCCAGCGGCTTGCCGACGATGTTCGAGCGGCCGACCACCACCGCGCGCGCTCCTGCGAGGCTGCCGAGATGGTGCTTCAGCAGCATCACGCAGCCGAGCGGGGTGCAGGGCACCAGCGCGTCGAGCCCCACCGCGAGCCGGCCGGCATTCACCACATGGAAGCCGTCGACATCCTTGGCCGGATCGATGGTGGCGAGCACCTTCTGCGCGTCGATATGGGCGGGCAGCGGAAGCTGGACGAGGATGCCGTGCACCGCCGGATCGCCGTTCAGCGCGGTGACCAGCGCCAGCAGCTCGCCCTCGGCGACCGAGGCCGGCAGCCTGTGCTCGATGGAGGCCATGCCGGCCTCGACGGTCTGCCTGCCCTTGTTGCGGACATAGACCGCGCTGGCGGGATCCTCCCCCACCAGCACCACCGCCAGGCCCGGCGTGACGCCGGTGGCGGCGGTGAAATCGGCGACCTCGCCCTTGAGGCGGGCGCGCATCTCCTGCGCGAAGGCCTTGCCGTCGATGAGGCGGGTGTCGACCATGCTGTCCTCCCCAGGGATACTCAAACGATCAGTCGCGGAACACGACGGTCTTGTGGCCGTTCACCAGCACCCGGTCGTCGAGATGCCAGGCGAGCGCGCGGGCGAGCACCCGGCGCTCGATGTCGCGGCCCTTGCGCACCAGGTCCTCGGCGGAATCCTGATGGGTGATCCGCTCGACGTCCTGCTCGATGATCGGGCCCTCGTCGAGGTCGGAGGTGACGTAATGCGCGGTGGCGCCGATCAGCTTCACCCCGCGCACATGCGCCTGGTGATAGGGCTTGGCGCCCTTGAAGCCGGGCAGGAACGAATGGTGGATATTGATGCAGCGGCCGGACAGCTTGGCCGACAGGCCGTCCGACAGCACCTGCATGTAGCGCGCGAGCACCGCGACTTCCGAGCCGGTCTTCTGGAACAGCTCCCAGAGCTGGGCCTCCTGCTCCATCTTGGTCGCCTTGGCGACCGGCAGGTAATGGAACGGGATGCCGTCGAAATCGAGATGCGCATAGGTCTCGCGCGGGTAATTGGCGGCGATGGCGGTGATCTCCATCGGGATCTCGCCGATGCGCCAGCGATAGAGCAGGTCGGCGAGGCAATGGTCGAACTTGGAGACCAGCAGCATCACCCGGCGCTTGCGCGAACGCGGGCGCATCTGCCAGTCGAGGCTGAAGGTTTCCGCCACCGCGCCGAACCCAGCGGTCAGGCTCTCCAGCGTGCCGAACTCGGCGGTCGGGTGGCCGGCGACGCGCTCGAAGGAGACGCGCATGAAGAAGCGGCCGCTCTCGACATCGTCGAATTGCTGCGCCTCGAGGATGTTGCAGCCGTGCTCGAACAGGAAATTGGCGACGCCGGCGACGATGCCGGGGCGGTCCGGGCAGGAGAGGGTGAGAATGTAGCTGTTGGCGGCGTCGGGCATGGCGGTTCTCGTCGGGGCGTCGGCCGCCGCCCGGCGGCGCAGGGCACGCGGGGTCGGGCGGGGGCGGTTCGGCGCGGGTTTTAGGGGAGATGCGGGGTTGAGGGAAGCGCGCGGCACGCCGCCATCAACCTCGATGGACCAGATCGAGGCCGAATTCCGCGCCGGAAGCCGCGAGGAAGCGGGCAAAGGCGATGCGATAGCTGCGCCCGACCAGGAAACGGTAGGCGGACGCCTCGCCCGGACGCCACAGGGTGACGCCGACATGGGCGATGGCGGTGGTCGCCGCCGCCCCGGCCGGGAAGGCGGCGGGGTCGAGATCGATGGTCGCGCCCTTGGCCAGCAGGTCCCGCGCATGCGCGCCGGACAATTCGACCGCGACATAGGCGTCGGTCTGCTCGGTGATGGCGGCATGGGCGGCGAGCGGGGCGAGGCGGGCGGCAAGATCGCCCGGCGTGTCGGCGAGCAGCAGCCAGCGGCCCGGCCCGGTGCCGACCGCCGTCAGGTCGCCCGCCCGTGAGAGCCGCGGCCCGTCGGCGAGGTCGAGGCCGAGGGCGGCGCGGCCGGCATCCGCCAGCGCCGCCCCCTTGCCGCGCCGTGCGGCGAGCGTGGCGATGCCGGGCATGTCGAAGAAGCGGGCGGTGACGCCGAGCATGCCGGCCGGGCCGTAATGGCCGTCCGGCGGCATCGTCGTCACCGGGATGCTGTCGAGCGCTGAGGTCATCGGGCCGGCCTCCATGCGGCGGGGAGGGAATGAGGCATGTCTTCCTCGCACGGAAGGTCGGGTGCGTACGGCAGGAGCGCCAGGCTCCCTCTCCCCGTCGGGGAGAGGCAAGCAGGGAGCCGTCGTCGGAGAGCGGGGCGCAGCCCCGCGTTTCGAGGCACGCCGGCCCTGCCCGGCATCGTTTTCAACGCGAGATCAGCCACGCAGCCGCTCCCCGTCCGGGTCGATGAAGCCGGGCGAGCAGACCTCCACCTCGAAATCGCCGCCGCGTATCGGATCGTAGGCGCGCACGCGATGGCCGATGCGCTCCGGCCCGTTCTTCAGCAGGCCGAGGCCGATCCAGTGGCCGAGATGCGGCGAATAGGCCACCGAGGTCATGTAGCCCTCGTCATGGGCGGTATCGGCCGGCTTGCCGGGGGAAAGGAAATGCGCGCCCGCGCGGAGGCGTTGCGAGCGGTCCACCGGCCGGAAGCCGACAAAGCTCGGCCGGTCCGGGTCGGCAAGGCCGGGGCGCTGCGCCATGACGCGGCCGATATGGTCCTTCTTCTTCGAGGCCATGCGCCCGAAGCCGAGATCGCCGGCGGTGGTCTGGCCGGAAAGCTCGTTGCCGGAGACATGCCCCTTCTCGATGCGCATGACGCCGAGCGCCTCGGTGCCATAGGGCGTGATGCCGAATTCGGCGCCGGCCGCCATCAGCGCCCGCGCCAGCGCCGCGCCGTGGCGGGCCGGCACCGCGATCTCGAAGCCGAGCTCGCCGGAGAAGGAGAGGCGGAACAGCCGCGCCTTCACCCCGCCCATCACGCCGGCCTCGATGGCGCCCATGAAGGGCAGGCCGGCATTGGAGACGTCGATACCCGCGTCCACCACCCGCGCGAGCACCTCGCGCGAGCGCGGCCCGGCAACGGCGATCTGCGCCCATTGCTCGGAGACCGAGGCCAGCGTCACCTCCAGTTCCGGCCACAGCACCTGCAGGCAGAATTCGAGGTGCTGGTAGACCTTGGCGGCATTGGCGGTGGTGGTGGTCATCACATAGTGCTCGGGCGCCAGCCGGGCGGTGGTGCCGTCATCCATCACCATGCCGTCCTCGCGCAGCATGACGCCGTAGCGCGCCTTGCCGACGGCCAGCGTCGAGAAGGTGTTGATATAGACCCGGTCGAGGAAGGCGCCGGCATCCGCGCCCTGAAGGTCGATCTTGCCGAAGGTCGACACGTCGATCAGGCCGACCGAGGCGCGCACCGCCTTCACCTCGCGGTTCACCGTTTGCAGCCAGTTCGTCTCGCCCGCCTGCGGGAAATATTGCGCGCGCAGCCACGCGCCGGTCTCGACGAAGACGGCGCCCTGCTCGACCGCCCAGTCATGGGTGGGGGTCAGCCGGGTGGGGCGGAAGTCCTTGCCCCGATGATGGCCGGCCAGCGCGCCGAGCGACACCGGCGTATAGGGCGGGCGGAAGATGGTGGTGCCGGTCTCGGCAATGCCGGCGCCGGTCAGCTCGCCCATGATGGCGAGGCCGGCGACGTTGGAGGTGCGGCCCTGGTCGGTCGCCATGCCGAGCGTGGTGTAGCGCTTCATCAGCTCGACCGAGCGGAAGCCTTCCTCCCAGGCGATGGCGATGTCCTTGGTGGTGACGTCGTTCTGCTGGTCGACGAAGGCCGGCCCCTTCGAGCCGTCGACCTGCCAGAAGGCGGTGATGGCGTGCGGGGTGTCCTCGGTGCGGGGCACATGGGGCGCCGCGGTGGCGAAGCCGAGATCGGCGGCGGCCTCGGCGCCGCGATGCGCGCCGTCGGCAAGGATGCGCCGGAGCTCGAACGTGCCGGCCGCCGCGCCGGCCACCGCCATTCCCGGCGGGGTGCGGCCGGGCACGAAGGCGGCGATGTCGGGGTTCCACACCGGCTTGCCGCCATGGTGGCAGGTGAGATGCAGGTTCGGCGACCAGCCGCCGGACATGGCGAGCGTGTCGGCATCCACGGTGTCGCGGTAGCCTCCGACGCGCAGGGCGAGGCGGGTGAGCGCGCCGCCGATCCGCCGTCCCGCGGTGCCGACGACCTGGGTGTCGAGCAGGGTGTGGATGCCGAGCGCATCCGCGCGCTCCGTCAGCGCCGGCGCGATCTCGTCGCGTATGTCGATGAGCGTGGCGACATTGACGCCGGCCGCCTTCATGTCGAAGGCCGAGGCCCAAGCGGAATCGTTGTTGGCGAAGACGGCGATGTTGTTTCCCGCCGCCACGCCGTAGCGATTGGCATAGGTGAGGGCGGCACCGGCGAGCATGACGCCCGGCCGGTCGTTGCCGCCGAACACGATCGGCCGCTCGGTGGCGCCGGCGCAGAGCACGGCGCGCCGGGCCGCGATGCGCCACAGGCGCTGGCGCGGCTGGAACGGCGCGGGAACGGGCAGGTGGTCGGACACCCGCTCCACCGCGCCATATTCGCCGTCATAGACCCCGAACACGGTGGTGCGGGTCATCAGGCGGACATTGGGCAGGCCCGCCAGCTCGGCGACGGTCCGCGCCGCCCAGTCCTTCGACGGCATGCCGTCGATCTCGGCGATCTCCGCGTTCAGCCGGCCGCCGGGCAGGAAGTCCTCGTCGGCGAGGATGACGCGGGCGCCGGCGCGGCCGGCCGCCAGCGCTGCCATCAGCCCGGCCGGGCCGGCGCCGACGACCAGCACGTCGCAGAACGCGTTGGCCTTCTCGTAAGCGTCGGGGTCGTCGCCCTCGGCGGCGCGGCCGAGGCCGGCGGCGCGGCGGATCGCGGGCTCGTAGACCTTCTCCCAGAAGCTCGCCGGCCACATGAAGGTCTTGTAGTAGAAGCCCGCGCCGAGGAAGGGCGCGACGAGGCCGTTGAGGCTGAGCGCGTCCAGCGCCAGCGAGGGCCAGCGGTTCTGGCTCGACGCCTCCAGCCCGTCGAACAGCTCGACCACGGTGGCGCGGGTATCGGGCTCGCGGCGGGCGCCGGAGCGCAGCTCGACGAGGGCGTTCGGCTCCTCCGGCCCGGCCGAGAAGATGCCGCGCGGGCGGTGATATTTGAACGAGCGGCCGACGAGGCGCACCCCGTTCGCCAGCAGCGCCGAGGCCAGCGTGTCGCCGGCGAGACCGGTGTGGGCCTTGCCGTCGAAGGCGAACGAGAGCGGGCGGGCGCGGTCGACGAGGCCGCCTTTCGCGAGCCGGCTCATCGGGCGCCCCCCGCCAGTTCGGCGCCGGCGACGGCATGGGTGGTGGTGTCGCGCTCAACCTTCACCCAGCGCCGGCAACCGGCGGAATGGTACCACCACTCGGAATGCGCGCCGGCCGGGTTGTCGCGCAGATAGACGTAATCGTGGAACTGGTCGGCCGCATCCGGCGCCGCCGGGTCGGGGCGGCTCACCGTGGCGTCGCCGAGATAGGCGAATTCATGCGCGTCGCGCGCGCCGCAATAGGGGCAGGGGATGCGCATCAGAAGCCGTTTCCTGCGGCGGTGAAGGGGAGAGCGTGCGTCATCAGTGCAGGTTCGGCTGGGCGCCGACTCCCTTTTCGTCGATGAGATGACCGGTGCGGAAGCGATCGAGGCGATAGGCCGCCGCGGTGGCGTGCGGGTCGTCGGTCGCCAGCAGGTGCGCGAAGCACCAGCCCGAGGCCGGCGTCGCCTTGAAGCCGCCATAGCACCAGCCGGAATTGAGATAGAGGCCGGGCCGCGGCGTGCGGTCGATGATCGGCGAGCCGTCCATCGACATGTCCATGATGCCGCCCCACATGCGCAGCAGCCGCAGCCGGCCGATGCGCGGCATCAGCGCCATGCCGCTCTCGGCGACGTCCTCGACCACCGGCAGGTTGCCGCGCTGGGCGTAGGAATTGTAGCCGTCGATGTCGCCGCCGAACACCAGGCCGCCCTTGTCGGACTGGCTGATGTAGAAATGCCCGGCGCCGAAGGTGACGACCCCGTCGACCAGCGGCTTCAGCCCCTCGGAGACGAAGGCCTGCAGCACGTGGCTCTCCATCGGCAGCCTGAGCCCGGCATGCCGGGCGAGGCGCGAGGAGGAACCGGCCACCGCCAGCCCGACCTTGCCGGCGCGGATCGGCCCGCGCGTGGTCTCGACGCCGGTGACGGTGTCGCCCGCGGTGAGGAAGCCCGTCACCTCGCAGTTCTGGATGATGTCGACGCCGAGCCGGTCGGCGGCGCGGGCATAGCCCCACACCACCGCGTCGTGGCGGGCGGTGCCGCCGCGCTTCTGCAGCAGCCCGCCCTGGATGGGGAAGCGCGCATTGTCGAAGTTGAGGAACGGGTACATCGCCCGCACCTGCTCCTTATCGAGCAGTTCGCCATCGGCGCCGGCGAGCCGCATGGCGTTGCCGCGCCGCGCATAGGCGTCGCGCTGGGCATCGGAATGGTAGAGGTTGAGCACGCCACGCTGGCTGACCATGGCGTTGTAGTTCAGCGCCTGCTCCAGCCCCTCCCACAGCTTCATCGACCATTCGTAGAACGGCTCGTTGCCGGGCAGCAGATAGTTGGAGCGGATGATGGTGGTGTTCCGCCCGGCATTGCCCGAGCCGACATGGCCCTTCTCGATCACCGCGATATTGCGGATGCCGTGCTCGCTGGCGAGGTAGAAGGCGGTGGCGAGCCCGTGGCCGCCGCCGCCGACGATGATCACGTCATAGGCGGGCCTGGGGCTGGCATCGCGCCAGGCCGGCTTCCAGCTCGACTGGCCGGAAAATCCGTTGCGGAGAAGGCTGAGGAAGGAATAGCGCATCAGGCGGCTCGCTTGCTCTGTGCAGGAAGCTATAGAGCGTGCGGATGCTGGTTGTAATATAAGTTTTGCTTATAGTGCATCTCCCGTAGATGCACCGTCATCCTGGGGTGCGAGCGGAGCGAGCCTCGAAGGATGGGTCTTGAGCGCATCGGGCGGCCATCCTCCGAGGCCCGGCCGGTGGCCGGGCACCTCAGGATGACGGTGTTCTCACGGAGGCGGGGACCGGCCGCCCAAACTGTTGATCCTGTACGGTGTCGGTAGCCGTCATGTTGGCGAGAGCAAAGCAACGCCATGCCCCCCATCCCCGACACGCTGCCCTTCGACCTGCGCGGCCTCGAAATCTTCCTCGCGGTCTGCGACGCCGGCACCATGGCGGAGGCGGCGCGGCGGCTGTTCCTCACCCAGCCGGCGGTGTCGCAGGCGGTGGCCGAGCTGGAGCGGCGCATCGGCGTCGGCCTGTTCGACCGCGGCGCCCGCCCGCTGGCGCTCACCGCCGCCGGCGGCGCGCTGCGCCAGCGGGCGAGCGCGCTGATCTCCGAAGCCCGGCAGATCGCGCCGCTGCTGCGCGAGGCCGAGCATGCGAGGCTGCCGCTGCTGCGCGCCGGCCTCGTCGATTCGCTGTCGCGGGCGCTGATGGCGCCGCTGGCCGGCAAGCTCAACGAGATGGCCGAGCAGGCCTCGGTGCTGTCCGGCCTCACCGCCTCGCATGCCGGCGCGCTGCTCACCCGCCAGCTCGACCTTCTGGTCGGGGCCGACGATCTCGACGAGATCGAGGGGCTGGAGCGCTGGCCGCTGTTCTCCGAGCCCTATGTGCTGCTGATGCCGGCGGGCCTTCCCGCCCCGGCGCGGGCGGCCGATCTCGTCGAGCTGGCGGAAAGGCTGCCGCTGGTGCGCTTCTCCGCCCGCTCCAAGACCGGCATGGAGGTGGAGCGGCACCTGCGGCGGCTGCGGCTCGACCTGCCGCGCCGGCTGGAATTCGACACGCCCTACGGGGTGACCGCGAGCGTGGCGGCCGGCGGCGGCTTCGCCGTCACCACCCCGCTCTGCGTCATGGAGGCGGCGCTGCCGATGGACGGCCTCGCCTGCCGGCCGATGCCCGGCCCGGCGGTCGCCCGCCATCTCACGCTGATCGCCCGGCGGCAGGAGCTCGGCCGGCTGCCGCGCGAGATCGCCGCCTTCTGCCGGGCGCGGCTGGCGGGGCTGGCGCCGGCGCTGGAGCGCCTCGTCGGGGCGGAGATCGCCGGGCGGATCCGCGTCGAGGAGGCCGGTTCTCAGCCGTCGTAGCGGCGCAGCGCCAGCACGGCGTTGAGGCCGCCAAAGGCGAAGCTGGAGGAGATGGCGATCTCCGGCGAGCCGGCGCGCGCCGCGTTCGGCACGCAGTCGATGTCGCAGTCGGGGTCGAATTCGCGATAGCCCATGGTCGGCGGCAGGAAGCCTTCGCGCAGGGCGAGAACCGTGGTGACGAGGTCGAGCGCGCCCGAGGCGTTCATCGTATGGCCGTACTGCGATTTCGACGAGGAGACGGGCAGCTTGCCGAGGCGGTCGCCGAACACCTGGCGCAGCGCTGCCGTCTCGGTCCTGTCGTTCAGCACCGTGGCGGTGCCGTGGGCGCTCACATAGTCGACCCGGTCCGGCGCGACGCCGGCATCCTCCAGCGCGAAGCGCATGGAGGCCGCCGCGCTCGCCATGTCGGGGGCGGTGATGTCCATGCCGTCGGCGCTCATGCCGAAGCCGATCATCTCGCCATGGATGACGGCGCCGCGAGCGACGGCGCGCTCCATGTTCTCCAGCACCACCGCGCCGGCGCCCTCGCCGATGACGAGACCGCCGCGATCCTTGGAGAACGGACGGCAGCCATCCGGGGCGAGCACCCGCAGGGCTTCCCAGCTCTTCAGCATGCCGTAGGTCAGCTGCGATTCGCCGCCGCCGGCGATGGCGACGTCCAGCATGCCGGAGCGGATCATGTGAAACGCGGTGCCGACGGCATGGGAGGCCGAGGAGCAGGCCGAGGCGATGGAGAAGGCGGGGCCGTGGATGCCGAGATCCATGGTGACATGGCTCACCTGCCCGCTCGGCATGGCGCGCGGCACCGTGAACGGGTGCGGGCGCGGCGCCTTGTCGGCATAGAGCTTGCGGTAGCTGTCGTCGACGGCGTGGAAGCCGACCGAGGCGGCGAAGATGGCGCCGGCGCGGTGGCGCGCCACGCCCTCCAGCGCCGGGCCGGCATCGGCCAGCGCCTGGCGGGCGACGACCACGGCGAATTGCGCGGTGCGATCGACGAGCCCGAGCTGGCGCGGCTCGAAATGTTGCTCCGGCACGAAGCCGCGAACCTCGGCGGAGATCCTGGTCTTCATGGTGGAGACGTCGACGCCCTGCGTCTCGCCGATGCCGACGGTGCCCGCGCGCAGCCCCGCCAGATGGGCGGCGACATCATTGCCGAGCGCGGAGAGCGAGCCGAGCCCGGTGATCGCGACGCGCGCCATCAGGCGGCGCCGGCCTGCTTGGCGCGCAGCAGCGTCGCGACATGCTCGACCAGCGTGCCGACGGTGACGTCGGTGCCGTTGAGCGGGCCGTCATTGGGGATCTCGATGCCGAAGCGGGTCTCCAGCTTGAAGATGGTCTCGATGAGGTCGAGCGAGGAGATGCCGAGCTCCGACACCGGGGTATCCGGCGTGAGCAGGCTGGAATCGACGCCCACCTCGGCGGAGATGAACTCGACGATGTCGGCGACGGCGGGGTCGTCTGTCTGCATGCCAATGCTCGGTTTGTCTTGCGCCGCGCCGGCGGCGCGAGGCCTTGAAAGGGTATGTTTAGGTAGCACGAACCCGGGAGGTTCGAGCAATAGGCGTCAATTGACCGAGATATGTGTCGCTTGCATGTCGGCGTCGCGGCGCAATGGCCGGGCGGCGGCTCACGGGTGGCTTATGGGCGCTCACGGGCTTGCGGCGACCCCGCCGGCCGGGGCGCGCATCACCGCGGCGAGATAGGCGAGCGAGGCCTTCGGCGTGCGCGCCAGCGTGGCGAAATCGACATGCACCACGCCGAAGCGCCGGCTGTAGCCCTCCGCCCATTCGAAATTGTCGAGCAGCGACCAGACGTAATAGCCCTTGAGCGCGCAGCCCTCGGCGATCGCCTGCTGGCAGGCGAGGAGATGCGCGCGGAGGAACGCGACCCGCTGCGGGTCCTCCACCACCCCGCCCTTCGGCGCCGGGTCGTCATAGGCGGCGCCGTTCTCGGTGACGAAGCTGGCGGGGTTGCCGTAATCGTCGCGCAGCCGGGCCAGCACCTCGACGAGGCCGTGCGGCTCGATCGGCCAGCCCATGGCGGTCACCTGGGTGCCGGGCGGGTGCGGACCCCAGCCGGCGTCGGCGATGACGCCGTTCGGATCGTCCACCACATGGGCGCGGCCGTAATAGTTCACCCCGAGGAAGTCGACCGGCACCTTGATGGTCTCGAGGTCGCCGTCCCTGATCAGCGGCGCGAAGTCGGGCGCGCTGACCTCGGGATAGCGGCCGTGGAACAGCGGGTCGAGATTGTTGCCGTTCCACGCCGCGTCGAAGCGCACGGCGGCGGCGGCGTCCGAGGGCTTGTCGGTCGCCGGCAGCACCGGCTGCAGCGAGAACACCGTGCCGAGGCCGAGAGCCGGGTGCGACGCCCGCAGCGCGCGGATGGCGGTGCCCTGCGCGAGGTTCATGTGGTGCTGCGCGGCGAGGTAGTTCTTCCAGCCGGTGAGGCCCGGCGCGTGATTGCCGAAGGCATGGCCGAAGATGGCGTGCACCGAGGGCTCGTTCAGCATCGCCCAGCGCGGCACCCGGTCGCCGAGGCGGGCCACCACCAGCTGCGCATAGTCCGCGAAGCGCTGGACGATGTCGCGATCGGTCCAGCCGCCCTTGTCCTGCAGCGCCTGCGGCAGGTCCCAGTGATAGAGGCAGGCGAAGGGCTTCACCCCGCGCGCCAGCAGCCGGTCGGTCAGCCGGTCGTAGAAATCGAGGCCCGGCACGTTGGGGGCGCCGGCGCCGGCGGGCTGGACGCGCGGCCAGGCGATGGAGAAGCGGTAGGAGCCGAAGCCGGCCTGCGCCATCAGCTCCACGTCCTCGGCGAAGCGGTGGTAGTGGTCGCAGGCGACATCGCCGTTGCTGCCGTCCTTGATGCGGCCCGGCTGGTGCGAGAACGTGTCCCAGATCGAGCGCCCGCGCCCGTCCTCGTTCACCGCGCCCTCGATCTGGTAGGACGAGGTCGAGGCGCCCCAGACGAAGCCGGCCGGCAGCTTGGGCTCGGCCACGGCCTGTGCCTGCAGCAGGTCACGCGAAAACGCCGACAGGGCGAGGCCGGCGGGAACGGACAGCAGAAGATCGCGGCGTCGGATCATGAAGCAGCCTTCCGGGACGCTCAGGGAAGCGCGGAACGTAGCAAGACCAGGGCGACCAGCGCTACTGCGCCCTGGAGTACCGTGCCGAGCGAGAACCGCGCCAGCGCGGTGCCGGCATCGAAGCGCCCGGCGCTCGCCACCAGCCAGAACAGCGCGTCGTTGACATGCGCGGCGGTCATCGCGCCGGCGCCGATGGCCAGCGCCGCCAGCGCCCGCCCGGTGGGATCGCCGAGGCCGAGCGGGACGGCGAGCTCCATCATCATGCCGGCGCTGGTGATGGCGGCGACCAGCGAGGAGCCCTGCAGCGTCTTCATCACCGCGGCGACGGCGAAGGGCACGAGCAGCGCCAGCGCGCCCGGCGGACGGCAGGACAGCAGCCGCTCGGCATTCATCTCCGGCATGCCGGTTTCCTGCGCGATCTTCGACAGCCCGCCGGCGACGCCGATGAGGATGATCAGCCCGGCGGCGGCCGCCAGCCCACGGCCGGCCCAGCCCTTCTCGCCGAAGGCGTTCTCTTCCCAATGCCAGCTGAGCGCCAGCATCAGCGCCACGCCGGCCAGCAGCAGCACCGGCGGGCGGCCCAGCGCCAGCAGGAATTCGCGGTTGGAGCCGCCGCCGAGCGGTTCGGAGGCGATGTCGCCGAGCGACTGGACGACGAGCAGCGCGACGAGGCCGATGCCGACCGCGATCAGCGCCAGCGCCGCGCGCCGCGGCGCATGCAGGCTCGCCCCGCTCATCGCCTGCGTGCCGTCATCGGCCACCGGCAGGCCGGAGGCGGCGGCGCGGGCGAACAGCGTGCCGGCAAGCACGACCACGAGCGCCACCGGCATTCCATAGGTGAGGACCAGCGACCAGTCGGCGCCGAGGATGGTGGCGCTCGCCAGCATCACCGGGGCCGGCAGCAGCAGCCCGTGCGCGCCGGAAAGCGCGAGGCCCAGCACCAGCACCGCGCGCGGGCTGCCGCTGACCGCCCGGCGCAGCGGCGAGAGCACGGCGAAGGCGGCGGCCGGCGTCGAGGCGATGCCGGCGACGAGGCCCACGAGCGCCAGCGGCACCGAGCGGCTGCGCCAGCCGCGCGCCTTCTCCCTGATGAAGGCGGTGGCGCCGGCGGCGTCGGCAATGGAGGCGATAAAGGCCGCCGTCAGCACGGTGAGGCCGAGCCCGCTCACCGCCTGCGAGAAGCCGAGGCCGAACGCCTTGGCGAAATGGCTGGTCGACATGCCCGCCGCCGCGCCGAAGCCGGCACTGGCGATGACGAGCGCCAGGGGCGGCAGCACCCGCCCGCGCGCCGTGAGCGCGATGACGAGGACGATGGCGACGAGGAAGAAGGCGGCCTGCTGAAGCGAGACGGGCGGAAGCGACATGAGCGGGAGAAGCCGGGGCGATGCGGAGGGACGCCCTGGATTAGCCCGCGCGGGCGGCGCTGTCACCTCAACTCATCGCATTGCAGCATGCCGGCGGCGCGCGACGCCCCGCTCGCCGGTCGTCGCCGCGGCTGGCGTCGATCGGGTGATGTTCACCCGTCGGGAAATGCTCTAGCTTCCCGCGCATGATCCGCTGCGCCGTCGTTCTTCTTGCCGCCCTCGTTGCGCTCGCCGCGCCGGCTTCCGCCCAGGATGCCGTGCCGGACGCGCGCGCCCCGGCCGTCGCGGCGCCCGGCTTCGTGCGCGCCGAGGGCACCCGCTTCGTCAACCCGGACGGGTCCACCTTTCCCATCAAGGGCATGAGCTTCGGCAACTGGCTGCTGCCGGAAGGCTACATGTTCAAGTTCAAGGTGCAGCGCTCGCCGCGCGAGATCGAGGACGTGATCGACTACCTCGCCGGCCCGGAGGAGGCGGCGCGGTTCTGGCGCGATTTCCGCGACGTCTATATCGGCGAGGACGACCTCGCCTTCATGCAGGCGGCCGGCTTCACCACCGTGCGCATCCCGCTGCACTGGAAGTTCTTCATGGACCCCGCCGACCCCGCGCGGGTCGACCCGGACGGCGAGGGCTGGGCGCTGATCGACCGCGCCATCGGCTGGGCCAGGGCGCACGACATCAAGGTGATCCTCGACATCCACGCCGCGCCGGGCGGGCAGACCGGGGTGAACCATGACGACGGCGTCGGCTACCCGCTGACCTTCTACGTGCCGGAATTCCGTCGCCGCACCGTCGCGCTGTGGCAGGCGATCGCCGCGCGCTACCGCGACGAGACCGCGGTGCTGGCCTATGACCTGCTCAACGAGCCGATCTCGCCCTATCACGACACGGATTATCTCAATCCGCGCCTCGAACCCTTCTATGCCGAGATCACGCAGGCGATCCGCGCCGTGGACCCGAACCACCCGGTGATCCTGGCGGCGGCGCAGTGGAGCACCAATTTCGGCGTGTTCGGCCCGCCCTTCACTCGGAATGTCGGCTACACCTACCACAAGTTCTGGGCCAGCCCGGAGCGGCGCGAGGTGCAGGACTACGTCAACTTCGCCAATCGCTGGGGGGTGCCGATCTTCCTCGGCGAGACCGGCGAGCTCACCGACGAGTGGAACGCCAAATATCGGGCGATGAACGAGACATTCGGCATCGGCTGGAGCTTCTGGACCTTCAAGAACCTCGATTCCCGCTCCACCGTGGTGTCGATCAGGAAGCCCGAGGGCTGGGACGCCATCGCCGCCTTCGGCTCGGTGCCGCGCGCGCAATGGGACGGGATGCCGAAGCCCTCGCGCGAGGCGGTGGCGGCGACCCTGCGCGCCTATATCGACAATGCCCGCTTCGCCAATGCCGAGGTCAATCGCGGCTACGTCGCCTCGCTGGGGCTGAACGCGCCCTGAGGCGGCTCAGCCGTTCACCTTGCCCAGCGTCTCCACCAGCTCGGTGATCTTGCGGCGCTGCTCGTCCGGGTCGCCGGAGGCGATGGCGTGCTCGACGCAATGGGCGACGTGGTCGCGCAGCACCTCTTCCTCCACCCGCTTCAGCGCCGCCCGCACCGCCGCCACCTGGGTGACGATGTCGATGCAATAGCGGTTGTCCTCGACCATGCGCGAGAGGCCGCGCACCTGGCCCTCGATGCGGCTGAGGCGTTTCAGGCAGGCACTGCGGGTCTCGTTCTGCATGCTTGTCATATACCCTTGGGGGGTATATATCGCAAGCATGTTCGATACCCTGAGGGGGTATAAGGAGGGTGCCATGGCTGACAGCGATCCCGTTCAAGCGGCTCACGGGCACGCAGCTCACGGGCACGGCGAGGGCAAGTCGTGCTGCGGCGGGCATCAGGATCATGACCATGCCGCCGCGCCTGCCCATCCGCACGATCACGCACATGATGCGCACGCCCATGACGCGCACGCCCATCGCGCCGCCCCGGCCGCCCACATGGCGAAGGACCCGGTCTGCGGCATGGATGTCGACCCGCACACCGCGACGCTGAAGGCGGACCACAACGGCGTCACCTATTATTTCTGCGCGCCGGGCTGCCGCACCAAGTTCATCGCCGACCCGCAGAAATATCTCGGCGACAAGGCGCCGGCCGAGCCGGTGCCGGAGGGCACCGAATATACCTGCCCGATGCACCCGGAGATCCGCCAGATCGGACCCGGCTCCTGCCCGATCTGCGGCATGGCGCTGGAGCCGATGCTGGTCAGCCTCGACGACGGGCCGAACCATGAACTGATCGACATGACGCGGCGCTTCTGGATCGGCCTCGCGTTGGCCGTGCCGGTCTTGGCGCTGGAAATGGGTGGGCACCTGATCCCGGCGCTGCACCATCTGGTGCCGCCGGACGTGTCGAACTGGCTGCAGCTGGCGCTCGCCACCCCGGTGGTGCTGTGGGCCGGCTGGCCGTTCTTCCAGCGCGGCTGGCAGTCGCTGGTCACCCGCAACCTCAACATGTTCACGCTGATCGCGCTCGGCACCGGCGTCGCCTGGCTCTACAGCGTGGTCGCCGTGCTGGCCCCCGGTCTGTTCCCAGCCGCCTTCCGCGCCGCCGACGGCACGGTGGCGGTGTATTTCGAGGCGGCGGCGGTGATCACCGTGCTGGTGCTGCTCGGGCAGGTGCTGGAACTGCGCGCCCGCGAGCAGACCTCCGGCGCGCTGAAGGCGTTGCTCGACCTTGCGCCCAAGACTGCGCGACGCCTGAACGCCGACGGTTCCGAGGAGGAGATCGCGCTCGACGCCATCGCCGTCGGCGACCGGCTGCGGGTGCGGCCCGGCGAGAAGGTGCCGGTCGACGGCACGGTGGCGGAGGGGCGCTCGGCCATCGACGAATCCCTCGTCACCGGCGAATCCATGCCGGTTACCAAGGATGTCGGCGACGGCCTGATCGGCGGCACGCTCAACCGCTCCGGCGGCCTGACCATGGTGGCGACCAAGGTCGGGCGCGACACCATGCTGGCGCGCATCGTGCAGATGGTGGCGGAGGCTCAACGGTCCCGCGCGCCGATCCAGCGCCTCGCCGACCGCGTCGCCGGCTGGTTCGTGCCGCTGGTGGTTCTGTGCGCGCTGGTCGCCTTCGCCGCCTGGGCGATGTTCGGGCCGGACCCGAAATTCGCCCATGGCCTGATCGCGGCGGTGGCGGTGCTGATCATCGCCTGCCCCTGCGCGCTCGGGCTGGCGACGCCGATGTCGATCATGGTCGGGGTCGGGCGCGGGGCGCAGATGGGCGTGCTGATCAAGAATGCCGAGGCGCTGGAGCGGCTCGCCGCCGTCGATACGCTGGTGGTCGACAAGACCGGCACCCTCACCGAAGGCCGGCCGAGCCTCATCGCCATCGAGCCGGCGGAGGGCTTCGACGCGGAGGGCGCGCTGCGGCTCGCCGCCGCCGTCGAGGCGCCGTCCGAGCATCCGCTGGCGCACGCGATCATGGAGGCGGCGAAGGCACGCGGCATCGAGGTTCCCAAGGTGCGCGGCTTCGATTCGCCGGTCGGCAGGGGCGCCTATGGCCTGGTGGAGGGCAAGCGGGTGATGATCGGCTCGGCCGGCTTCCTGAAAGAGAACGGCATCGACGTCGCGCCGCTCGCCGCCCGCGCCGACGAACTGCGCGCCGACGGGGCGAGCGCGATCTATCTCGCGGTGAACGGCAAGCCGGCCGCCATCCTCGCCATCGCCGACGCGGTGAAGGCGACCACGCCGGATGCCCTGAAGGCGCTGGCGGCCGACGGGGTGCGCGTGGTCATGCTCACCGGCGACAACCGCACCACCGCGCAGGCGGTGGCGAGGCGGCTGGGCATTGCCGAGGTCGAGGCGGAGGTGTCGCCGGAGGACAAGGCCGAGGTGATCGCCCGGCTGAAGAAGGAAGGCCGCGTCGTCGCCATGGCCGGCGACGGGGTGAACGACGCCCCGGCGCTGGCGGGCGCCGATGTCGGCATCGCCATGGGCCACGGCACCGACGTCGCCATCGAGAGCGCCGGGGTGACGCTGCTCAAGGGCGACCTGATGGGCATCGTGCGGGCGCGGCGGCTGTCGGCGGCGACCATGGCGAACATCCGGCAGAACCTGTTCTTCGCCTTCGTCTACAACGCCGCCGGCGTGCCGATCGCGGCGGGCGTGCTCTATCCCGCGTTCGGCCTGCTGCTGTCGCCGATGGTGGCGGCGCTTGCCATGTCGCTCTCCTCGGTGAGCGTCATCGCCAATGCGCTGCGGCTCAGGGCGGCGCGGCTGTGAAGACCTCGGCTATCCTTCAGGCGTCGCCCTTGTAGCGCGGAAATGCCCTACGTATAGTTGGCAAGGATAGTGTTCCAGTGGTGTGGAGCGGCATATGGGTTCGCGATCTTTGACCGTCTTTACGGAAGGCGGTCTGGGTAATCGCATGAGAACACTGCTTGGCGCGCTCACCCTGGCAAAAATGCAGAAGAGGACGTTTACCTATATCTGGCCGATGAACGAGAAGTTCAGCGCCCATATCTGCGATGTGTGGGACTTCCGCTACCAGTGCGTCAGCAATGCTTTCAGCTGGAAGGACCGCAATGCCCACCTGAAATTCCATGATGAGAATCTTGCCGATCTGGATTCGGTCGATCTCGAGGACCAGGTCTGGATCAAGACCTTGCGCGAGATGCGTCATCCGCTGCTCAGGACCGGCTGGCGCAAGGAGTTCCGCGCCCTGAAGCCGCTTCCCGAGGTCGAGCGCCGGGTGCGCGAGACATGGAGCAAGGGGCTCGGTGCCGCCCCTTATGTCGGCATGATGATCCGGGCGCACCAGGCGCCCGCGCTCACCCTGCAGCATTCGCCGGTCGAATGGTATCTCGGCCGGATGCAGGAGCTCGTCGAGCGGTTTCCCGGCATCGGCTTCTTCCTCAGCACGGATTCGCCCGAGGCTCGGGAAGCCGTCCAGCAGCGCTTCGATCGCGTCATCGTCCAGGACGACAAGGGCGTGTTCAATGCGCCGGTCGGTCTCCAGGCCGCCGTCGCGGATCTCTACCTGCTGGCATCCGCGTCGTTCGTGCTTCAGCCCTACTGGTCGAGTTTCCCGGAAATGGCTCGGGCGCTGGCCGATCGCCGGGTGCAGTTCGTGCACGCCATGTCGCAGGAAGATGCCGCCGCCGCCCGCTTCGATCTGCCGCCGCCGGCCGATCCGCTGCGTCCCTCGATCAGGGCATGAGCAGGCAGGGTGTGAGCGGGCAGGGCATGAGCAGGCAGGGTGTGAGCGGGCAGGGTGTGAACAGGCCATCGCGGTGCGTTGCCGCCATGGCCTGCCACGTCTCTTCGCCGCGGGCCGCCCCGCCGACTATTCCGCGGCGGCGCGGAACGGCGCCGGGGTCTCCACCGGCATGTCGGCGGCGATCTTCTCGGCGACCAGATGCGCGGTCACCGCCGACAGCGTCCAGCCGAGATGGCCGTGGCCGGTATTGTAGAACACGCCCGGCAGCTTGCCGGCGCCGACGCGCGGCAGCATGCTCGGCAGCATCGGCCGCAGGCCGGCCCACGGCACCACGCGGCTGGTGTTCACGTCCGGGAACAGCCGGCGGGTCCAGTCGACCAGCGGGCGCACGCGGTCGTCGCGGATGTCGCGGTTCTCGCCGTTGAACTCGGCGGTGCCGGCGACGCGGAAACGCTCCTTGCCGAGGCGGCTGGTGACGATCTTGGTCTTGTCGTCGAGCAGGCTGACCCAGGGCGCGCCGTTCTGGCTCGCCTCGTCGTCGAGCATGACGGTGATCGAATAGCCCTTCACCGGATAGATGTTGACCCGGTCGCCCAGCGCGGCGGCGATGTCGCGCGAGCCGACGCCGGCGCAGACCACCACGCCGTCGAAGGACAGCGTCTGGTGGGTGACGAGGCCGCTCTCGTCGGAGGCGGCGATCGCGAAGGCGATGTCGATCCCGGTTCCGGCGTGGCCCTTGCCGGTGTGCTTCACGCTCTCCACCGTCGCCTCGTTGACGAAGGTCACGCCGAGCCGCTTGCAGGCATCGGCGAGGCCGCGGGTGAACTTGTGGATGTCGCCGGTGGAGTCGGAGGGGGTGAAGTAGCCGCCGAAATAGGTGCCGTGCAGCGTCGGCTCGATGGCGCGCATCTCATCCGGCGTCACCGCCCGGCGCTCAAGCCCGCCCTCGGCGTACATCTTGCTGATGCGGCCGGCGCCCTCGAAGCTCGCCTTGTCGCGGTAGATGTGGAGGATGCCGCGCTTCTCGAGATTGAAGTCGATCTTCTCGCGCTCGGCCATCTCGAACATGTGGTGGCGCGCCTGGATGGCGAGGCGGGTGGTCTCCACCGTGTTGGCGCGGTAGTTCGGGATATTGGCGAGGAACTCGGCCATCCAGCTGTATTTGTGCCAGGAGGGCATGGGGTTCATCAGCAGCGGCGCGTCCGGCTTGAGCATCCACTTGATGCCCTTGAGCACGGTCGCCCAGGAATTCCACACCTCGGCATTGGAAGCCGAAAGCTGGCCGCCATTGGCGAACGAGGTCTCCATCGCCGGATAGCGCTGGCGATCGATGACGGTGACGTCATAGCCCTTGCGGACCAGGGAATAGGCGGTGGTGATGCCGGTGATGCCGGCGCCGATGACGGCGAAGCTGCGCATGGGGCTCTCCCGCGCTTGAGGACGACGAGGCTGGAACGCACATGCCTGGCTGGCACATTGGCGTTTCGGCCGGCTGTCCCCAATCTGTCGCGGATACCTGAGAGCTCGCCCCGAGACCGACGGCAACAAACCGTCACCTTCCCGGGCTTCCCCTTCGGTGGGCGACTGGCGCGCATCAAGGAAGCGCCGCCGCCTCTCTCCAGATTGTCCTCACCATGCGGTCCTTTTGCCTGAGAGTTTCCTGGGGGGTTGCTCCGTCGGCGCCGGCACGCGTCCTTGCCGCATATCCGAAAACATGCGGCTCGGGAGGACTGTCGATCTCTCCCGCATGGTCATTAGCAGACACCTATATGCATCGCACAAACGCATGCCCAATTCAAGGGCAGGGCGGCGACATTCGCTCCCCGACCAAGGGATGAGACGGGTTCAGACCACGGTGATCGCGTCCAGCCCGAGGTCGAGCACCGGGGCGCTGTGGGTGATCCAGCCGACCGAGATCAGGTCGACCCCGCTCGCCGCCACCGCGCCGATGCTCGCCGCCGAGATGCGGCCGGAGGCTTCGGTGATCGCGCGGCCGCCGACCATCCTCACCGCCTGCGCCAGCGTCGTCGGGTCCATGTTGTCGAGCAGCACCGCGTCGACGCCGGCCGCCATCGCCTCCTCCAGCTGGGCGAGCGTGTCGACCTCGACCTCGATCTTCACCAGGTGGCCGGCATGCGCCTTCGCGCGGGCGATGGCGGTGGCGACGCCGCCGGCCACCGCGATGTGGTTGTCCTTTATCAGCACCGCGTCGTCGAGGCCGAAGCGGTGGTTGGAGCCGCCGCCGGCCTTCACCGCGTGCTTCTCCAGGGCGCGCAGGCCCGGCGTGGTCTTGCGGGTGCACACGACCTGCGCCTTGCCATGGGCGCGGGCGACCGCCACCAGCGAGGCGGTGGCGGTGGCGATGCCGGACAGGTGGCTGGCGAAGTTCAGCGCCACCCGCTCGCCCGTCAGGATGGAGCGCGCCGAGCCTTCGAGCCGCAGCGCCACGTCGCCCGGCGCCACCGCGCTGCCGTCGCCCCGCACCGCCTCGACGGACAGCGCCGGGTCGATCAGCTCGAAGGCGAGGCGGGCGACGTCGATGCCGGCCAGCACGCCGTTCTGCCGGCTGGCGATGACGGCGGAGAAGCGGACGTCTTCCGGGATCACCGCATCGGTGGTGATGTCGCCGGCACGGCCGAGATCTTCCAGGAAGGCGGCGCGCACCAGCGGCTCGATCATCAGGCGCGGCAGCGGGGAGAGGGCAGCGGACATGTGGGCGTCTCTGGTATCGGCCGGACGGCTATGGCGTCGGAGGCGCAGGGGAGATCAGGCGACCCGCCGCTCGGCGGCGTGCCCGCCGGCGGCGACGGCGCTCAGGGTCTCGGCGAGGGTGGTGCGGCCGTGGCGGGCATGGCCCTGCGGGTGCGGATGGTCGGCGCGGAAATGGCCGCCGCGGCTCTCGGTGCGCTCCAGCGCCGCCTGCGCCACCATCAGCGCGACCAGCGCCGCATCGTCGTCCGGCCCCGCCTCGGCGAGGGTGCGCACCGCCTCGACGAGGCCGCCGGCCTCGCGCACCACGCCGACATGCCGGTCCATCAGCGCCCGCAATGCGGGGGTGGGCGAGGGCGGGGCGGCAAGCGGCGTCGCGGCCGCCGGCTCCGGCCTGCCGGCGGTGCCGGTCGTCGCGATATCGGTGGCGATCCACCCGGCATAGGCGAGGGCTTCCAGCAGCGAGTTGCTGGCGAGCCGGTTGGCGCCGTGCAGGCCGGTGGAGGCAACCTCGCCGCAGGCCCACAGGCCGGGCAGGCTGGTGCGGCCGGCGCCGTCCACCTCGACGCCGCCCATGTGGTAATGCGCCGCCGGGCGCACCGGGATCGGCGCCGCCGCCGGGTCGAGGCCGTTGGCGCGGCACAGCGCGACGACGCCGGGAAAGCGGCGTTCGACATCCTTCAGCCGCGCGTCGAGCACCACGCGGCCGCCGCGG
Organism: Ancylobacter sp. GW821-FHT10E12; assembly: GCF_058809335.1. Lineage (NCBI taxonomy): Bacteria > Pseudomonadati > Pseudomonadota > Alphaproteobacteria > Hyphomicrobiales > Xanthobacteraceae > Ancylobacter > Ancylobacter sp. GW821-FHT10E12. Next base: position 176,282 of record NZ_JBXASN010000003.1, on the reverse strand, counting down.
GCGATCTCAGCGAAGATGGCGCGGGCCACCACGTCGCGCGGGGCGAGCTCGGCGCCGGGAATGTCGGCCATGAAGCGCTCGCCGCGCTCGTTGAACAGGCGCGCGCCTTCGCCGCGCAGCGCCTCGGTGGCGAGCGGCATAGGGTCGGCGCCGCAGGTGATGGCGGTGGGGTGGAACTGCACGAATTCCATGTCGCGCATCACCGCGCCCGCGCGGGCCGCCAGTGCCAGCCCCGAGCCGGTGGCGCCGAGCGGATTGGTGGTCGAGGCGTAGAGCGCGCCGAGGCCGCCGGTCGCCAGCACCACCGCGCGGGCGGCGAGCTCGGTGGTCCCGCCGCGTGCGTCGCGCAGCGCGACGCCGGCGATGCGGCCCTGCGCGTCGGCGAGCAACGCGGTGGCGCGGGCGCCTTCGAGAACCGTGATCGCCGAGGAGCCGCGCACCGCCGCGACGAGGGTCTCCAGCACCGCCCGGCCGGTGCCGTCGCCGGCGGCATGGACGATGCGCCGGCGCGCATGCGCGGCCTCCAGCCCCAGCGCTATGCGCCCGTCCGCCTCGCGGTCGAACGGGGTGCCGAGCCCGACCAGCCAGTCGACGGCGGCCGGCCCGGCGCCGGCCACCCGGCGCGCCACCTCCGGCTCGGACAGCCCGGCGCCGGCCTTGAGCGTGTCGATGGCGTGCAGGTCCGGCCGGTCGTCGTCGCCGATCGCCGCGGCGATGCCGCCCTGCGCCCAGAAGGTCGCGGCGCCGTGGAGACCGCCATTCGCGCCGGGCAGGCCGGCGATCAGCAGGGTGACGGGCAGGTCGAGGGCGGCGAGGCGCAGCGCGGTCGCCAGCCCGGCGACGCCGCCGCCGATGACGACGGTGCGATCCGGGGATATGTGCATGTCGCCCCTCCTGGAGCGTTCTCGAACCAAGCAGGATCCGGCCGGCCGGGCCGCGACGCGGCCGGCCGGCGAAGGAGCGCGGGCGCTAGCGGATGGCGATCATGCGTTCGACGGCGGCGCGGGCGCGCCCGGCGATCGCCGGATCGATCTCGACCTGCGGCCCCATGGTCTCCAGCGCCCGGCGGATATTGCCGAGCGTGATGCGCCGCATGTGCGGGCAGAGATTGCACGGGCGCACGAACTCGACGTCCGGGTGATTCACCGCCACATTGTCGGCCATCGAGCATTCGGTGATCAGCACCACCCGGCCCGGCTTGTGGCTGCCGACATAATTGGCCATGTCGGCGGTGGAGCCGGCATAGTCGGCTTCCGCCACCACCTCCGGCGGGCATTCGGGATGCGCCAGCACCACGAGGCCGGGATGGTTCTCGCGCAGGTCGCGGATGTCCTGCGGGGTGAAGCGCTCATGCACCTCGCAATGGCCCTTCCAGGCGATCAGCTCCAGCTCCGGCACTTCCTTCTGCACGTTCTGGGCGAGATACTCGTCCGGCAGCATCAGGATGCGGTTCACGCCATATTCGCGGGCGACGTGGCGCACCACCTTCACCGCATTGCCGGAGGTGCAGCAATAGTCGCTCTCGGCCTTCACGTCGGCCGAGGTGTTCACGTAGGTGACCACCGGCACGCCGGGATAGTGCTGGCGCAGCAGGCGGATATCGGCGCCGGTGATGGATTCGGCGAGCGAGCAGCCGGCCCTGGCGTCGGGGATCAGCACCGTCTTCGACGGGTTGAGCAGCTTGGCCGTCTCGGCCATGAAATGCACGCCGGCCATGACGATGACGTCGGCCTCGACATTCACCGCCTCGCGGGCCAGCGCCAGGCTGTCGCCGACGATGTCGGCCACGGTGTTGAAGATTTCCGGCGCCTGGTAGTTGTGGCCGAGGATGACGGCGTTGCGCTCGCGCTTCAGCCGCTCGATCGCCGCGATCTCGCGGGCATGGAGCGGCCATTCGGCCGGGGTGACGTGGCGCGCGACGCGGGCATAGAGATGCGGCAGCGGCAGCCGCGCGTGCTCGTCGTCGCCGTCCGGCCGATAGGGCTGGAAGGCGGCGGGGACGGGCCCGGCAGGGACGGGCGCGGCGGAGTCGGGATTCTGCACGTCACGGGCGGCGATGGCGGTATCGAGCATCGCGACCTCCCTTATGCTCGAATTGAGTATATCCAGGGCCAAGAAGAACCGGGCCAATGGCCCGGCTTTCCGTTCCTGAGTTGGCTTATGCTAAGACTGAGTATAAGTCGTTGTCAACAGCCCGTCACAAATCGATCCATGCCGCTTTCGCACCGGCAGCGGACGGGCCGTCGGCGAGCGGCGCCGGCGCGGGGGGCACTAGCGGCATTCCCGCCGAATGTCGTGTATTGGGGGGAGCGCCGCCCCCTCCAGGGGCCTTGCAGGAGCCTTGCATGACCGCGTTCACGCCGCCCTTTCCCTCGCAGAGCGACTGGATGTCGGCCATCGCACCGGCGGATGGCAGGGTGGTGGTCATCACCCGCACCCGCGACCGGCCGCTGCTGCTGGCGCGGGCGCTGGCGAGCGTGCTCGGCCAGAGCCATGCCGACTGGCACCTGTTCCTGGTCAATGACGGCGGCGATGCCGGGGCGGTCGAGGCGCTGGTCGCGCCGCGGCGCGCCGCCTTCGCCGGGCGGCTGACGGTGATCCACAACCCGGTCAGCCTCGGCATGGAGGGAGCCTCGAACCGGGCGCTCGAACAGGCCGACGGCGCCTTCGTGGTGGTGCATGACGACGACGACGCCTGGCACCCGGATTTCCTCCGGCAGACCGTGGCCTTCCTCTCCCGCGAGGAGAACCGCCGCTATGCCGCGGTCACCACGCGGATCACCTGCGTCTACGAGCGGCTGGAGCCGGACCGGGTGGTCGAGCTCAGCCGCGCCCCGTGGAGCGACTGGCGGCCGCATGTCGAAGGCGGCCATCTGCTGGCGCGCAACGTCATCGTGCCGATCGCCTTCCTCATCCGCATGGCGGTGGTGCGGCAGATCGGCGCGTATAACGACCAGCTGCCGGTGCTGGGCGACTGGGACTACAACCTGCGCATCTTCGCGGTCGGCGATATCGGCACGCTCGACGAGCCGCTGGCCTGTTACCACCTGCGGCCGGATGCGACCGGCTCCTATGGCAACTCGGTCGAGGCCGGGCGCCCGCTGCACAACCGCTATGGCGCGCTCTACCGCAACGCGCTGCTGCGCGCCCATCTCGACGCCGACCCCGCGGCGGCCGGGTCGCTGATGACGCTGCTGAAGGTGATCGGCGACAACCAGGCCGAGCTGATGCGCCGGCTCGACGCCATCGAGGCCAGGCTCGCCGCGCCGCAGGAGCCCGCGCCGGCACCGGAGCCTCGGCCGGAGCCCGTGGCGCCGACGGCGCGAGGCTGGTGGCGGCGCATCGTCGGCGGGGGATGACCGCGCCCCCATCCGCCCCCATGGGCGGCCTACTGCATGATCAGTCCGCCATCGACGGCATACTGGCTGCCGGTGACATAGGAGGCGTCGTCCGACAGCAGGAACAGCGCGACGGCGGCGGCTTCCTCCGCGGTGCCGGCGCGGCGCAGCGGCACCTGGCCGACGACGAAATCCTCGAAGCCCGCGCGCGCCTCCTCCGGCAGGAAATGCCGGAAATTGGTCTCGATCGGCCCCGGCACCAGCACGTTGACGCGGATGTCGCGGGGCGCCAGCGCGCTCGCCCAGCTGCGCGCCATGGCGATCGCCGCGCCCTTGGTGGCGGCATAGAGGCTGGTCGCCGCCGCCCCCTCATAGGCCGAGCTCGATGCGGTGACGACCACCGAGGCGCCGCGCGCGAGCAGCGGCGACAGCCGGGCGAGCTGGAGCATCGGGCCGCGCACATTGGCGGCCATCATGCGGTCGAAGGCCGCGGCCGTCACCTCCTCCACCGGGCCGATCTCGGCATAGGCGGCGTTGAGCCACAGCCCGTCGAGGCCGCCCATGGCGTCCGCGGCCCCGGCGAGGGCGGCGACGGCGGCCGGGTCGGCGGCGTCGTTGTCGAGCACCGGCGTACCGGCCGGCAATTCGCCCGCGGCGGCGGCAAGGCGGGCGGCATTGCGCCCGGTGACGGCCACGCGGCCGCCCTCGGCGACGATGCGGCGGGCGCCCGCAAGGCCCATGCCGCTGGTGCCGCCGGTGATGAGGATGCGCTTTCCGTCGAAACGGGCCATGTCGAGGCGGGCCAAGTCGAAACGGGCTATGTCGAGGCGGGCCATGTCGTTTGCTTTCGGGTCGGGAATGAGGGGAGGCTCAGCGCCGCCCGCCGCCGCCGGGCAGGCGCACGCCGGGCGCCGGGCGCTCCAATAGCACCTCGCGGCGGAAGCGCACGAGGCGCGCCGGCCGCCCGCCGGTCTCGGAGGTGGCCTCGCCGGTCTCCTCGACGAGGCGCTGCTGCTCGATCAGCCGGCGGAAATTGCCCTTGTGCAGCAACACACCCGACAGCGCCTCGACGGTGCGCTGCAGCTGCAGCAGGGTGAAGCTCGGCGGCATCAGCTCGAACACCACCGGGCGGTACTTGATCTTGCCGCGCAGCCGGGCGATGGCGAGCGCCAGCATGCGCCGATGGTCGACCGTCATCTCGACGCCGGCCGCCGGCGGGGCGCCGCGCTCGGAGCCGTGCTCGCGCAGCGCTTCCGCCACCAGCCCGGCCTCGTAGAGCAGCTCGTAGCGCTCCAGCACCCGCTCCTCGTTCCAGCCGGCGCCCTGCGGGCCGCCGAAGCTCAGGGCGATGCGCTCGGCCCGCATGTCGGCGAGCCGCGGCTCGGCCGCCGCCGCCCAGGCGCGCAGCCCGTGCAGCAGCGTGTCGAGCACCGCCGGGCGGCCGTCGCGCCAGTCCTCCCAGGGGAAATAGCGGTACCAGCTCTGCCAGGAGGCATCGGCGTCGCCGGCCGGGCGCGCCTCGCGCACCAGGGCGAGATAGGCGAGCGAGAGCGAGCGGCGGGCATTTTCGCCGCGGTCGCGGTCGCCGAACGTGTAGAGCTGCTCGACATGGCCGAGATGCTGCAGCGTCTGGCGCTCCACCCAGCTGCGCAGGCCGGTTTCCAGCGTGCGGTGGCCGCGCTCCAGCGGGCCGGAGGGCAGGCCTTCACGCGTATCGCCTTCGCGCGCATCGCCGTGGCGGATGGCAAGCACCTTGGGATCCTCGCCGGTGACGGCGAAGATCACCGCGCTCAGCTCGATGCCGAGCTCGTTGTCCTGCTCGGCGGCGGGCGGGGCGATGATCTGGGAGGAGGCGCTGGGCGTGGCGCTGGGCATGGCGCTGGACATGGGACTCCGTGCGGGGCGGACGCTCCCTTATGAATAGCATGCTTGCGCCCCGGCGGCGGCGATGGCATGCCCGTTCCCACGCAAAAGGTGAGGAAAGCGATGATGAAGACCGTGCAGCTTCCCGGCGGAGAGCGCGTTTCGGCGCTCGGCATCGGCACCTGGATGATGGGCGAGCGGGCCGCCGCCCGCCGCGAGGAGATCGAATCGGTGCGCCTCGGCGTCGAGCTCGGCATGAAGCTGGTCGATACCGCCGAAATGTATGGCGAGGGCGCCTGCGAGAGCTTCCTCGGCGAGGCGCTGGCGGGGTTGCGCGAAAAGGTGTTCCTGGTCAGCAAGGTCTATCCGCACAATGCCAGCCGCGCCGGCGTCATCGCCGCCTGCGAGCGCAGCCTCAAGCGGCTGAACACCGACCGGCTCGACCTCTACCTGCTGCACTGGCGCGGCGGCGTGCCGCTGGCCGAGACCATCATCGGCTTCGAGCACCTGAAGACGGCGGGCAAGATCCGCCATTGGGGCGTCTCCAATTTCGATACCGACGACATGAACGAATTGTGGGGCACGCCCGGCGGCGAGAGCTGCGTGGTCAACCAGGTGCTCTACAACCTCACCCGCCGCGGGCCGGAATGGGACCTGCTGCCCTGGCTGCAGGAGCACGAGCTGCCGCTGATGGCCTATAGCCCGATCGAGCAGGGGCGCATCAAGACCGGCGGCGCTCTCGCCGGGATCGCCGCGAAGCACGGGGCGAAGCCCTTCCAGGTCGCGCTGGCCTGGGCGCTGCGCGACCCCGGCAACATCGTCATCCCCAAGGCGTCGAAGCCGGCGCATATGCGCGAGAACGCCGCCGCGCGCGACATCGCCCTCGACGCCGACGACCTCGCCGCGCTCGATGCCGCCTTCCCGCCGCCGAGCCGCCGGCGCTCGCTGGAAATGCTGTGACGACCATGGACCGCCTGCCGCCCGGAGGACCGTCCTCTCCGGGCCCGGCCCGGCCATCCCCGGCTTTGGCCGATGCAGGCGTGGATGCCGGGGCCCGGCCCGGCCATGACGGCGTGACGAGGCGGGAGGCGCGCGCCTCCATCGTCCTCGATCGCGTCACCCTCGCCCGCGGTGGGCGCACGGTGCTGGCGGACGTGTCGCTGACGCTGCCCGAGCGGCGCATCGGCCTCATCGGCGCCAACGGCTCCGGCAAGAGCTCGCTGGTGCGGCTGCTGAACGGGCTGCTGCTGCCCGACGAGGGGCGGGTGGAGGTGCGCGGGCTCGATGCGCGCGAGCACGCGGCCGACCTGCCGCGCACGGTCGGCTTCATCTTCCAGAACCCGGATCACCAGATCATCTTCCCGACCGTCGCCGAGGAGATCGCCTTCAGCCTCGAACAGGCCGGGCATCCCCGCCGCGTCGCGCGGGAGGAGGCGAGGGCGGTGCTCGCCCGCTACCGGCGCGCGGACTGGGCGGATCGGCCGGTGCATGCGCTGTCGGAGGGCGAGAAGCAGCTCCTGTGCATCATCGCCGTGCTGGTGATGCAGCCGCAGGTGCTGGTGCTCGACGAGCCGTTCTCCAGCCTCGACCTCACCACGCGGCGGCGGCTGGAGGCGATGGTCGCGGCCCTGCCGCAGCAGGTGATCCTCGTCGCCCACGAGCTCGATGCCTTCGAGGGCTACGACCGGGTGGTCTGGCTGCATGAGGGCCGGGTGCGCCAGGACGGGCCGCCGGCGCAGGTGGTCGGCGCCTATCGCGCCTTCGCCGAGGCGGCGGCGCAGACCGCCATCGCCGGGGACGCCATCGCCGGGGATGCGCCGTGATCTCGCTCTACCTGCCCGAGCGCAGCTGGGCGCATGGCGTGTCGGCAGGCTGGAAGCTCGCGGTGCTGGCGCTGGTCAGCCTGCTCGTCACCCCGTTCGACAGCATGGCGCTGATGGCCGGCCTGCTGGCGGCGGTGCTGGCGCTCTATGCCAGCCTCGGCCGGGCGGCGCTGCGGCAGATCGCGCTGCTGCGCCCGCTGGTGCCGCTGCTCGTGATCCTGCTCGCCCTGCACGCCTGGAGCGGCAGCGTCGCGATCGGCGTCGCGATGTGCCTGCGGCTGCTGGCGATGATCCTGCTCGCCAATGCGGTGACCATGACCACCCGCATGGACGACATGATGGACGCGGTCGAGCCGATCCTGAAGCCGCTCGCCCTGTTCGGCCTCTCGCCGCGGGCGCTGGCGCTGATGGTGGCGATGATGCTGCGCTTCGTGCCGCTGCTGTTCGCGCTGTGGGAGGCGCTGAACGAAAGCCATCGGGCGCGTTCCGGCAAGCGCGGCGGCTGGCGCCTGCTCGCGCCCTTCTGTATTCAGACGCTGCGACTGTCCCACCATACCGCCGAGGCGCTCAGCGCGCGCGGCGGCGCCCCGAAAGGAAACCGCCGATGAAGGATCGCTCGCTCGTGCAGATCGCGCTCTATGCCGCGATCTTCGCCGTGCTGGGGCTGTTGCCCAAATTCGACCTGCCCGTCGCCGGCGGCGTGCCGATCACCGCGCAGAGCATGGGCGCGATGCTGGCGGGCGTGATGCTCGGCGCCCGGCGCGGGGCGCTCGCCATGCTGCTGGTGCTGTTCGTGGTGGCGCTCGGCGCGCCCTTGCTCGCCGGCGGGCGCGGCGGCCTCGGCGTGTTCTTCACCCCCTCGGCCGGCTTCATCTTCGGCTGGGTGGCGGCGGCCTTCGTCGCCGGCTGGCTGATGGGCGTGCTGCGCAACCACGCGGTGTTCGCCTCGGCGCTGATCGCCTCGGTGATCGGCGGCATCGTGGTGCTCTATGCCTTCGGCATCGTCGGCATGGCGCTGAAGACCAACCTGTCGCTCATCGATGCCGCCAAGGCGTGCCTGATCTTCATTCCCGGCGACGCCATCAAGGCGGTGCTGACCGCGCTGGTCGCGCAGACGGTGGCGCGCGGCATGCCCGAGGCGCTGCTCTCGCGCACCCGCTGAACGTGGCCGCCGCTCCCGGCGCCTCGGATGAAGCGGCGGCGGGCGCTGCTCTCGCGCACCCGCTGAGCGTGGCCGCCGCTCGCGGCGTCTCGGATGAAGCGGTAGCGGGCGCTGCTCTCGCGCCCGCGCCGAACGCGACGGGCATCGTCGGCGGCGGGCTCGCGGCGCTGGCGCGGCAGGCGCCGGGGCGCCTCGCGCTGGTGTGCGGCGGCGAGAATGTGTCCCGCGCGGCCTTCGCCGACGCCGTCTCCCGCCGCGCCCGCGACATCGCCCGGCGCACCCCGCCGGGCGCGGGAGTGGCGCTCGCCATGGGCAACGCGCCGGCACTGGTCGCGGCTTTCTTCGGCTGCGCGGTGAGCGGCCGGCAGGCGCTGGTCTACGATGCCGGCTGGCCGGCGCCCTATCACGCCGCCATCGACGCGGCGCTGCGCCCCGACCTCACCGTCGCGGACGAGGCGGAGCCGGCGGATGAGACGGCCGATGCCCCGCCGCTGCCGAGCCCGGACGCGCCCTTCTATGTCGGCTTCACCTCCGGCTCGACCGGCCTGCCCAAGGGCTATCGCCGCGCGCACCGCTCCTGGATCGACAGCTTCGCCGTCAGCGAGGCGGCATTCGGCCTGTCGCCCGACGACGTGATCCTGGCGCCCGGCGGCCTGGCGGCCTCGCTGCATCTCTATGGAATCGTCCACGCGCTGCATATCGGCGCCACCGCGGTGATGATGCGGCATTTCCATCCGCGCCGGGCGCTGGAGGCGATCGCGCGCCATGGCGTCACCGCGCTCTACGCGACGCCGACGCAGCTGCAGATGCTCACCGACGCCGCCACCGACGCCGGGGCGGTCTGTCCCGGCCTGCGGCTGATCCTGGTCAGCGGCGCCAAATGGCGTGCCGAGACCCGCGCGGCGGTGGCCGCCTGCTTCCCCCATGCCGGCCTCGCCGAGTTCTACGGCGCCTCGGAGATGAGCTTCATCACCTTGACCCGGCCGGGCGAGGCGGTGCCGCCGGGCTCGGTCGGCCGCGCCGCGCCGGGCGTCGACCTGCGCATCCGCGACCCGGCCGGCCGCGACCTGCCGGCGGGCGACACCGGCACCATCTGGGTGGCGAGCACCATGCTGTTCGACGGCTATGCCTGCGGCGGCGGCGAGGAGACGCGGCGCGACGGCGCCTTCCTCAGCATCGGCGATCACGGGAGGCTCGACGACGCGGGCTTCCTCACCCTTGCCGGGCGCGAGAAGCGGATGCTGGTGACATCCGGCCTCAACGTCTACCCGGAGGAGGTCGAGGCGGTGCTGGTTGCCGCGCCGGGGGTGGAGGAGGCGGCGGTGTTCGGCCTTCCCGACCCGCTGCGCGGCGTCGAGCTGGTGGCGGTGCTGCGCGGGCCGGGGAGGGCGGACGAGGCGGCCCTGCGCGCCCATTGCCGGCGCTTCCTGCCCGCCGCCAAGCTGCCGCGCCGGTTCCTGTGGCTGGAGGACTGGCCGCGCACCTCCGGCGGCAAAGTCGACCTGCTGGCGCTGCAGCGCCTCGTCGACGAGAGCGGCGAGGGCGGCGGGCGATGAGCGGCGCCTTCCTCGTCGCCGCCCGGCGCACCGCCGTCGCCCCGCGCGGCGGCGCCTTCGCGCGGATCGAGGCGCATGACCTCGCCGCGCCGGTGCTCGCCGCCTGCCTCGAAGCGGCGGGGCTCGGTGCCGCGAGGCTCGATCAGGTCATCCTCGGCAACGCGCTGTCCGGCGGCGGCAATGTCGCCCGCCTCGCCGCGCTGGCCGCCGGCATTCCCGAGCGCGTGCCGGCGCTGAGCCTCGATACGCAATGCTGCTCGGGGCTCGACGCCATCCTCCTCGCCGCGCGCCTCGTCGAGGCCGGGGCGGCGCAGGCGGTGCTGGCCGGCGGCGTCGAGAGCTTCAGCCGCGCGCCGCTGCGCGCCCGCCGCCCGCGCGAGCCGGGCGAGGCGCCGGCCTTCTACCGGCGCCCGGCCTTCGCGCCGTGGCCGGAACGCGACCCGGACCCGGTGGAGGCGATGGCGGCGCTGGCGGCGCGGATGGGTTTCAGTCGTCATGACCAAAGCGTCATTTCGGCCGGCAGCCACCGCAAGGCGCTCGCCGCGCGCGAGCGGATGCGGAGCGAGATCGTGCCGCTCGCCGGCCTCGACCATGACGCTTTCACCCGCGAGCTGACGCTCCGCCTGTCGCTGCGCGCGCCGGTGGTCGCCGGGCAGGGCGGCCATGCCCTCGACGCCACCGGGCTGGCGGTCGAGGCGGATGCGGCGGCGGCGGTGCTGGTGGTCGGCGAGGACCTGTGCAAGGCGCTCGGGCGCCCCGCCTGCCGCGTCGTCGCCGGAGCCTCGGCCGGCGGGCCGCCGGAGCAGCCCTTCGCGGCCGTGCTGCCGGCGGTGGCGCGGGCGATGGAGGACGTGCGGGAGCGATCCCTCTCAGACCTTGCCGTCGTCGAGATGATGGAATCGTCGGCCGTGCAGTTCGCGGCCAATCTGCGCGACCTCGGCCTCGATGCGGGGCGGGTGAACCGCGGCGGCGGCGCGCTCGCGCGGGGGCATCCGATCGGCGCCTCGGGCGCGATCCTCGCCGTCCGGCTGTTCCACGAACTGGTCGGGACGACCGCCGGACCTGCCGTCCCGATGCCCCGGAACCCCCTCGGCCTCGCCGCCATCGCCGCGGCGGGCGGGCTCGGCAGCGCGCTATTGTTGCAGCGCAGCTAAGGGTTTGTTTGCGACCGACGCGCCCGATGGTGCAGGATCGCCGCGAATCCTCGCCGAGCGTGCCGGTCGCGCTCGGGTGGTCCGCGGGGCAACGACGATGAACGCCATATCCTCCCGCCAGCAGGACATCTTGCTGCTCGCCCGCGCCCAGGGACGGGTCAGCGTCGAGGACCTCTCGGGCCGTTTCGACGTATCGCCGCAGACCATCCGCAAGGACTTGAACGACCTGTGCGTGCGCCGGCTGATGTCGCGCGTGCATGGCGGCGCGGTGGTGGCCTCCGGCGTCGAGAACCTCGCCTACGAGGCGCGCCGGGTGATGGCGCAGGGCGCCAAGCGCGCCATCGCCGAGGCGGCGGCCAGCATCGTGCCCAACCGCGCCTCGCTGTTCATCAATATCGGCACCACCACCGAGGAGGTGGCGCGCGCGCTCGGCGACCACGAGGACCTGCTGGTCATCACCAACAACCTCAACGTGGCGACGCAGCTCTATCGCCATCCCAAGATCGAGCTGATCATGGCCGGCGGCCCGGTGCGCCATGCCGACGGCGCGGTGATCGGCTCCTCGGCGGTGGATTTCGTCCGCCAGTTCCGCGTCGACTATGCGGTGATCGGCGCCTCGGCGATCGAGGAGGACGGCACGCTGCTCGATTTCGACTATCGCGAGGTGCAGGTGGCGCGCGCCATCATCGACAATGCCAGGCAGGTGATCCTGGTCGCCGACCGTTCCAAGCTGGAGCGCTCGGCGCCGGTGCGCATCGGCCAGATGAACGAGATCGACACGTTCGTCACCGATGCCGTGTCCTCGCCGGAATTGCGGGAAGTGTGCGCGCGCGACCAGGTCGAGCTGATCGAGGTCGGCGGCGCCGAGGACGAGGTGTTCTGACGGCGCGTTCCGCTTGCCGCGTTCCGCTCCCGCGCGGAGGAGCGGCGGGGACGCCGCCGGCACTTTCGCCCGATGCTGCGGTGCGGTAGGTTCCGCCCTGCCTGCGCGTGGCGCTCCGGGCCGTCCCCGGTGTGGCGCGCAAGATCTGGAAGCCAGCATGATCGTCCGCAACCGTCCCAGCCTGCTGGAGCTGTTCTTCATCCTGCGGGGCTCGGTGCTGCAGCGCATCTGGCCGCAGCTGCTGTTCGTCATGGGGCTGTCGAGCGCCATCGTCATCGGCCATGCGCTGCGGCCGGGCCTGGTGCCGACGCTCGACGGCATGCCCTTCGCGCTGATCGGCATCGCGCTGTCGGTGTTCCTCGGCTTCCGCAACAGCGCCTGCTACGACCGCTGGTGGGAGGCCCGCAAGCAATGGGGCGCGATGCTGGCGACCGCTCGCGACCTTGCCCGCCGCAGCCTGCTGCTGGAGGCGCGTGGGGCGCCCGGCGCCGCGGCGCGCCAGGCCCTGCTCGGCCAGCTCATCGCCTTCACGCGCACGCTGGAGGGCGAACTGCGCCCTCCCGTGCCGGCCGCGTCCGGGGCCACCGGGTGCTTCCCGGCCGATGCGGTGCTGCGGGAGGCCGGCGCCGGGCTGGCCGGCGCGCGCGCCGGCGGCCTGCTGTCCGACATCGAGTTCTCGCTGCTCGATGCCGGCCTGACCGAGCTGAACCGCGCCGCCACGGCCTGCGAGCGCCTGCGCACCACGCCGGTGCCCTTCGGCTACACGCTGCTGCTGCACCGCACCGCCTATCTCTTCTGCCTGCTGCTGCCCTTCGGCTTCGCCGACGTGCTCGGCTGGGGCACGCCCTTCGTCACCGGCCTCGTCGCCTACACCTTCTTCGGGCTCGATTCGCTCAGCGGCGAGATGGAGGAGCCGTTCGGCACCCGCCCCAACGCGGTGCCGATCGCCGCCCTCGCCAGCACCATCGAGCTCAATCTGCGCGCGGCGCGCGGCGAGACGGATCTTCCCGACCTGCCGCAGCCGGTGGATACGATCCTGCTGTGACGTCCGCCGGCCAAAGAACAATTGGCGGGTGGTTCGCCCGCCCGCCCGTCTTGTTTAAACTGCGGCGGAGATTCTGCCGCCAGCCTCTGCCATATCCGCTACCGTGCCCGTAGGAGAACGCCCCATGGAACTTCGTCGTCTCGGTCGCTCGGACATCCTGGTTCCGCCGCTCTGCTTCGGTGGCAACGTGCTCGGCTGGACCGCCGACGAGGCCACGAGTTTCCGCCTGCTCGACGAACTCGTCGGCGCCGGCTTCAACTTCATCGACACCGCCGACGCCTATTCGCGCTGGGTGCCCGGCCATGTCGGCGGCGAATCCGAGACCATTCTCGGCAAGTGGATGAAGGCGCGCGGCAATCGCGAGCGCATCGTGCTCGCCACCAAGGTCGGCAGCGACATGGGGCGCGGCAAGATATGCCTCGACCCGGCCTATATCGCCGAGGCGGTCGAGGCGTCGCTGAAGCGGCTGCAGACCGACTATATCGACCTCTACCAGTCGCATTGGGACGACCCCGATACCCCGTTCGAGGAGGTGCTCGGCGCCTATGACGCGCTGGTCGGGGCCGGCAAGGTCCGGCTCATCGGCGCCTCCAACCTCTCCGCCTCGCGGCTGTTCGACGCGCTGGCGGTGAGCGCGCGCGCGAAGCTGCCGCGCTACGAGACCTTCCAGCCGGAATACAATCTGTGCGAGCGCACCCTGTTCGAGACCGAGCTGGAGCCGGTCTGCCGGGCGAACGGGCTCGGCGTCATCACCTATTTCTCGCTCGCCGCCGGCTTCCTGACCGGCAAGTACCGCACCGCCGCCGATGCCGGCAAAAGCCCGCGCGGGCAGGCCAATGTCGACAAATATCTGAACGAGCGCGGGCTGCGCATCCTCGCCGCGCTCGATGCCGCGGCCGCCGGGCACGGCGCCAGCCCGACGCAGGTGGCGCTCGCCTGGGTGATGGCGCGCCCCTCGGTCACCGCCGCCATCGCCAGCGCCACGACGAGCGCGCAACTCGCCGACCTGATCGCCGCCGCCGAGCTGCGATTGACGGCGGGCGACATCGAACGGCTCAATGCGGCGAGCGCCTGACAGGCTCCACGGAGAGACGCACATGACCCCCGCCGGCCGCGACGCCATCGCCCGCTTCATCGACCAGGGGCGCGGGGTGGTTCCGGCGGACCTGGTGATCAAGAATGTCGGGATGCTCGACGTGATCACCGGCGCCGTCACCCCGACCGACATCGCGATAGCCGGCGACCGCATCGTCGGCACCTACGACACCTATGAGGGCGTCGCCGAGATCGACGGGCGCGGCCTGTTCGCGGTGCCGGGCTTCATCGACACCCATCTGCACGTCGAATCCTCGCTGGTGACGCCGCTGGAATTCGACCGCTGCGTGCTGCCGCACGGGGTGACCACGGCGATCTGCGACCCGCACGAGATCGCCAACGTGCTCGGCGCCGAGGGCATCGCCTATTTCCAGGCCTGCGCGCGCCACACGATCATGGACCTGCGGGTGCAGCTCTCCTCCTGCGTGCCGGCCACCCGGTTCGAGACCGCCGGCGCCGAGCTCAATGCCGCCGATCTCGTCGCCCTGCGCGGCGACCCCTCCGGCATCGGCCTCGCCGAGTTCATGAATTTCCCCGGCGTGCTGTTCAAGGACGCCGGCGTGCTCGACAAGCTCGCCGCCTTTTCCGGCGGCCATATCGACGGCCACGCGCCGCTGCTCTCCGGCCGCGACCTCAACGGCTACATCGCCGCCGGCATCCGCACCGAGCACGAGGCGACCTCGCTGGAGGAGGCGCGCGAGAAGCTGATGAAGGGCATGACCGTCCTCATCCGCGAGGGCTCGGTCTCCAAGGACCTCCACGCGCTGATCCCGCTGATCACGCCCGACACCTCCGCCTATCTCGCCTTCTGCACCGACGACCGCAACCCGCTCGACATCGCCGAGGAAGGCCATCTCGACTACATGATCCGCACCGCGATCGCCCATGGCGCGCCGCTGCATCACGTCTACCGCGTCGCCAGCCTGTCGGCGGCCACCGCCTTCGGCCTCACCGACCGCGGGTTGATCGCGCCGGGCCGGCGCGCCGACATCGTGCTGGTCGAGGATCTCGCGCAATGCTCGGTGCGCCAGGTCATCTCCGCCGGGCGGCCGGTGACGCCGGAACTGTTCGCCACGCGGGGCGCCGTGCCCGCCGTCGGCCTCGATTCGATGAAGGCGGCGCCGGTGACGGCGGAAGCCTTCCGCCTGCCGGCCAACCGCACCGCCACGCGGGTGATCGGCGTGGTGCCCGGCCGCATCATCACCGAGGACCTGGTCCTGGAGCTGCCCATCGAAGGCGGCGCCAAGCAGGTCGATCTGGCGCAGGACGCGGTGAAGGTCTGCGTGGTCGAGCGGCACGGGCGCAACGGCAATATCGGCCGCGGCTTCGTGCACGGCTTCGGCATGAAGCGCGGCGCCATCGCCTCCTCGGTCGGCCATGACAGCCACAATATCTGCGTCGTCGGCGTCGACGATGCCGACATGGCGGCGGCGGTGAACCGGCTCATCGAGCTGAAGGGCGGCTTCACGGTGGCGCAGGGCGGGCAGGTGCGCGCCGAGCTCGCCCTGCCGGTGGCGGGGCTGATGTCGGAGCGCCCGTTCGAGCAGGTGCACGACGCGCTAATCGAGCTGCGCGCCGCGGCCAAGGCGCTGGGCGTGACGCTGCCCGAGCCGTTCCTGCAGGTCGCCTTCCTGCCGCTGCCGGTGATCCCGCATCTGAAGATCACCGATTTCGGCATGTTCGACGTCGGCCGCTTCGAACTGATCGAGGGCTGAGGAACCGGGAAGTCCGGTCTGGACGGTCGCCCGCCCGCACGGCTTCTGCTACTAGCTCGCCCGATCCTCACGTCCTGCCGCCGGAAGCCCGATGTCCTTCCTGTTCCTGCCGCTTCTCGTCCTGTGGACGCTGCTTCTGGCGCTCGGCGCCCCCGTGCTGGGGCTGATGAACAGCCCGGTGCGGGTGCGCGCCTATTCGCGCTTCTGGGCGCGGGGCGTGCTCGCCCTGCTGCGCGGGGTCGGCGGCGTCTCGCATGTCGAGATCGGCCGCGCCAACCGCCCGGCCGGGCCGGCGCTCTATGTCGTCAACCACCAGTCGGCCTGGGAGACCATCGCCTTCGCCGTGCTGGTGCCGGACATCGCCATCGTGATGAAGGAGGAGCTCGGCCGCATCCCGGTCTTCGGCTGGTTCCTGCGCCGCTCGCCGATGATCGCCATCGACCGCAACGGCGGCGCCTCCTCGCTGAAGAAGATGCTGCGCGAGGGCCGCGAGGCGGTGGCGCAGGGGCGCAGCCTGCTGATCTTCCCGGAAGGCACAAGGCGCGGGCCGCATGAGCGCGCCGAGTTCCAGCGCGGCATGGTGCTGCTCTACAAGGCGCTCGGCGTGCCGGCGGTGCCGGTCGCCCACAATGCCGGCCTGTTCTGGCCGGGGCGCAGCTTCAAGCTGAACCGGGGCACCATCCGCGTCAGCTACCTGCCGGCGCTGCCACCCGGCCTGCCGGACGCCGTGTTCATGCAGCGCGCGGCTGAGGCCATCTATGAGGAGCGCGACCGGCTGGTGGCGCATGTGGAGCTCGGCATGGAGAACGCATCATGAGCGTCGTCGTCATCGGCGCCGGGCAGGCCGGCTTCCAGCTCGCCGCCAGCCTGCGCGAGGCCGGCTATGACGAGCCCGTCACGCTGGTCGGCGACGAGCCGGGCCTGCCCTATCAGCGCCCGCCGCTCTCGAAAGCCTATCTCAAGGGCGAGGCGGACGAGGAGCATCTCGAATTGCGCCCGGCCGCCTTCTTCGCCGACCACCGCATCGGCCTCGCCCATGGCCGGGTGGTCGCGGTCGACCGCGCGGCGCGGCGGGTGATGCTGGAGGACGGGGCCAAGCTGCCCTACGGCCATCTCGTCTTCGCCACCGGCGCCCGCAACCGCGTGCTGCCGGTGCCGGGCGCGGAGCTCGACGGCGTGTACTACCTGCGCACGCTGGCGGATGCCCAGGCCATCAAGGCCCGGCTGCCGGCGGCGGGGCGGGTGGCGGTGATCGGCGCCGGCTTCATCGGGCTGGAATTCGCCGCCGTCGCCCGCAAGCTCGGTCACGAGGTCACGGTGATCGAGGCGGCTGCGCGCGTGCTCGGCCGCGCGCTGGGGCGGACCATGTCGGATTTCTTCGCCGCCGAGCATCGCGCCATGGGCACGGACCTGCGTCTCGGCGCCGGCGTCGTCCGGCTCGTCGGGGCGGGCGGGCGCGTCGTCGCGGTGGAGACCGCCGACGGCGAGCCGGTGCCCGCCGATCTCGTGGTGGTCGGCATCGGGGTGGTGCCGAATGTCGAGCTGGCCGCCGCCGCCGGACTGGACGTGGCGAACGGCATCGTCGTCGATGCGCATCTGGCGACCTCCGACCCCGAGATCTCCGCCATCGGCGACGTCGCCTTCTATCCGAGCCGGCATTGGGACGGCGCGTCGGTACGGCTCGAATCGGTGCAGAA
Source organism: Ancylobacter sp. GW821-FHT10E12 (assembly GCF_058809335.1). Taxonomy (NCBI): domain Bacteria; kingdom Pseudomonadati; phylum Pseudomonadota; class Alphaproteobacteria; order Hyphomicrobiales; family Xanthobacteraceae; genus Ancylobacter; species Ancylobacter sp. GW821-FHT10E12. The sequence continues at coordinate 158,951 of NZ_JBXASN010000003.1, read as the reverse complement.
CGGCGCCGACCAGGCCCGCTGCCTCGCCGCCCGGCTCACCGGCCGGGTGCAGCCCTATGAGGCGGTGCCGTGGTTCTGGAGCGATCAGGCCGACCTGAAGCTGCAGATGGTCGGCCTCGCGCATCCCGGCGACGACGAGGTGCGGCGCGGCGATCCGGGCTCGCGTCGCTTCTCGGTGTTCCGCTTCCGCGACGGGCGGCTCACCGCCATCGAGAGCGTCAACCGCCCGGCCGACCACATGCTCGGCCGCCGCCTGCTCGCCGGCACGCCAACGCTCACCCCCGAGCAGGCCGGCGACGAGGGCTTCGAGCTGAAGAGCCTGCTGGGGCGGTGAGGGCGGCGCGGGCCTGCGTGCTTCGAGAGCGGGGCCGCGCCCCGCTCCCCGGCATGGCGGGTGACCGAATTCTTTCACCGCGTCCGCTATGCTGGGAGCCTTCCTGAAAATTCAGATGCACCCTCATGCCCGGGCTTGACCCGGGCATCCAGCCCATACGCAGGTACGGGCAGGACAGTCTGGGTGCGCCGGGTCAAGCCCGGGCATGAGGGTGGAAAAGGCGGCGTTCGATCGGCCAACTGAATTGTGAGTCAGGCTCCGAGGTGGCTTTCACCACGCCCGCCATCCCGAGGTGGCTTTCACCACGCCCGCCATCCCGAGGTGGCTTTCACCACGCCCGTCATCCTGAGGTGGCTTTCACCACGCCCGTTACCCCGAGGTGGTTTTCGCCACGCCCGTCATCCTGAGGTGGTTTTCACCACGTCCGTCATCCTGAGTGTCTGACCCGTAAATGTGAGTAGGTGATCCCGGCCCTGGGTGATTCCGTCGTGGTTGCGAAGCAACGATGGAGATCATCATGGCCTGGACCGAGACCACCCGACCGGACTATCAGCGCAGCGACGAACACTACGCAAGCGACCTGACGGATCGGGAGTGGGAGTTGATCGCGCCGCTGCTGCCGGCCCCGGCGCGGCGCGGACGACGACCGAGGACCAGCCTGCGTGCGGTGCTCGAGGCCTTGCTCTATATGGTCTGGACGGGTTGCCCCTGGCGCGGGCTGCCGCGCGACTTCCCGCCCCGCTCCACGGTGCAGCGCTATTTCTACCGCTGGCGCGACCAGGCCTTCTGGGGGCGGCTGAACGCCGAACTGACGGCCCGCCTGCGCCGCGCCGCCGGTCGGCCGGAGGTGCCGCAGGCTGCGGTGATCGACAGCCAGAGCGTCAAGACCACGGAAAGCGGCGGCCCGCGCGGCTTCGATGCCGCCAAACGGGTCAAGGGCCGCAAGCGCCACATCGTCACCGATACCTCCGCCCGGCTGCTGGCGGTGCACGTCCATGCCGCGAACATCCAGGACAGCCACGGCGCGGTCCCGCTGCTGCGCAGCCTGGGCGCCAGCTTCCCGACCTTGCGCCATGTCTTCGCCGACCGCGTCTACCGCGGCCAAAAGCTCCACGCCGCGCTGGCCGGCACCGGTCCATGGACCATCGACATCGTCACCCGCGACCAGAGCCTCGGCCACTTCGTGCCGGAACCCAAGCGCTGGGTGATCGAGCGCACCTTCGCCTGGCTCGGCCGCAACCGCCGCCTCGCCAAGGATTATGAAGCGTCCACCGAAAGCCAGACCGCATGGATCTTCATCGCCAACGCAAAGCTCGCCATCCGAAAGATCGCCCGCGCCAAACACCACTCATGAATTACGAGCCAGACTCTGAGGTGCCCGGCCCAGCCGGGCCTCGAAGGACGCAGAACCGTACCGGCTACGCACGCCTCGGGGCGGCCACCAGCTCAGCGGCGATGCCCCGCCAGCGATGCCCATCGTCCCCCGCTTCCGTCATCCCGGCCGAAGCGCGGCTTCGATCCCGGATCGGCTGCCGGCCGCTGGGATGACGGCGGATGCAGCCCCGACGGCTCGCCATCGCCGCCTCGTTCCGTTTTCGGCCTGATCGTACACCTCACTGCACGGGTCATCCGTGGCACCGGACGGCCCTGTTCAGCCGCCGCAATACGGTGCTACCATCGGCAATCCTCACGCATATCGGGATTTCCGATGGCATTTTCACTGCGCCAGCTGCAATATTTCGTCGCCGTGGCCGAGAACGGCTCGGTGTCCTCGGCGGCGCATATCCTGTCGATCTCGCAATCGACGGTGACCGAGGCGCTGCGCGAGCTGGAGCTCGATCTCGGCTTCAAGCTGCTCGACCGTCACGCCCGCGGTGCCGACCTCACCCTCAAGGGCCACCATTTCCTGCGCCATGCGCGAAAAATCCTCGGCGACGTCGCCGATGCCCGCCGCGCGCTTTCCGGCTCGGAGGGCGCGACCCTTGAGGGACGCCTCTCGGTCGGGGTGACGCCGCTGGTCGCCGGCTATGTGTTCTCCGACCTGCTCGCCCGCTTCCGCCGCGCCTTTCCCGGCGTGGCGGTGGAGGCGGTGGAGGATGCCGGCGACTATCTCGAGCACCTGCTGGTCGGCGGCGAGCTCGACGTCGCGGTGATGGTGCTGCCGCCCGGAAGGCGTTCCGCCGCCTTGCAGACCGAGCCGGTGGAGGTCTCGCCCTATCGGGTGTGGATGCCGCTCGGCCATCCGGCGCTGGCGGAGGAGCGGGTCAGCCTGCGCGATCTTGCCGCCGAGCCGCATGTGCTGCTTACCATCGACGAGATCGCCGAGGCCTCCGAGATCGTCTGGCGCAGGCTCGGCATCCGCCCGCCGGTGGCGTTCCGCACCCGCTCGGTGGAGGCGGTGCGCTCGCTGGTGGCGACCGGCGCCGGCGTCGCGGTGATGCCGGATCTCACCTATCGCCCCTGGTCGCTGGAAGGCGACAAGATCGAGGCGCGGCTTCTCGCCGAGGAATTGCCGGCCATCGAGGTGGCGACCGCGTGGCGGCGCGGCTCGCCGCTTTCGCCGGCCGCCGGCGGCTTCCTGTCCATCGCCGGCACCCGCCAGGCCGGCCGGGTACGCCATGGCGGCGCCATCGCCTGAATATCACTCATCGGTTTTTCCGATGCCTGCGTTCTTTTCTTTGGTGTGGCGGCCTCGACGACGCAGCGGCACACTTCCCTCAAAGGGCCGATGATGCCCGCAGAACAGAGGGAACCGACATGCGCACGCGATACATGCCCACCCGTTATCTGCATCTGCCGGCGCTCGTCGCCTGCACCGCCCTCACCGTGCAACCCATTGTCGCTGCTGAGTTAAAGCAGCTCGGCAAGGGCGAGGGCCAGGTCGATATCGTCGCCTGGGCCGGCTATATCGAGCGCGGCGAGACCGACAAGGGCTATGACTGGGTCACCGATTTCGAGAAGAAGTCCGGCTGCAAGGTCAACGTGAAGACCGCCGGCACCTCGGACGAGATGGTGGCGCTGATGAACGAGGGCGGCTTCGACCTCGTCACCGCCTCCGGCGACGCCTCGCTGCGGCTCATTGCCGGCAAGAAGGTCGCCCCGATCAACGCCAAGCTGATCCCGAGCTGGGGCACCGTCGACGAGCGCCTGCAGAGCGCGCCGTGGCACACGGTGAACGGCGTGCATTACGGCGTGCCCTATCAGTGGGGCTCCAACGTGCTGATGTACAACACGGAAGCCTTCAAGGGCGAGGCGCCCAAGAGCTGGAACGTGGTGTTCGAGGAGCAGACCCTGCCGGACGGCAAGTCCAACAAGGGCCGCGTGCAGGCCTTCGACGGCCCGATCTACATCGCCGATGCCGCGCTCTATCTGATGGCGCACAAGCCCGAGCTCGGCATCAAGGACCCCTATGAGCTGACCGAGGCGCAGTACAAGGCGGCGCTCGACCTGTTGCGGGCGCAGCGCAAGATCGTGCAGCGCTACTGGCACGACGCGATGATCCAGGTCGACGATTTCACCAATGAGGGCGTCGTCGCCTCCTCGTCCTGGCCGTTCCAGGTCAACCTGCTGGTCAGCCAGAAGAAGCCGGTCGCCTCGACCCTTCCCAGCGAGGGCGCCACCGGCTGGGCCGATACCACCATGCTGCACGCCGACGCCAAGCACCCGAACTGCGCCTATATGTGGATGGAGCACTCGATCAGCCCGAAGGTGCAGGGCGACCTTGCCGCCTGGTTCGGCTCGGTTCCGGCCGTGCCCGCTGCCTGCAAGGGCAACGAACTGCTCGGCGCCGAGGGCTGCAAGACCAACGGCGCGGAGGATTTCGAGAAGATCCACTTCTGGCGCACCCCGGTCGCCAAGTGCCCGACCCAGGCGGAAGGCTGCGTGCCTTACTACCGCTGGGTGTCGGACTACATCGCGGTGCTCGGCGGCCGCTGAGGCCGACCCCGCCGCCCCTGACCTGCCCGGCCCTTTTCCAGTCGGAGACGGGCCGGGCATCCACGCCGTCGATGCGCTCGTGAATGGCCGGGGTCCGCCCGGCCACGGCGGCCTGCGACCTGACGACAACCCATTCGAGACCTCGATGCCCGCTCCCGCTTCTCCGCCCGCCACTCCCGCCGTCCGCTTCGCCGGTGTGGCGCGGCATTTCGGTGCCGTGAAGGCGGTGGACGGGGTCGATCTCTCCATCGCGCCGGGCGAGTTCTTCGCCATGCTCGGCCCCTCGGGCTCCGGCAAGACCACCTGCCTGCGGCTGATCGCCGGCTTCGAGCAGCCGGATGCCGGCCATATCGAGATCTTCGGCGAGACGGTGGAGGGCCTGCCGCCTTATCGCCGGCCGGTGAACACCGTGTTCCAGGACTACGCGCTGTTCCCGCATCTCTCGGTCGGCGAGAACGTCGCCTATGGCCTCAAGGTGCGTGGCGTCGCCCGCGCCGAGCGCGAGAGGCTGGCGCGGGAAGCGCTTGCGCTGGTGAAGCTCGCGGGCCTGGAGGCCCGCCGTCCCGCCCAGCTCTCCGGCGGCCAGCGCCAGCGCGTCGCGCTCGCCCGCGCGCTGGTGGTGCGGCCCAAGGTGCTGCTGCTCGACGAGCCGCTCGGCGCGCTCGACCTGAAGCTGCGCGAGGAGATGCAGGTCGAGCTGAAGGGGCTGCAGCGGGCGCTCGGCCTCTCCTTCGTCTTCGTCACCCATGACCAGGGCGAGGCGCTCTCCATGGCCGACCGGGTGGCGGTGTTCAACGAGGGCCGCATCGTGCAGGTCGGTCCGCCGGAAGACGTCTATGAGCGCCCGGCGACGCGCTTCGTCGCCGCCTTTGTCGGCGCCGCCAATGTGATCGAGGCGGAGATGGCGGCCGCACTGGGTGCCCCGCGCCGCCTCGCCAGCCTGCGGCCGGAGAAGATCGCGCTGCTGCCCGACGGAGCGCCGCTGCCGGAGGGCTGCGCGCTTGTCGAGGCGAGCGTCGTCGACGTGTCCTATCAGGGCCCCGTGCGCCGCATCGCCACCCGCATGGCCGCCGGCGCGCCGCTCACCGCCGCGGTGCCGGCCGGGCTGGCCGTCGCCGCACCGGGCGAGACGGTGCGGCTCGCCATTCCGCGCGCGGCGCTGCAGCCGATGGAGGGCGAGGGATGAGCCTGGTCTCGCTCGACCTGCCGGCCCCGCGCGAGGGCATGCTGCGCCGCCTTTCCGACGCGCTGATGCGGCGCGGCCATCTCATCGTGCTGCTGCTCCTGCTGCCGCCGCTTCTGTGGCTCGGTGTGGTCTATCTCGGCAGCTTGCTGGTCTTCCTCGGCCAGTCGGTCTTCTCCATCGACGAGTTCGCCGGCACCATCGTCTACGAGCCGACCACGGCGACGCTGCTCGAACTGTTCCGCCCGGCCAATTTCGACATCTTGATGCGCACGGTCGGCATCGCCACGGCGGTGACGCTGCTCTGCGCGCTGATCGCGTTTCCCATCGCCTATTACGCCGCGCGCTATGCCGGCCCCCGCGCCAAGGCGGCGTTCTATCTCGCGGTGATGATGCCGCTCTGGTCGAGCTATCTGGTCAAGGTCTATGGCTGGAAGCTGCTGCTCGCCCGCGAGGGCGCCATTTCCTGGTTCGCCTCCCGGCTCGGCCTCGACGGCGCGCTCGACGCCTGGCTGGCGCTGCCGCTGGTCGGCGGGCCGTCGCTGTCGGTCTCCTATACCGGCATGGTGCTGACCTTCACCTATCTCTGGCTGCCCTTCATGATCCTGCCGGTACAGGCGGCGCTGGAGCGGGTGCCGGGAAGCCTGATCGAGGCGGCCGGCGATCTCGGCGCCAGTCCCGGCACCACGTTCCGCACGGTGATCCTGCCGCTGGCCATGCCCGGCGTGGTGGCGGGCGCGGTGTTCACCTTCTCGCTGACGCTGGGCGACTACATCGTTCCGCAGATCATCGGCACCTCGGCGCTGGTGCTGGGGCAGGCGGTCTACACGCTGCAGGGCACGGCGGGGAACATCCCGCTCGCCGCCGCCTTCTCGCTGGTGCCGATCCTGGTCATGGCGCTGTTCCTGACGCTCGCCAAGCGCACGGGGGCGTTCGATGCGATGTGAGGGAGTGCGTTTCCGCGCCAACGACCCGGCCCCCTCTCCCCGACGGGGAGAGGGGTGGGGTGAGGGGGGCCCGCACCGGGGGGTGGAGCGCTGTCGCCCCTCATCCGGCCTCTCCCCCACGGGAAGAGGTGAAGTCGGGGAGGCGCATCGATGAACCGCCCATCACTCTCCCTCAAGATCGCGGCGCTCGGCGGGCTCGCCTTCCTGCACATCCCGCTGCTGTTCATCCTGCTCTATGCCTTCACCACCGAGGAGAGGAGCTACGCCTTCCCGCCACCCGGCTTCACGCTGAAATGGTTCGGCGTGGTGTGGGGACGCGCCGACATCTGGGCGGCGGTCGGCCTGTCGCTGCGGGTCGCGGCCATCGCGACGCTGATCGCGCTGGTGCTCGGCACGCTGGCCGCCGGAGCGCTGGCGCGGGCGAAGTTCTTCGGCCGCGAGCCGGTCTCGCTGCTGTTCGTGCTGCCCATCGCCCTGCCGGGCATCGTCACCGGCATCGCGCTACGCCAGGCCTTTGGCCTGATGGAGATACCCTTCTCGTTCTGGACCATCGTGCTCGGCCACGCGACCTTCTGCATCGTCGTGGTCTACAACAACGCCGTGGCGCGCCTGCGCCGGCTGTCGCCGTCGCTGATCGAAGCCTCGATGGACCTCGGCGCCGACGCCTTCCAGACCTTCCGCCTTGTCGTGCTGCCCAATATCGGCACCGCGCTGCTCGCCGGCGGCATGCTGGCCTTCGCGCTCTCCTTCGACGAGGTCATCGTCACCACCTTCACCGCCGGCCAGCAATCCACCCTGCCGATCTGGATGCTGTCCGAACTGATCCGCCCGCGCCAGCGGCCGGTCACCAATGTCGTCGCCGTCCTCGTCATCGTCGTCACCTTCCTGCCGATCCTCGCCGCCTACTACCTCACCCGCGAGGGCGGGCCGGCCAGGGCCGGCGGCAAATAACGGCGGCAAACAGGGAGAAGCCCCATGACCATTTCCCAGGCACCCGCATCCTTCGACACCGGCATGCTGATCGGCTCCGCCTTCGTCGGCGGTACCGAGACGCCGGAAACCGTGCTCAACCCGCGCACCGAGGAAACGCTGATCGAGCTGCCGGAGGCCTCCGCCGACCAGATCGACGCGGCGGTGAACGCGGCGGCGAAGGCGTTCACGACATGGGCGCGCACCACCCCGGCCGAGCGTTCCTACCTGCTGCTCAAGCTCGCCGACCGCATTGAGGCGGAGGCCGAGGGCTTCGCGACGCTGGAGGCGCTCAATTGCGGCAAGCCGCGCCATGCGGTGCTGCGCGACGAGATTCCCGGCGTGGTGGACTGCTTCCGCTTCTTCGCCGGCGCGGTGCGCACCCAGCACGGCATGGTGGCCGGCGAATATCTGTCCGGCCACACCTCGATGATCCGCCGCGATCCCATCGGCGTCGTCGCCTCCATCGCGCCGTGGAACTATCCGCTGATGATGGCGGCATGGAAGCTCGCCCCGGCGCTGGCCGGCGGCAACACGGTGGTGATCAAGCCGTCCGAGCAGACGCCGCTGACGCTTCTGAAGCTGGCGAGGATCATCGCCGACATCTTCCCCGCCGGCGTGGTCAATGTCGTGGTCGGGCGCGGCGAGAGCGTCGGCAACACGCTGATCAACCACCCGAAAGTGGCGATGGTCTCGCTGACCGGCGATATCGCCACCGGCAAGAAGGTGCTCACCGCCGCCGCCCGGTCGGTGAAGCGCACCCATCTCGAACTCGGCGGCAAGGCGCCGGTGATCGTGTTCGACGATGCCGACCTTGCCGAGGTGGTCGAGGGGGTGAGGGGGTTCGGCTACTACAATGCCGGACAGGACTGCACCGCGGCCTGCCGCATCTATGCGGCGGACGCGATCTACGAGAAGCTGGTGGCCGACCTCGCCTCCGCGGTGTCGACCCTCAAATTCGCCTCGCCGCGGGACGAGGAGAACGATATCGGCCCGCTGATCTCGGCGCGGCAGCGGGCGCGTGTCGCCTCCTTCGTCGAGCGGGCGAGCGAGCTCGACCACATCGAGATCGCCACCGGCGGCAAGGTCTCGGGGGACCCCGCGACCGGCAAGGGTTTCTTCTATGAGCCGACCGTGGTCGCCGGGGCGCTGCAATCGGACGAGATCGTCCGGCGCGAGGTGTTCGGGCCGGTGGTCTCGGTGACGCGCTTTTCCGATGTCGACGATGCGGTGGCCTGGGCCAATGACAGCGACTACGGCCTCGCCTCCTCGGTCTGGACCAGGGACGTGTCGAGAGGCCTCGCCACCGCCGCCCGCCTCCAGTACGGCTGCACCTGGGTGAACTGCCATTTCATGCTGGTCAGCGAGATGCCGCATGGCGGCCTCAAGCAGTCCGGCTATGGCAAGGACCTGTCGACCTATGCGCTGGAGGACTACACCGTGGTGCGCCATGTCATGGTGAAGAACGGCTGAGGATGCGACGCCTGCACACTGGTGCGCGGGTGCCGACGGCCTGTAGGATCGAGGTTCCTCGGCGCCTGTCGCCAAGCACCGATCTATCCCTCGGGGGTGTCCATGCCGTCCGCCGTTTTGCCGGCTCGCCTGTTGCTTGCCGCGCTCGTCCTCCTGGTCGGATTCCTGCCCGCTGCCGCTGAGCCGGTCGACGCCACTCCCCGCACGGCCGTGCTGTGCGCCTTCGAGCCGGAATGGAAGGCGCTGCGGGCGGTCGCGACCCATATGGAGGAACGCAACGTCAAGGGCGTCCCCATCGTCACCGGCGAGATCGAGGGCAAGCCGGTGGTGCTGGTGATGACCGGGGTCAGCATGGTGAACGCCGCCATGACCACCCAGATGACGCTGGACCGCTATAATGTGACCCGCATCGTGGTCTCGGGCATTGCCGGCGGCGTGGACCCTTCGCTGAATATCGGCGACATCGCGGTTCCCGAGCGCTGGGGACAGTATCTCGAGGCCATCTTCGCGCGCGAGACGCCGGACGGCTTCCGCCTGCCGCCCGGTTCCAGGACCGACCTGCCGAATTACGGCATGATCTTTCCGCGCGGCGTGCGCGTGTTTCGCGAGGGCAGCGATGCCTCGCCCCGGCAGTTCTGGTTCGATGTCGATCCCGTCCTGCTCGACGTCGCGCGCCGGACCGAGGCGCAAGCCGACGGCGAGCTCCGGCGTTGCAGCGCCGAGACTGTGTGCCTGCTGAAGGCGCCGCGCGTGCGGGTGGGCGGCAACGGAGTGTCCGGCGCGGCCTTCGTCGACAATGCCGCGTTCCGAACCTACACCTTCGACACGTTCAAGGCGCAGGTGCTGGACATGGAAAGCGCCGCCATCGCCCATGTCGCGACCACCAATGGCGTGCCGTTCATCGTCTTCAGGGCGCTGTCGGACCTTGCCGGCGGCGGGCCGGGCGAGAACGAGATCCGCATTTTCGAGGAACTGGCGGCCAATAATTCGGTGGCGGTGATGCGCACGTTCCTCAGGGCGCTGCGGGATTGAGGCGGCGCGTCGCGCGGCTAGATGGCAAACGCATTGTTGTGATCGCCTGCGGCCCAACATGACGAAGTTTTAAGTTGGCACCCGCCTTGCCATCTGTTGACTAAACGTTAGGACGGTTCCGTGCTTCGGGAGCGGTACGGATGAGGGAGGGTGCATGCGGCGACTGACCTTTGTGATCGTCGGACTGGCCGTGCTGGGAGCCGTCGCGGCCCTCGGCTATCAGAAGGGCTGGGTCGCCGACGGCATGAAGCTGGTGCAGGGCGAGGCGCGCGCCGCACCGGAAGCACGCCCCGCCGCGCCGCGCATTCCTGTTGAGGTAGCCGTTGCGCGGGCCGAGCAGGTCACGGCCGACATCCGCTCGATCGGCAGCCTGCAATCGGACGAATCCGTGAAGGTCGCCTCCGAGGTCGCCGGGCGGATCGAGGATATCCGCTTCAGGGAAGGCGAGCAGGTATGGGCCGGCCAGGTGCTGGTGAAGCTCGACACCGCCCTCGTCGCCGCCTCGCAGGCCGAGATGGAGGCGCGTCTCAACCTCGCCAAATCCAATTTCGAGCGCGCCCAGCGCCTGCGCGAGAGCGGCTCCGGCACCGCGCGCACCCTCGACGAGGCGCTGGCGGAGCTCAACACCGCCACCGCGCTGCTCGACCTGCAGCAGGTCCAGCTCTCCAAGCACACCATCGCCGCCCCGTTCGACGGGGTGGTGGGCCTGCGCGCGATTTCGGTCGGCGCCTATATCCCGGTCGGCACCGCGCTGGTGAACCTTGAGAAGATCGACGTGCTGAAGGTCGACTTCAAGGTGCCGGAGGTGTTCCTCGGCGCCATCGCCGTCGGCCAAAGCGTCGAGATCGTCGTCGACGCCATGCCCGGCCGGGCCTTCACCGGAACCGTCTACGCCATTGACCCGATGATCGACGTCAATGGCCGCTCGCTCAGCGTGCGCGCGCGCCTGCCCAATACCGACCTCGTGCTGCGCCCCGGCCTGTTCGTGCGGGTGGTGGTGAAGGGGCTGGAGAGCCGTTCCACGGTCTTCGTGCCGGAAAGCGCCATCGTCCCGCGCGGTCAGGAGCGCTTCGTCTGGCTGGTGGCCGACGGCAAGGCGGTGGAGACCAAGGTGCAGCTCGGCCAGCGCCGGTCGGGCGAGGTCGAGATCGTCGCCGGCGTGCCCGCCGGCGCCAGCGTCGTGGTTGCCGGGCAAGCCAGGCTGCGCGCCGGCGCCGCGGTGGAGGTGGTGCCGACGCCGCCCGCCTCGCAGGGGTGAGGCGGGGGCGATGGGCATTTCCGAGCTCTGCATCCGCCGCCCGGTCTTCGCCACGGTTCTCAGCCTGTTGATGGTGCTGGTCGGCATCGTCTCCTACACCCGGCTCACCGTGCGCGAATATCCCAATATCGACGAGCCGGTGGTCTCGGTGGTCACCCGCTATCCCGGTGCCTCGGCGAGCATCGTCGAGAGCCAGGTGACGCAGGTGCTGGAAGGCTCCATCGCCGGCATCGAGGGCATCGACGTCCTCGAATCCACCAGCCGCTCGGAATCGAGCCGCATCACCGTGCGTTTCCGGCTGGAAGTGAACCCGGACGTGGCGGCGAGCGACGTGCGCGACCGCGTCAGCCGGGTGCGCCAGCGCCTGCCCGACGAGATCGACGAACCGGTGATCTCCAAGGTGGAGGCCGACGCCCAGCCGGTGGTGTTCATCGTCTTCCGCTCCGACCGCATGAACGCGCTGGAGCTTTCCGACTATATCGACCGCTACGTCGTCGACCGCTTCAAGAACCTCACCGGCGTCGCCGACGTGCAGATCTTCGGCGAGCGCCGCTATTCGATGCGGGTGTGGATCGACCGCGAGCGCCTTGCCGCCTACAACCTCACCGTCCAGGACGTCGAGGACGCGCTGCGCGCCCAGAATGTCGAGATTCCCTCCGGCCGCATCGAGAGCGCCGACCGCGAGTTCACCGTGCTCTCGCGCACCGCGCTCGCCACCGTCGACCAGTTCGAGGATATCGTCGTCAAGCGCACGGGCGGGGCGCAGGTGCGGCTGGCCGACATCGCCCGCGTCGAGCTGGGCGCGGCGGACGAGCGGCGCTCCAGCCGCTTCCAGGGCGGGCAGGCGATCATCGTCGGCGTCATCAAGCAGGCGGTGGCCAATCCGCTGGACGTCTCCGCGGGGGTGCGCTCGGTATTGCCCGAGGTCAATTCCAGCCTGCCGGAGGGCATGAGCGCCGCCATCGGCAACGACAATTCGGTGTTCATCGACCGCTCGATCCGCGCCGTGTTCCACACCATCCTCGAGGCGGTGGTGCTGGTGGTTCTGGTGATCGTGCTGTTCCTGCGTTCCTGGCGGGCATCGCTGATCCCGGTGATCACCATTCCGATCTCGCTGATCACCACCTTCGCGCTGATGTATGCGCTCGGCTTCAGCGTCAATACGCTGACCCTGCTCGCCATGGTGCTGGCCATCGGCCTCGTGGTCGACGACGCCATCGTGGTGCTGGAGAACATCTTCCGCCATATCGAGCACGGCATGAAGCCGATTCCCGCCGCCATCCGCGGCTCCAGGGAAATCGGCTTCGCGGTGGTGGCGATGACGCTGACGCTGGCCGCGGTCTATGCGCCGGTCGCCTTCGCGCCCGGCCGCACCGGGCGGCTGTTCCTCGAATTCGCGCTGACGCTGGCCGGCGCGGTGCTGGTTTCCGGCTTCGTGGCGCTGACGCTCACCCCGATGATGTGCTCGCGGCTGCTGAAGCACGAGGCCAATCCCGGCCGGGTTTCCGCCTTCGTCGAGCGCGGCCTGCGCGGGCTGGAGAACGGCTACCGCCGCACGCTCGGCGGCGTGCTGCGGGTGCGGGCGCTGGTGCTCCTCGTGGCGCTCGTGGTCGCCGGGGCGAGCGCCTGGTTCATCACCATCCTGCCTTCGGAACTGTCGCCGGTGGAGGATCGCGGCACGGTGCGCGTCACCGGCAACGGGCCGGAGGGCTCGACCCTCGCCTACACCTCCCGCTACACCGCCCAGATCGACGGCATCCTCGAGAAGATCCCCGAGATGGATTCGGTGCTGATCATCAACGGCATGCCGGAGGTGAACCGCTTCCTGGTCATGGGCCGGCTGAAGGACTGGGATGAGCGCGGCCGCCGCCAGCAGGAGATCGTCGCCAGCACCACGCCGCAATTGCGGCGCATCGCCGGCGTCAACGCCTATGCCAACAATCCGGCCTCGCTCGGCGCTTCCAACAATTCCCGGCCGATCGAATTCGTGCTGCAGACCTCCGGCACCTATGAGGAGCTCAACACCTATGTCGACCAGTTCCTCGCCCGCATCGGCGACTATCCCGGGCTGGTGAGCCTCGACAGCGACCTCAAGCTCAACAAGCCGGAGATATCGATCACCATCGACCGCTCCAAGGCCGCCGATCTCGGCATCGATGTCGCGGTGCTCGGTCGCACCCTGGAGAGCCTGCTCGGCGGACGGCAGGTGACCCGCTTCGAGGTCGGCGGCGAGCAATATGACGTCTATGTCCAGCTCGACGCCCGCGAGCGGGCATCGCCGACCACGCTCGACACCATCTATCTGCGCTCCGCGGGCGGGCAGATGGTGCAGCTCTCCAACCTCGTCAACGTGCGCGAGAGCGTGGCGCCGCAGGAGCTCAAGCGCTTCAACCAGCTGCGTTCGGCGACCCTTTCCGCCAATCTCGCTCCCGGCTTCTCGCAGGGCGAGGCGCTCGCCTTCCTCGACCGGACGGCGCGCGAGGTGCTGCCGGACACGGTGCAGACCGACGTCTCCGGCCAGAGCCGCGAGTTCCGCGCCGCCGGCCAGAGCCTGGTCCTGGTCTTCGTGCTGGCGCTGGGCTTCATCTATCTGGTGCTGGCGGCGCAGTTCGAGAGCTTCCGCGATCCGGTGATCATCATGCTCACCGTGCCGCTCTCGATGACCGGCGCGCTCGCCGCGCTCTACTATGCCGGCGGCACGCTGAACGTCTATTCGCAGATCGGTCTGGTGACGCTGGTCGGCCTGATCACCAAGCATGGCATCCTGATCGTCGAATTCGCCAACCAGCAGCAGGAGACCGGGCTGGACCGGCGTGCGGCGGTGGTGGAGGCAGCGGTGCTGCGCCTGCGCCCGATCCTGATGACCACCGGCGCGATGGTGCTCGGAGCGGTGCCGCTGGCGCTGGCCACCGGCGCCGGGGCGGAGAGCCGCCAGCAGATCGGCTGGGTGATCGTCGGCGGCATGTCGCTCGGCACGCTGCTGACGCTGTTCGTGGTGCCGACGGTGTATTCGCTGATTGGCCGCATCCACGTCCACCCCGCCGCCGAGGTGACGCCGACCCCGGTCCACGCTCCTTCCGCGCCCGCGCCGGCGGAGTGAGCGGTCAGCCGCGCCAGTTGGGGAACAGGCCGCCCAGCGCGCCGGTGATCATCTCCATGGCGATGGCGGCGAGGATGATGCCCATCAGCCGCTTGGAGATGCTGAGCGCGGTCGGCGACAGCCGGGAGCCGATGATCGGCGCCAGCGCCATCGCCGCGGCGAAGAAGATGAGGTAGCCGGTCAGCCCGGCCCAATAGCCGGCCAGCCCCGCCGTGCCGCGCGCTTCCTGCGCGAACACGATGATCGTCGCCATGGTGCCGGGGCCGAAGGCGATCGGCAGGCCGAGCGGGTAGATGCCGACATTCGACACCGTCTCGAAATGCTGCTGCTCGGCCTGCGTGCCCTGGTGCGAGGAATGTTCGTCGCCGCTGAGCATGGAGAGCGCGATCATCAGCACGATCAGCCCGCCGGCGAGCCGGAAATGCGGCACATCGATGCCGAACATCGACAGCAGCGCCTGCCCGGCGAGCGCGCAGATCACCGCGCCGACCGTCACCGTGACGATCATGGCGACCAGCGCCCCGCGCTTCCCGGCGGGCGAGAGGTCGGCGGTCAGCGCCAGGAATACCGGGATGGTGCTGAGCGGGTTCATGATGGCGAACAGCGCCGCGAACAACTTCGCCGTCAGTGTCAGATCCATGCCCGTCCCCCACCCCCCGTGTCCCTGCCGGCAGGATGCCGGTTCAGCGCCGGTCGTACCAGTCCTGCAGGCGATACCAGGCCGCGACGATCGGCACGAACCACGGATTGCCGGAATAGAGCGGGATGGCGCTGAATTTCTCGCGGTCGAAGGCGGTCGGCCGGTTCTGTCGGCCGAGGATCTTCTGCGCCGTCTGGTAGCCGAGATAGCTCATCAGCGCGACGCCGTTGCCGTTGCAGCCGACCGCGAAGTCGGAATTGTCGCGCTTGCCCATATGCGCCACCTTGTCCATCGTCATGGCGACGAAGCCGCTCCAGGCGTGCGAGATCCTGTAGTCGTTCATCTCCGGCCAGATCTCGGTCATCCGCGCATAGATCGCCGGCGCCGCCTCGCGGTCCGTGGTCTCGGCGAGGCCGGGACGCGAGCCGAACAGGATGCGGCTGCCATCCGGCGACGGGCGGGTATAGATCACGTCGCGCCGGGTATCGGAGATCATCCGCCCGCGTGGAATCAGCTTCTCGATGAGGTCGGCCGGCAGCGGCTCGGTGGCGATCTGGTAGCTCTTCACCCCCACCACCCGGCGCGACAGGTCGGGCGCGGCGTCGTTGCGGGTATAGCCGTTGGTGGAGGTGACGACATGCCGGGCGAGGATGTCGCCGCGCGCCGTCGGCACGATCTTCATGCCGGCGGGGCCGTCCTTCACCGGCCCGGCCTTGGCGTTGGAGCGCAGCATCACCCCGCTCGCCCGCGCCCGCTGGCGCAGCGCCCGGTGATACTTGCCGGGATGCAGGCCGCCATATTCGTCGACGACCATGCCGCCGAAATAATAGTCCGAACCGATCGCCGCGCGCTGGTTGCTGCGGTCGTAGAAGCTGACGGTCACGCCGGTCTTCTCGGCGAGGATGCGGCCGTTGCGATGGATGGCCTCCATCTGGTTCGGCGCATGGGCGCCGAAGAAGCGGCCGGTGATCTTCAGGTCGGCGTCGAGCCCTTCGCCGTTGATCAGCGTCTGCAGATAGTCGAAGGACGAGATGCTGTCGCCGATCATGCGCGCGAACAGTTCGGGATCGGTGCCCTTGATGGCGCCGCCGACCACCAGCTTCTGGCCGCTCGACACCATGCCGCCGGAGCGGGTGGAGCCGCCCTCGCCGATGCGCCCGGCATCGATCACCACCACGTCCATGCCGGCGCGGGCGAGCTCGGTGGCGGCATTGAGCCCGGTATAGCCCGAGCCGATCACCGCCACGTCGACGCGCGCGGGGAGCGGGTCGAGATCGGTCTCCGGCTCGGCCGCCTCCCACCAATAGGGCTGGTCCTTGAAGCCCTCTGCGAAGATGTCCGTTCTGGCCGCCATGGCGTGTGCCTTCTGTGGGGGAGGCGCCGGCAGGCTGCCGCGGATCGTTGCGGCAGGCCGGGCCTCGATAGGTTCGACAGGTGTGGCGCGGTGCTAGAGCACCTGCCCGAGGAATTCCCGCGTCCGCGGGTCCTGCGGTGCGTCGAAGATCGCCGCCGGCGGACCGCTCTCGACGATGCGGCCGTGGTCGGTGAAGCAGACGCGGTCGGCGACCTCGCGGGCGAATTTCATCTCATGGGTGACGAGGATGCAGGTGAGCCCCTCGTCGACCAGTTCGCGGATGGCGGTCAGCACTTCCTTCACCGTCTCCGGGTCGAGCGCGGCGGTGACCTCGTCGAACAGGATCACCTGTGGCTCCATGGCGAGCGCGCGGGCGATGGCGACGCGCTGCTGCTGGCCGCCGGAAAGCTGGCCGGGATAGGCATCGGCCTTGTTGGACAGCCGCACCTTGGCGAGCAGCCTGTGGGCGCGGTCCTCGACCTCCCTGCGGTCGTGGCCGAGCACCTGGATCGGCGCCATCATGATGTTCTGCAGCGCCGTGCGGTGCGGGAACAGGTTGTACTGCTGGAACACCATCGACACCTGGTGCCGCAGCGGCCGCATCTCCTTCTCCGAGCGCATCTTGTGCACCTCGTGCGTGCCGACGCGGATCGAGCCGCCGTCGACCGGGATGAGGCCGTTGATGCAGCGCAGGATGGTCGACTTGCCCGAGCCGGACGGGCCGATGATGCACACCGCCTCGCCGTCCTTCACGCTGAGCGAGATGCCCTTCAGCACCTGGAAGGAGCCGAAGCTCTTGGTGACCGCGTCGAGTTCGATGAGGGCGTCGGAGCGGTTCATAGGGCGTCTCCCTTGACCGACTGCTCCATGCGCCGCGCCAGCAGCGCGATCGGATAGCAGTAGGCGAAGAACAGAAAGAGCGTGGTGATGTAGAAATAGACGATGACCCGTTCGTTCTCCATCGCCAGCAACGTATTGAGCGTGTTCAATACATCCTGGATGCCGGTTACGATGGCGAGCGGGGTGGCGATCATCAGCAGCGCATAGAGGTTCATCCAGCCGGGAATCATCCGGCGCAGCGCCTGCGGCAGGATGATCCGCCAATAGATCGCCATCGGCATGTAACCGAGCGCGCGCGCCGCCTCCCACTGGCCGGAATGGACCGACTGCACGGCGCCGCGGATGATCTCGGCGAAGTTGGCCGCCGTCGGCAAGGCGAGGCCGATGACCGCCTTGAAGAAGGCCGGGATGGCGATGCTCATCCCGAACAGCCGCACGTTGAACGGGATGATGTAGAGCATCGCGAACAGCAGCACGAGCCAGGGCGAGTTGCGCAGGAAGTTCATCACGAAGTAGCAGGGCAGGCGGATGAGGCGGTTCCTCGCCATCATGCCGAAGCCGAGCACGGTGCCGAGCACGGCCGCCAGCGCCATGGAGCACAGGCTGAGGAAGATGTTGAGCGCGAAGCCACCGCTCAGCGGCCAGCCAGTGCCGCTGCCGGTGAGCAGCAGCGGCAGGCGCATCCACACGCGGCTCCAGTATTGCGCGCCGCCGCTGAGCGCATCGACGGCGATCCAGCCAGCGATGGCGACGACGATGCCGAGCTGAACGCAGCGCTTCTTCTGGGTGTAGGTGACGACGAGGGCCATGCGTCAGTTCCCCTTGCCGTAGCCGGGGAAGGCCAGCGCCTGCTCGATGCGCGACATGCCGATGGAAAGCAGGCTGACCAGCGACACATAGATCAGCAGCACCAGGATCATCACCTCGGCGGTGCGGAACGTGTCGTTGTATATCTGGCCGGCATAGTACATCAGCTCGGGTACGGTGATCACCGAGGCCTGCGAGGTGGTCTTGAACAGGTTGGTCATGACATTGGTGAGCGCCGGCAGGCAGATGCGGCTGGCGATCGGCGCCTCGATGCGGCGAAAACGGCCCCAGCGGCTGTAGCCGAGCGCGCGCGCCGCCTCTGTCACCGCCTTGGGCATGCTGTCGAGCCCGGAACGGAAGGCCTCGATGCACAGCGCGCCGCCGAACAGGCTCAGCGAGATCAACGCGCAGGCAAAGGCCGAGAGCAGCGGCACGCTGGTGCCGGTCGCCGGGTCGATCACCCTGAGGCCGATGGTGCTGAGGGTGAAGTAGAAGAACAGCATCTGCAGCAGCGGCGGCGTGTTGCGGAACACTTCCACGAACAGCTCGATGACGGCGTCCAGCCAGGCGATGCGCAGCGTCAGCGCCAGCGCGCCGAACAGGCCGATGACGGAGGCGATCGCCGAGGAGGTGAGCGCCAGCTCGATGGTGGTGAGCGTCCCGCGCAGCAGCCAGCCCTGGTAGACCGGGTCGGCCAGCCATGAATAGTCGAGATTGAACATGGCTGGCGCCTCGCGGGACGTCTACGTCACTTCTTCAGCTTCGTCGCGGCGGCCTGGGCCCGCTCGGCGATATATTTGGCGTGCGGCATGCCGTAGGTGGTCTCCCACTCGATCAGCTTGCCTTCGGCCTCGGCCTTGGTGATGGCGGCATTCACCGCGTCGCGGAAGGCGACGTCGTCCTTGCGGATGCCGGCGGCCTGCGGGATGTACTCGTAGGGATCGACGACGACCTTGTAGCCGGCCCAGTCGGCTTCCTCGGCCTTCTTGCGCAGGGTCATGTCGTCGAACACGAAGCCGACGCAACGATTGTCCTTCAGCGCGCGATAGGCTTCCGGCTGGGTCTTGAACGCGGTCAGCGTGATGCCGAGGTCCTCGGTCAGGTGCTTGTTGTAATAGGACCCCTGGATGCCGCACAGGGTCAGGCCCTTGAGCTCTTCCCACTTGGAAAACTTGGCGCTCGCCGGGGCGATCACCGAGGGGCCGGGCGCCGAGACGTAATATTCCGAGAAGTCGATCACCTTGCCGCGCTCGGCGGTGACGCCCAGCGTCGCCAGGATCAGGTCGATGCGGCCGGAATTCAGGAACTCGATGCGGTTCGAGGCGACGACCGGCACCAGCTCGACCTTGCCTTCGGGGCCGAGGATGTCCTTGGCGATGTATTTGCCGAGATCGACCTCGAAGCCGACGATCTCCCCCTTGTCGTTGAGGAAGCCGTAGGGCGGGTAGTCGTTCTTAACGCCGATGGTGAGCGTGCCCTTCGCCTTGACGTCCGACAGCGTGTCGGCGCTTGCCGCGCTCAGCCCGAGCGCCAGCAGCAGGGAGGAAGCAATCGTCAGAATGGATGTCTTCACGGTAGTCCCCGTCTGTCCTGGTTGCGATCGTCATTCATGGCCGTGTCGCGGCCGCTTGCGCGGTTGCGAATGACTAAATTTTGGTCCGCACGCCATGTGCTTGAATTTTGGACATTGATTATCAGAATTTCTCACAGTACAAGCGTGCATCTCTAATTTTATCACGATGTGGAAAATGACGATGACAGTTTCCAGCGCCGGCGGGTCGCAGCTGTTGGATCGTGCGGCATTGCTGCTGGACCTCATCGCCGACGGCAGCGCCGAGGGTGCATCGCTGAAGGAGCTGGTCGACCTGTCAGGGCTCAATACCGCCACCTGCCACCGCATTCTCAACACGCTGGTGGGCCATCGGCTGCTGGCGCGCGACGACAAGCGCAAGCGCTACCGGCTGGGCGCCAAGATGTTCATCTATGGCGCCCGCGCCGCGCGCGGGCCGGGGCTGATCAGCCGCTGCGAGATGAGCCTCGCACGCCTGCGCAAGAAGACCGGCGAGACCACCCATCTCATGGCCCGGCACAATCACGATTCCATCTGCCTCGACCGGCGTGACGGCGAATGCGTGGTGCAGACGCTCACCGGCTCGATCGGCGGCTCGGTGCCGCTCGGCGCCGGGCCAGGCAGCGTCTCGGTGCTGGCCTTCCTCGACCGCGAGGAGCAGGAATTCATCCTGCGCGCCAATGCCGGCCGGCTCGCCGCCTTCCGCGACCTGCCGGTGGAGAAGGTCTGGCGGCTGATCGGGGAGACGCGGGAGCGCGGCTATGCGGTGGATCTCGGCGAGCTCATCCCCGGCATTGCCGGCGTCGCCATGCCGATCCTCGACGAAACCGGCGTGCCGGTGGCCTCGCTGGGCTTCACCTTCCTGTACGCCAAGATCGTGCCGGGGTTGGTCGAGGGCTACGCCACCCTCCTGCGCACCGAGATCGACCTGATCGAGAGCCGAAGCTGAGGCACCGCGCTAGCGGGGCGCCCTGCGTCGCCTCAGAACGACTCCTCCAGCCGGCAATTCACCGCGAATTCGGCGACGCTCGACGTGTTCGGCTGGTCGATGAGGAAGGCGATGGCGCGCGCCACGTCCTCCGGTGCGGTCAGTTCCTCCGCCGCGACATTGGCGAGCGGCAGGCCCATGTCGGTGGCGACGAAGCCGGGGCATACCGCGGTTGCCCGGATGCCGAGGTCGAAGCCGGCATGGCGGATGGCATGGGCGAGCCCGGTGGCGGCGAATTTCGACACCGAGTAGAGCCCGGAGATCGCCGATTTCACCCGCTTGCCCGACAGCGACGAGACGACGATCACCCGTCCGCGCCCGCTGGCGGCGAGATCGTCCCATGCCGCCTTCACCAGCCGGCGAGGGGCGGCGACATTGACTTCCATCAGTTCGTCGAGCTCGGCGTCGCTGGCGTCGATCACATTGCCGCGGGTCATGATCCCGGCATTGGCGACCACGGCGTCGATGCCGCCGAAGCGCTCGCGCGCCGCCGCCACCCAGTCGATGGCCGATTGCGGGTCCTTGGCGTCATAGGCGTGCGCCGCGACCGCGCCCGGCACCTCGCCGGCCCAGTCCGGCAGCGCCGGATTGCGCATGCCGAGCGAGACGTTCCAGCCGGCCTGCGCCATGACGCGGGCGGTCGCCGCGCCGATGCCGCGCCCGCCGCCGGAAATGAGAACCGTGCGTGTGCTCATGCGTGTCTCCTCATGCGTGCGGCGGCACTTCGACGCCTTCGCGCCGCGCCGCGCGGGTGTCCTGGTAGCGGAAATAGCGCAGCCGCAGCTTCGGCGCATAGTTCATGTAGAACGGCGCGGCCTTGAGCGGCTCGACTTTCAGCGCCAGTTCCGCCTCCGGCACGCCGAGCGCCCATTCGGCGAGGATGCCGCCGAGCATCGAGCCGGTTGGCACCCCGCGCCCGGACAGGCCGGTGAGCGCGGCGACACCCGGCGCCAGGCCGTAGAGCCGCGGCACCGTCTTCACCTGCATGTCGAGCTCGCCATACCAGAAATATTCCCAGCGGATCGGTTCCCTGATCTGCGGGTGCAGCCATTTCAGCCGGTCGGTCATCACCTGCCGGGTATAGTCGAGATCGCTGCCGCGCGCGCCCATCGGGAACATCGAGGCGACGATGCGGCCCTCGGCATTGTATTTGTAGACATAGATGTCGCCGCGCCCGTCATGCATGGTGGTGTTCCGCGGCAGCACGGCCTTGCGGGTTTCCGGGTCGAGCGGCTGGGTGGCGCAGACGAAGACCCGCAGGATCTTGAAGCTCTCGTCGAGCTTCGGCCAGCCGGCCACCGTGTAGGCGCCGGTTGCGAACACCACCTTGTCGGCGAGCACCTCGCCCCTGGCGGTCTTCACCTTCCAGCGCCCGCCTTCCTTCTCGACACCCTCGACCCGCGAGCCGGTATAGAGCTTGGCGCCCTCCTGCATCACCGCGCGGGCGAGGCCGCGGGCATAGCCGAGCGGGTTCATGTGCCCGGCCTCGGAATGCAGCCAGCCGCCGTGGAAGCGCGGGCTGCCGGTGATCGCCTCGACCTCGTCGCGGTCGATCAGGCGGGTGCGGGCGCCCACCGCATTGTACTGGTCGACCTTGGCCTTCAGCGTTTCGATGGCGCCGGGGCGCAGCGCGCCCATGACATAGCCGTTCTGCTGCCATTCGCAGTCGATCTGGTAGTCGCGGATCATCGCGCCGACGCGGTCATTGGCACGGGTCTGGCGGTGGATCAGCCGCTCCGCCCACGGTTCGCCGAGCACCTTGCGCAGCGAGGGCAGGCTGTAATAGCTGAAGGTCGGCGTGCAATGCCCGGCATTGCGGCCCGAGCCGCCGAAGCCGGCCTCCTCCGCCTCCAGCAGCACCACCTTCACGCCCTGCCGTGCCAGTTCGAGCGCGGTGGTGAGGCCGGTATAGCCGGCGCCGACCACGCAGACATCGGCGGCGATGCGTTCCTCAAGCGGGTGGGTGAGGGGAGCGGGACGGGCGGTGGCGTACCAAAGCGTCGCGTCGAAGGGGGAGAATTTGCTCATCGTTAGTGCTGCCGGATGTGGGCATCGGAGGGTGCCTAATTTCCGTACCGGACCATGCAGCAGGCAGTGGCGTCAATAATTTCCCACATCGAGAAATTTCATATCATAATATTATCACAATGTAGAAATTCAGCGTCCGACCGAGCAAGTCCTCGACCAGCGACGCGGGCAGGTGGAGGCGCGCGCGGCGTCAGCCCGACTGCTCGATCATCTGCCGCACCCGGTTGGCGAGGTCGTCCACCGCGAAGGGCTTGGTGATCACCTGCATGCCCGGCGCGACCTGGCCGTTGCCGATAATGGCGTTCTCCGCATAGCCGGTGATGAACAGCACCTTGAGGTTCGGCCGCGTCTGCCGCGCCGCGTCGGCGAGCTGGCGTCCGTTCATGCCGCCGGGCAGGCCGACATCGGTGACCAGCAGGTCGATCCGCGCGTCCGATTGCAGCAACCTCAGCCCGGAGGGGCCGTCTCCGGCTTCGAGCACGGTGTAGCCGAGCTCCTCCAGCACATCGACCGCTAGCATGCGGATCATCGGCTCGTCGTCGACCACCATCACCGTCTCGCCGGCATGCGCCTGCTGCGTGTCTTCGCTCGCGGGGGCATCGGCCGGCGCTTCCGCCGCCCCATAGTGGCGCGGCAGATAGAGGCACATATTGGTGCCGTGCCCGACCTCCGAATAGATGCGCACCTGCCCGCCGGACTGGCGCACGAAACCATAGACCATCGACAGGCCGAGCCCGGTGCCCTGGCCGATCGGCTTGGTGGTGAAGAAGGGATCGAAGGCGCGCGAGATCACCTCCGGCGCCATGCCGGTTCCGGTGTCGCTGACGCAGATCGACAGATATTGCCCCGGCGGCAGGTTGCGCTCGTTGGCGGCGCGCGCATCGAGCCATTTATTGCCGGTCTCGATGGTGATGCGCCCGCCATCCGGCATCGCGTCGCGGGCGTTGATGCACAGGTTGAGCAGCGCGTTCTCCAGCTGCGGCGGGTCGATGAGCGCCGGCCACAGCCCGGCCGCCGTCACCACTTCCAGCGCGATCTCCGGGCCGACCGTGCGCCGGATCATCTCCTCCATGCCGATGACGAGGCGGTTGACGTCGGTCGGCTTGGGAGCGAGCGTCTGCCGGCGCGAAAAGGCGAGCAGCCGGTGCGTCAGCGAGGCGGCCCGGCGCGAGGCGCTCTGCGCGGCGGAGATGTATTTGTCGATCTCCGACAGCCGCCCCTGGCCGATGCGCGCCTGCAGCATTTCCAGCGAGCCGGTGACGCCGGTGAGCAGGTTGTTGAAGTCGTGCGCGATGCCGCCGGTGAGCTGGCCGACCGCTTCCATCTTCTGTGCCTGGCGCAGCGCCTCCTCGGCCTCCTTCAGGCGGGCCTGGGCCTCGATGCGGTCGGTGACGTCGTAGACGAACTGGAACGCCCCGATCAGCCGCCCGCCGGTGTCGCGCAGCGGATTGAAATGCATCTCGTAGTGACGGCTGACGCCCTGGGGATCGGCGAAGGCGGCGATCTCGACGAATTCCTCGCCGCCGAGCGCGCGGTCCCACAGGGCCCGTGCCGTCGCCAGCTGTCCGGCGTCGTCGCTCAATATGTCGAGCAGGCTGTCGCCGACCTTCGGCTCCTTGCCGAACACCCGCCGGAACTCGCGGGAAGCGGCGCCGTTGACGGCGAGCCAGCGATAGTCGGGGGCCACGACCTGCACGAGGGCGCTGGTGCCGTCGACAATGTCGGCCAGCACCTTGCGCTCGACTATCGCCTCGGCGATGCGGGTCTCCAGCGTTTCGTTGAGGCGCTGCAGCGTGACCTCAGCCTGCTTGCGGGCGGTGACGTCCTGGAACAGCACGGCCACCTGCCGCATCTCCGGCGGCTCGATGCGGAAGGCGGCGAGCTCGAGATAGCGGCCGGTCGCCTCCAGCTCGCGCTGGAAGCGGATCGGCCGGCCGGTGCGCAGCACCTCGCCATAGAGCTCCACCCAGCCGTCGGCCTCGCCGGAAACCATCTCGCGCAGCTTCTGCCCGACCACGTCGGGGATGCCGGCATGATGCGCGTAGGCCGGATTGGCCTCGACATGCACATAGTCGCTCAGCGGTCCGTGCGGCCCGTCGATGAACTCGATGATGCAGAAGCCTTCGTCGATGCTGTCGAACAGCGTGCGGTAGCGCTCCTCGCTCTTGGCGAGCGCATCGCTGGCGCGTCGGTATTCGGTGATGTCGCGCGAGAGCGCCAGGATCTTCTCGGGCCTTCCGTCGACGCCGAGGATGGGCTGGACCTTGACGTCCCACCATTTCGGCGTGCCGGCGAAGGTGCGCGCCATGCCGCGGAACTGCGCCGTTCCGCCGCCCCGCGCCGTGGCGACGGCGGCCTTCGCGGCCTCGTTGCCCGCCCCTTGCCAGAATTCCGGCCAGACGCAGCCCTCGACGGCTGAAAAGTCCTGCACCTCCATGACCCGCATCCCGCCCTCGCTCATGAAGGTGAGTTTGCCGTCGAGGTCGAGGACCTTGATGCAGTCGTCGGACGCGGCAAGGACGCTCAGCATGAAGCGCGCATCTTGCTCTATCTGCGGCACGATAAACCCTTTGGCCAGACCTGCGCACCGCTGCCGGCGGGCTCGGATCGAGCACGGGACCGGCCAATGCGATCTACAACGCCGCCTCGGCCGATTGGTTCAGTTCCGTGCGGAAAAAACGCCGTCTCGCCGGCGCCCATGTCCTCGCATCAATTGCGCAGCGAGCCGGTCCCGACTTCCGTCAGCACGGCGTGCAGCCGCTCGACCGCCTCGTCGATCTGCCGTGCGTTGAACGGGCTGAAGCCGAGGGCGATACGGTCGTCGACATCGGCCTGCCGGGCCAGCAGCGACATCGGCATGATCTCCAGCCCGTTCTGCGCCGCCGCCCGCGCCAGCGCCTTGGCGCTGAGGCCGGGAGCAAGCCGGGCGACCACTTCCATGCCGGTATCGGTCGGGGCGGCGGTCATGAAGGCGCCCAGCCGCCGGTTGACGGCATCGAGGAGATAATCCTGCCGCTGGGCGTAGAGCTTGCGCATCTTGCGGACATGGCTGGCGAAATGACCCTTGCTCATGAAGCGCGCCACCAGCACCTGCTCCAGGATCGGCGAATAGCGTCCGACGATCGTGCGGGCGGAGACGAAGGCTTCGACGAGCGGTGTCGGCACCACGGCGAAGCCGAGCCGTAGCGCCGGGAACAGCGTCTTGCTGAAGGTGCCGAGATAGATGACGCGCGTCCCGCCATCTATGCCGTAGAGCGCCGGCAGCGGTCGCCCGGAATAGCGGAACTCGCTGTCGTAATCGTCCTCGATGATCCAGCTGCCGGTGCGGTTCGCCCATTCGACCAGCTGGTGGCGGCGCGCCAGCGCCAGCGACATCCCCAGCGGGAACTGCTTGGAGGGCGAGACATACATCATGCGGGCGGCCGGTGCGCGGCGCATCGCCTCCTCGACGTCGAGACCGTCCTCGTCCACGGCGACCGGCACCGGCACCGCCCCGGTGGCGATGCTGGAGGCGTAGATGCCGTCATAGCCGGGATCCTCGCAGATCACCTCGTCGCCGGGCATGAGCAGCAGCCGGCAGGCGAGGTCGACCGCCTGCTGCGCGCCGGCGAAGATGATGACATTGGCCGGGCTGCACTCGATGCCGCGCCCGAGCGAGACGTGCTCGGCGATCGCCTCGCGCAGCGGTCCGTATCCCTGCGGGTCGCCTTCGCCCATGAGGTGGTTGGCGGTGTCGGCGTCGAGCTTGCGGTAGAGTTCGGCCGCCAGCTTGGCCCAGAGCTGCACCGGAAAGGCGTCGAGCGCCGGGAAATTGCAGCGGAACGGCACCGGGCGGCGCATGTGGCGCAGCGTTTCCGGCGCATGGGCGAGCGCGACGGTGAGCTCCGGCGTGCGATCGAGGCTGCCGGCGGCGCGGATCGCCGGATTGAGCCGCGGCGCCTCCGGCTCGACGACCTCCGCCGGCGGCTCGCGCGACACATAGGTGCCGGAGCCGGACAGTCCTTCGAGATAGCCCTCGGCGGCGAGCTGCTCGAAGGCGAGCATGATGGTGTTGCGCGAGACGCCCAATATCTGGGCGAGATCGCGCGTCGAGGGCAGGCGCTGGCCGGGCTTGATCGAGCCGCCGACAATGCCCGCCGCCAGCCCATCATAGATCTGCCGGTAGAGCGGCGCATCCGGCCTGCGTTCGAGTGTGAGAGCCAGCGCATCGAGCAGCATGTCGGGCCCTCCGCGATTGACCGGTCTGCCGATGTTATAGCAAACCGCATGCCATGCGGCTTGCCGGCCTCGTGGGCTCATGGGCTCGTGGGCTCACACCGCCCGTTCGCGTTCGGGGCGGTGGCCGAACGTGACCTTGCCGGTCAGCATCAGCACGAACATCACCGCGAGGCCGATCACCACCACGAGGTTCACCGCGGTCGCCAGCGCATAGAGCTCCGGCTTGATCCCGTAGCGCAGCGCGCCCCAGGCGACGGAGGGCAGCGTCGGGGTGGCGCCGAGGAGATAGAAGGAAATCTCCAGGTTGTTGAAGGCCATGATGAAGGTGACGATGAAGGCGCCCAGGAGGCCGGGCCAGATCAGCGGCAGCGTCACCTCGAAGAAGGTCCGCATCGGCGAGGCGCCGAACACCATGGCGGCATCGTCCAGCCGCCAGTCGTAGCGGTAGAGCTGCGTCGCGATGATCAGCAGCGCATAGCTGAAGCCGTGCACCGCATTGGCGAGCACGGCGGAGACGAGGTTGCCCTGCAGTTCGAGGAACAGCCCGTTGAAGATCAGCGACGAGATGCCGATCAGCACCTCGGCCACGAAGAGCGGCGCGACGAACAGGGCGAGCAGGAATTTCGCCTTCCCGCCGGCATGGCGGATGAGCCCGAGCGTGGCGGCGGCGGCGAGCAGGGTCGCGAGCGCGCCCGAGCCGATGCCGAGCACCAGGCTGTTGGCGAGCGCGCCCTGATAGAGCGAGTTGCTGAACAGCCGCCCGAAGGTCTCCAGCGTCCAGCGCGGCGGATAGGGAAAGGCGAAGTTCTTCGAGAACGCCGCCAGCCCGATATGCACGATGGGCAGGTAGAGGAAGAGATAGGACAGCGCCAGCGTGAGCAGGAGGGCATATTTAGCAAGGCGTCGCGGCAGCTTGCCCATGATCAGCCCCTCCCGAAGCCGGTAAAGCCGGTGCGGCGCAGATCGACCTTCGCCGCGATGGCGAGCACCACCAGGATCGAGGTGACGAACAGCACCACTCCCATGGCGGCGCCGAGCGCCCAGGTGCCGGATTCGCCGAATTGCTGCGCCATCGCCATGCCGTAGAGCGTGCCGTTGGGCCCGCCGAGGAAGCGCGGCGCCAGCGTCACCGACAGGCACGGAATGAAGCACAGAGCGAAGCCGATCAGCGTGCCGAACAGGTTCAGCGGCCAGGTGACCTCGATGAAGGCCCGCACCGGGCTGGCGCCGAAGATCTTGGCGGCGTCGATCAGGCGGGCATCGAAATTCAGCAGCGACAGGTAGATCACCGTCACCACGATCGGCAGGTAGAGATAGACGAGGCCGATGGCGCTGGCGGTGTTGGTGTACATGATGAACCGCAGCGGCGCCGCGCCCATCGCCATCAGCACGCCGTTGATCAGGCCGAGCGGGCCGAGCAGGCCCTGGAGCGCGATCACCCGCAGCACCTCGCCGGTCAGGAACGGCACGGCGAAGGCGAGCGTCAGCAGCAGGCGGTAGCGCCCGCCATAGAGGATGATGGCGTAGCTCACCGGCCAGGCGATCGCCAGCGACACCACGGACACGATCACCGCCATCACCAGCGAGCGGACGAGGAAGGTGACATAGGCGCCGCCGGTCGCCAGCGTCCAGTAATTGCCGAGGTTCCAGTCCTGGACGATGTGGTAGTTCTCGGTGCGCCAGAAGCTGAGCACCACCATCGAGGCGAGCGGCAGCACGAACAGTGCCGCCAGGAACAGCGTCGGGATGCCGAGAAGCAGCGTGCCGGCCCAGCGTCCCCTCATGGCGTCGTCTCCCCCTCGGCGTCGAAGGCGTCGATGTCGGATGGATCGAAGCTCGCCACCACCGCCTCGCCGGCATGGATGGCCCGTTCCGCCCGCGGGCGGCTGGCGTGGAGCTCGCGGGCGCCGCAGGCGAGGATGTAGTCGGCATAGGCGCCGCGCAGGATCACGTCCTTCACCGTGCAGCCGATGCGATTGGCGCCGGCCGTGGCCGCGCCCGGCGCGTCGAGGCGCAGCTTCTCGTTCTTCACGAACAGCGCCGCCTCGCGGCCGGCCGGCGCCCCGGCGGGCAGCGCCAGCACCAGGCCGTCGGCGGTGCGCAGCGTGGCGCCGTCGCCCGCCACCACGCCGTCGAAGCGGTTCGAGCGGCCGACGAACTGGGCGATGAAGGCGGTCTTCGGCCGGTCGTAGATTTCCGCGCGCGGGGCGAAATCCTCGATCCGGCCCTTGCGCACCACGGCGATGCGGTCGCTCATCGACAGCGCTTCTTCCTGGTTATGCGTGACATAGACGAAGGGGATGCCGAGCGCGATCTGGTGGCGGCGGATCTCCACCTCCATCTCCTGCCGCAGCTCGCGGTCGAGATTGGCCAGCGGCTCGTCGAGCAGCAGCACCTTCGGCCGGCCGACAAGGCCGCGGCCGAGCGCGACGCGCTGCTGCTGGCCGCCCGAGAGCTGGTTGGGATAGCGCTTCTCCAGCCCCGCCAGCGACAGGATGCCGATCACCCAGGCGACGCGCTCCTCGATCTCGGCTTTCGGCAGTTTCAGCATGCGCAGCGGGAAGGCGAGGTTCTCGAAGACGGTGCGGTGCGGGAACAGCAGGAATTCCTGGAACACCATCGCCACGCCGCGCTTGTGCGGCGGCAGGTCGGTCACGTCGACGCCGTCGATCAGCACCCGGCCCTGCGTCGGCTTTTCGAGGCCGGCGATGATGCGCAGCAGCGTCGTCTTGCCGGAGCCGCTGGGGCCGAGCAGTGAGACGAACTCGCTCCGGGCGATCTGCATCTGCACGCGGTCGACGGCCCAGACGCTGTCATACTGGCGCGAGACCCCTTCGAGGGAAATATACACGTTGTCAGGCTCCCGGATTGTCAGGACGAAGGCGGATGCCGGCGGTCGGGCGGCGGGCCCGGCCGCCAACATGCGTCAGGCGGCCTGCATCCGCGACCACACGCGTTCCCACTTCTCCGGCGAGGAGGGCTGGTCGAACATGTACATGCTCGACAGCTCGCCGGTGCGGTCCATGAGATAGAGCGTCTGCTCCTCGGGCGTCGACAGGGCGCGGATGTCGATGGTGGTCGAGCAGCCGCTGGCGAGCGAGATCTTCTTCATCGTCTCCTGGGTGGTCATGGTGTCGATGAAGCTCTGGCAGACGTCGAGCATCGGTCCGTCGGCGACGCCGGAGGAGACCAGCCACGTGTCGACCCAGCCGAGCCCGCCCTCCTTGGGCACCAGCGTGTGGGCGAAGGTCGTGTCGGTCTCGCCCTTGGCCTTCCTGGCGAGCAGCTGGCGATAGACCTGCGCGAATTCCGGCGCCGCCACCACCGCGCCGCTCTCCAGCAGCTGCGCCAGCGTGGGATTGTCCTGGTAGCGGGTGAGCAGCAGCGCCTTCTGCTCGATCAGCAGCTTCTCGACGCCGTCGAGTTCCTCATCGGTCAGCACATAGGGGTTGAACGGCTTCCCGTCCGGGCGCGGCTTGTCCTTGGTGCCCATCCGCGTGGCGACCAGGATGCCGGTGAGCGCGATGTTCTCCTCGAAGCGGGCGGTGGTCGACAGCCGGCCGGCGAAGGCGGGATCGAACAGGCATTCGATGCTGGCGGCCTTCTCGGCCGGCACCCCGGCGGTGTTGTAGGTGATGCCGTAGCTGCCCCAGCAGAACGGCACGCCGAAATGCACGCCGGTCGCCTCGTCGGTCAGCAGCTTGTATTGCGCCGGCTGGAACACCGGGAACAGGTTCTGCGTGCTCGGGATCTTGGCATAGTCGACGGCGCGGATCAGCTTCTCGCGGAAATACAGGCTGGGCCAGAATCCGTCCGCCTGCACCAGGTCGAAATCCTTGGCGCCGCCGACGCGCAGCTTGTTGTAGGCCTCGGAATTGCCGTCGAAGAAGGTCGGCGCGAACTTGACCTTGTGCTTCTCCTCGAAGCCGGCGATCACGTCCGGCAGCACATAGCCCTCCCACATCAGCGCGCGCAGCGCCGAAGGGGCAGCCGAAGCCGGCCTTACATAGGGCATGGCGATGGCGGCGGCGGCCCCGGTGAGTGTGGCCTTGAGCAGGGTGCGTCGGTCGAGGCCGGCGGAAGGTCGGGCGTCGTCGTCGCGGTCGGCGGTCGGTTCGTGCGGTGTCATGGTCCTGTCCCCTCTGTCATCTCGGATGTGGCCATTGGCGAGAACCGCCCCGTCTGGTCGTTTCCCTGTTCGGTGCGGCCTCCGGGCTGCATCGGCCCGGAGGTCCGCTCTGCATGCGGATCAGGCGGCGACGGCGAACGGGTTGTCGGCGTCGGCATAGTTGACCGGCGTCATGTGCCAGCCCTCCTTGTGCTTGCGCCAATAGAGCTCCTTCAGCTTCACGCTGATCGGACCCGGACGGTCATTGCCGTAGATGCGGTCGTTGACGCGGGCGCAGGGCATGACGCCGCCGGCGGTGGTGGTGGTGAACACCTCGTCGGCGTCCATCAGGTCGTCGAAGCTGATCGGCGCGACCTTGCCCTCGAGGCCGAGTTCCGGGCACAGGTCGAGCACCGCGAGGCGGGTGATGCCGCGCAGCGCGCCGCGATCGGGCGTGATCACCTCGTCGCCCTTGACGATGAAGACGTTGAAGCCGGCGCCCTCGGTCAGGTAGCCCTCGGAATCCAGCAGGATGGCGGTGTCGAAGCCCTTGTCCTTCGCCTCGAACATGCCGCGGGTGAAGTCGCGCCACATGTAGTTCTTCAACGTCGGGTCGAGCGAGTTCTGCGAGATGCGCGGCACCGAGGCGACGAGCAGATGCGCGCCCCGCTCCTGCACGTCCGGCTTGATCACGTCCACCCATGGCACCGCATAGGCGATGAAGGTGTTGACGCAGTCGGCGGGATCGCGCGAGCCGTAGACGCGGGGTATGCCGCGGGTCGAGACCATGGCGACGAAGGCCTGCTTCAGGCCGGAGAGCGCCACCACCTTGCCGAGGATGTCGCGCATCTGCTCGCGGCTGACGCCGGGATCCAGCCGGTATCCCTCCAGCGAGCGGTGGAAGCGGTCGAGATGGTCTTCCAGCCGGAAGAAGCCGCCATCGGTGACGTGCACCACGTCATAGGTGACGTCGGAATGGGTGAAGCCCCAGTCGCCGACCGGCACCTTGGCCTCGGCGATGGGAACGTATTTGCCGTCGATATAGGCCGCGCCTTTCGAGAAATCGGGGGTCGCTTCGGTCATGTCGTGCACTCCAGGCAGGCTCGGTTGCGTCACAATGCGCAGCCAAGTTGTCGTGGAGTGGCGCGGTCGAAAAGCGCCGTTTGCCCGAAAAATGACAGTGCCAATTCCGTGGGCGATCACGGCAAGGGCCGGCAATGCCTCATACGCGTCCATGCGCGGGATCGAGGGCGACCCTCCCGGCGGATGCCAGGGCCGCGATGCGCATGGCCCCAGGCATGTCCTCGGTCATTGCGCCCGCTCTCGCCGGCCCGGAAAAAGAAAATCCCGGATCGGCCGGACGGGCCGATCCGGGATGCGGCTAAGCTGCCGTCCCGTCCAGGGCAGGAAGGATGCCGGCGCTCTCTCAGAAGCTCGCTTCGGTCACCTGGTCCGGCGTTGCCATCTCGGTGCCGAACCACTTCTTCTGCAGGCTCGCGAGGCGGCCGTCATGCTTCATCTTGATGAGCACGGCGTCGACGGCGTCCAGCAGCGACTTGGCGTCCTCGGCCTTGGTGCCGATGAAGCCGAAATAGACCGGCTTGCCGAAGGGCGGCTCGACCACCTCGAACACGTCGGGCTTTGTCTTGGCGAGGAAGGCGATGTTCGGCAGCGAGTTCGCCACCGCGACGATGCGGCCGGCGCCGAGATCGGCATAGGACTGGCTGAAGTCGACATATTCCTGGATGGTCGGCGCCGTCGGCAGGGTTTTCGCGAATTCCTGCAGCTGCGCCAGCTGGGCGGTCGCCTTGGCGCTGCCCACCTTCTTGCCGGCGATGTCCTCCGGCTTGGTGATCGAGGCGTCGCCCTTCTTCTTCAGGATCGCGACGGTCGCATTGGCGATCGGCGAGGTGAAGCGGTAGCGCTCCATGCGCGCCTTGGTGATGGTGGCGGGGCCGGCCACCATGTCGAACTTGCCGGCTTCGAGACCCGGCAGCACGCTGGGCCAGGGCAGGTCGAGGAAGGCGATCTTCACGCCGAGCTCCTTGCCGATCTCGGCAAAGATCTCCTTGTTCATGCCGCTCTGCTTGCCGTCCTCGATGAAGTCGAACGGCGCGAACTGCAACTCGGTGCCCACGGTGAGCTCGCCCTTGGCCTTGACCTTGGCGAGCAGGTCTTCCGCCAGGGCGGCGCCCGACAGCGTCATCGACGCGGCGACGCCGAGCGCGGCGAGGCGCAGGGCCCGTGTGACGGCGGAACGCCGGGTAAGCTGCTTCATCGGTCTCTCCTGTTCCCCTCGGAAGCTGCGGACGGCATCATGCCGCCGATCTTCCTTATACGTTAAAGTATAGACATAAGGGTTCCGCTACCGCAATGCGGCCTTTGCGGCGCTACGGCACGTCGGCATTCCCGGTGGGCACCCCGCTGGGTTCTCCGGTGTCTTGCCAGAACACGTTACGCTCGAAGTAATTCTGCAGGAACTGCCGCAGCCGCGGGTTCTCCTCCCGGCGGAACACATGGTCCGGCGATCCGCTGACGGCGATCACGCCGCGGTCGATGAACACCACCGTGTCGGCCACCTGCGCGGCAAAGCCCATCTCATGCGTCACCACCGCCATGGTCATGCCCTCGGATGCCAGGTCGCGCATCACCTGCAGCACCTCGCCGACCAGCTCGGGGTCGAGCGCCGAGGTCGGCTCGTCAAACAGCATGATGTGCGGTTCCATGGCGAGCGCGCGGGCGATGCCGACGCGCTGCTGCTGGCCGCCGGAAAGCTGGCTCGGATAGGCCTCGGCCCGTGCGCCGAGCCCCACCTTCTCCAGCATGGCGCGGGCGCGCCTGGCCGCGTCCTCCCGCGCGATGCCCCGCGCGAGCTTCAGCGGCATGGCGACGTTCTCCAGCGCCGTCATGTGCGGCCACAGATTGAACTGCTGGAATACGAAGCCGACATTGCGCCGCACCCGCGCCACCTCCGAGTCGGAGACGCGGCGTCGCCTGCCATTCTCCAGCGAGAAGCCGAGCAGCTCGCCTTCTATGTAGATTTCGCCCTCGCTATATTCCTCCAGGAAGGCGATGCAGCGCAGGAGCGTGCTCTTGCCCGATCCCGACGGGCCGATGATGCAGGTCACCTCCGACTTGCGGATGGCGAGGTCGATGCCCTTCAGCACCTCGGTCGAGCCGAAGCGCTTCCACACGCCGCGCACGTCGATGATCGGGCGGGAATTCGCGACAGGATGTGCGGTCATGTCCGCCCTTTCAGCTCTGGCTGCGCAGCATGAAGCGGCCGACCCGCTTTTCCAGCCGTCGTGCCGCCGCCGTGACGATTTCGAGGAAGGCCCAGTAGACCAGCGCCAGGAACAGCAGCGTCTCGGCGAAGGCGAACGTGGTGGAGCCGATCGACTGCACCACCGAGGTCAGTTCGTTCACGGTGATCACCGACAGCACCGCCGTCTCCTTGGAGAGCAGCACCGTCATGTTGGCCAGCGCCGGCAGGATGATCACCAGCATCTGCGGCAGCTGCACATGGCGCACGATGTCGAGCCGGCTGATCCCCATCATCCGCGCTGCCTCGATCTGGCCGGGCGGCACCGAGAGGAAGCCGGCGCGGAAGATTTCCGAGAAATAGGCTCCGCCATAGAGCGCCAGGCCGGCAATGCCGGCGACCAGCGGCGTCAGGTCGAGGCCGAAGAACGGGCCGCCGTAATAGATCACGAACAGCTGGATCAGGAACGGCGTGCCGCGCATCACCGCGACGTAGAAGGTCAGCGGCGCCGCCAGCCAGCGATTGGTGAACAGCTGCATCACCGCCACCGCGAGCCCGATGACCAGCCCGATCGCCGTGCCGGCGATCCAGATCAGGATGGTCAGCACCATCCCGTCGAGGATCTCGCGCCAGTTGTCGGTGAGGATGGCGGGGTTGAAGGTCATCGCGCCTTCTCCAGTCGGAAGCGGCTCTCGGCGAATTCGCCGGCCAGCGTGATGACGCCGTTGATGACGAAATAGATCGCCCCGGCGGTCAGGTAGATCTCCAGCGGCTGGAAAGTCGAGGTGGCGATGTTCTGGGCTAGCCGCGTCAGCTCCAGCACGCCGACCACCGAGATCAGCGAGGAGGCCTTCACCATCATCGTCGTCTCATTGACCAGCGAGGGCAGAGTGAAGCGCACCGCCAGAGGCACCTCGATGCGGGTGAGGATCTGCGCCCGGCTGAGGCCGACCATGCGCGCCGCCTCGATCAGCCCCGGCGGTATGCCGAGGAAGCCGCCGCGCAGGATCTCGGCGATATAGGCGCCGGTGCACAGCGCGAGCGTCCCCACCGCCGCCACCGAGGAAGGCACGTTCACGCCGATCAGCGGCAGGCAGTAATAGGAGATCAGCAGTTGCACCAGCAGCGGCACGCCGCGGAAGAAACTCACATAGAAGGCCGAGATGCTCCGCCCGAGGCGCGAGGTCGACAGGCCGACCGCGCACATAAGCGTGCCGATACAGAAGCCGATCGCCACCGAGGCCAGCGAATAGATCACCGTCCAGACCGACGCCTGCAGCAGCATCGGCAGCGATTTGACGATCAGGTTGACATCGAACATTCAGTTTCTCGGACAAAGGCGGGCGACGGCCGGGACGCGCGGGCGATGAGGACTACCCGACCCGTCACCGCCGTCCCTGACGCTACGTAGCAAGATGCCCGCCAACTAAGGCTCCGCCGGCGGCATCATGCGTTCGCGGCCGCGCCGCGCTGGCGCCGCGCCCGCGCATAGCGGTTTTCCGGCACCGGAAGCCCGAGATTGGCGCGCAGCGTGGTGCCTTCATATTCATCGCGGAACAGCCCGCGCCGGCGCAGTTCCGGCACCACCAGCTCGGTGAAATCCTCCAGCGCGGCGGGCAGCGTCGGGCACATGACGATGAAGCCGTCGGCGGCGTGGCCCTCGAACCACTCCTCCATGAAGTCGGCGACCACCGCCGGCGTGCCGGTGATGCCGTTGCCGGTGTGCTTCTCGCTGAACAGCCGGATCAGCTCGCCCACCGTGTGGCCCTTCATCACGAAATCGGTCAGCTCGTCGAACAGCGCCTTGGAACCCTTCGGC
This sequence comes from Ancylobacter sp. GW821-FHT10E12, assembly GCF_058809335.1. Lineage (NCBI taxonomy): Bacteria > Pseudomonadati > Pseudomonadota > Alphaproteobacteria > Hyphomicrobiales > Xanthobacteraceae > Ancylobacter > Ancylobacter sp. GW821-FHT10E12. The sequence goes on along the minus strand of NZ_JBXASN010000003.1, from coordinate 123,085 downwards.
GCCGCCGGCAGCCGATCCCTGGGGAAGGGCTCGTCGAGCGGCACGCCGGAGAGGTCGGCTTCCAGGAACTCGGCCAGCATCTGCCGGCCGACATCGGGGTGCAGCTGGCCGGCGAGATACTCGACCTTCTCACGTGCCTCCGCCTCGGTGCGCCCGACATTGATGACGACGCCGGGCATCACCTTCAATTCGTCCGGCGCGCGGCCGAACTTCGCCATCCGCTGCTTCAGCGTCGCGTAGAAATCCTGGCTGCGCTTGAGGTTGGAGGCGAGCGAGAACACCACTTCCGCCGTTTCCGCCGCCAGTTCGATGCCGGCTTCGGATCCGCCGGCCTGGGCGATCACCGGCCGGCCCTGCGGGCTGGCGGCGATGTTGAGCGGGCCGCGCACCTGGAAATGCTTGCCCTTGTGGTTCAGCGTGTGGAGCTTGTCCTTGTCGTAATAGACGCCGCTCGCGCGGTCGAGCTTGAGCGCGTCGGCCTCGAAGGAATCCCACAGCCCGAACGCGACGTCGACGAATTCCTTGCCGCGCTCGTAGCGCAGGGCATGCGGGTCCAGCCCCTCGCGGTTGAAATTGTAGCCGGTCTCGTCATGGTCGGAGGTGACGACGTTCCAGCAGGCCCGTCCGCCCGAGAGATGGTCGATGGAGGCGAAGATGCGGGCGAGGTTGAACGGCTCGTAATAGGAGGTCGAGGCGGTGGCCACCAGGCCGAGATGCGAGGTGGAGACCGCCAGCGCCGACAGCAGCGACAAGGGCTCGAAGCGGTTCATCTTGGTCGGCAGGCGGCAGAGCGCCTCGGGGTCGCCGATGGCGGCGGCGGGCGAATCCGCCATGAACATGAAGTCGAACTTCGCGCCTTCGGAGATCTGCGCCACCTTGAGCAGGTGGCGAAAATCATTGGCGCCGTTGACGTCGCTCGCCGGATGCAGCCACCCGGCCGGGTTGTAGCCGAACGTGTAGACGAAAGTGCCGAGCTTCAGCTTGTCCGCGCGTTTCATGCCGCTCACTTCCCGGGCGCCCCTGCCTCATTTGTATATACTTATCCGTGTCGTCTTATTTGTCGAGGCCGCGCGCGCCTTCCACGGCTCGATGGCGAAAGCGGGCTGTGGAAGCCGATGCGGTCGATCGCATCCGACGTCGGGCTCGAGGTCAAGTCCGGCCGGCGCGTGGCGGTGGCGACGGGGGTTGAGAAAGCGCGGGAAAGGCCGCGCCGATCTGCGGGAAGGCTCTTGAACCCGCCGCGTGGCGCCCCTAATGTGCGGCCGCGTCAAGGCGGGCGTAGTTCAATGGTAGAACGGCAGCTTCCCAAGCTGCATACGAGGGTTCGATTCCCTTCGCCCGCTCCACTGTTTTCCCAGATTTTACCAGGGATTACATGGGGTTAGCGCACTTCCCGGTGGGATCGGAGCGCGGGTGTAGCGATACTGTCCAACAGATCGTCCAACACCTGCTCCCGCCCATGGCTGATTTCCTGACCCAACGCGGCTCCGTCTGGCACTTCGTCCAGCGCGTTCCCATCGAATTCCGCACCATCGATCGCCGGGGGAATCATCCGGCATTTGACACGAATCCACGTCGCTGACGACCGATTCGGCCGCAGGGCCGCGCGCGTCGCCAAAAAGCTCCATGACGAGCTCGAACGGCATTGGGCGGCGCTGGCTGCCGCCATGTCCCCATCCAATCCGCAGAATTACGCGGATACCCGCCGCCGTGCCCGCGCCCTCGGTTTTGCTCCGTCCCGAACGACGAGCTGGCTCTCCAGCCGATCACCAAGATCGGAACGACTGGAGACGCTGATCAGCGGGGGCTGGCCGCGGATGCGGGCGCGCGAACGGCCGTACTCGGCACCGAGAGGAAGCCGAGCTTCCAGCTGTCCCGCCTGTTCGAGGAATATGAGGCGGCGACCCGCGACGAAGTCCGCGACTTCTCACCCGACCAGCTTCGCATCTGGCGCAATGGCCGCATCCGCGCCGTGAAGCAGTTCGTCGCCCAAACGCGACCTTGAGCAATATCGCCGCATCTCGGAGTGCTCGGTCCTCGGCATCGGTGCGCTTCTTTCCGGAGAAAAGGAGACCATGTGATGGACGGTCAGTTCCTGCCCCCGCCGGAGGAAGAGGAAACCCTCGCCGACGACATTCTTGAAGACGCCGACCTGATCGCCGCCTTCATGTGGGGCAGCGCCTCGAAACGCCGCAGGGTTTACCACCTGATGGGGACTTCGCGGCTGCCGCTCTTCAAGATCGGTAATGTCTGGTGCGCGCGCAAGTCCCGGCTCAAGGAGTACAGCCGCGAGCAGGAAGACCGGAACGCGGCCATCCCGCGCGCGGGCCGGACGGTCAGCCCGGCCGATAAGCGCATGATCAGCTGATACTGAAAAGTTCCCGTTGCTCGGTGTTGATGCCGGATGGGGGAGCCGTTTTTTGTGACCGGCGGACCGACGTCCGCCCCTGTCGATATGGAACGTCCCTGAACACGGCGAGGGCCAAGTGACACTGTCGCTTTCGCATTGAAAGCCGCAGGTCGGGATACCTTAAGTTTCCGTTTTATCTGCCCGTCTGTCATGAATGCGCCGACCCTGAAGGGGTTGGCAGCCGGCCCTTGCGTCCGGCCCCGAGCTGCGCCGGCTGGAGATGGGCGAAGCTCTTGTCGGGCACGCCCCGCACCAAAGAAATGGAATCATTGACAATAGCTAGTAAATGCATGCGAGAGCATGTTCGGTCAGCGGTGCTTGGAGCGTAGAAATACTTTCTACTTGCTTGACGTGCTCGCCGCATTTGTGCCGCGCGTAAATTAGATATGACGGGATCTAAGCCTTCGCGACTAGCCAGCGAACATCGACGCCAACAGGCAACCGACGCTCCTGTGTGGCCTGCCGGTGTTGTAGCCGATCCTCCAAGCCTCGATGATCCCCTGCGCCTCGGTGGCCAGGACAAGGCGTGTTCATTAAGGGGCTTTGCGCCACTAAAGGACTTTCGCCAACGCGCAAGTTGCCACGGAGCATCGGGTTCTCGAAAGGATACGCGGCGCTGCCAGTTTAGGTGAGTCACGCCTCCATACGGTAGCCGGGTAGCCGTTCTTCCAAAAGACCCAAGATCTCGTCTCGAGCAGGGTCGCGCGAGCCCCGCACCCAAGCGGCCGCCAGAGGGAGAATGTTCAGCTCTTCGGCGCCGGTGAAGGAAACGGGGATATAGCGCACTCCTGAAACGTTCATGCGCGACGTCCATCGCGGCACCAGCGCCACTCCGAGCCCGGCGGCCACGAGCCCGACGATAGTCTGCTTCTCGCCGGCCACCTGCGCGATGGCCGGCCGTAGGCCCGCCTGTGCGAACAGCTTGATCGTGAGATCGTGGCTATGGGGACGGGATCGCCGGTCCGGGACGATGAGCGGCTCGTCCGCCAGATCCTCAACAGTGACGGCCCTGCGCCGTGCAAGGCGATGGTCGGTTCGCACCGCGACCACCACGCTTTCATGGAAAAGCGGCTGCACCTCGATCTGCCGGCCGAGCTGGGCAGGAGGGCGGATGAAGACAAGATCCAGGCGACCGGACAGCAGGCGGGGCAGCAAGCGGATGGTCTTGTCTTCGACCAGCTCGACGGTGACCTCGGGATGCTGGACGCGGAAATCATGTAGCAGGAGCGGGACCAGTCCCGCGGCCGCGGTGTCAACCGCACCGAGCCGCAACGTCGCCGCCTTGGTCCGGGTCCGCTCGCGGAAGCGCTGAGCCAGTTCATCGGAAGAGGCCAGCAGCGCACGCGCCTCAGGCACCAGTGCTGCGCCTTCCTCCGTCAAGGCGACGCTCCGCGTGGTCCGGGCGAACAGGTGACCGCCCAGCGATTCCTCAAGCAGTTGCACATGTCGACCGAGCGCTGACGGCATCAGTTCGAGCCGTCGGGCCGCACGGCCGAAATGCAGCTCCTCGGCGACGGCGAGAAAACATCGCAGCTGGTGGAGATCCACTCCCATCGCCTTCGGTTCGAAACATCCGGTATCCGCCACACTGCCATTATTCCAAATATTTGTACAATCCTGTGTGGATTGGAGTCGCCGGCACTTCCTCCTAGGGTCCTGCCCAATCGTGCAGCCACAAGCGCGAAGAACAATCTACCGAGGACCAAGGAGGCGACCGATGGCGAGCGAGCTCGAACGCCGCGTCATGCGCAAAGTGTCGTGGCGCATTATTCCCTTTATCATGCTGCTCTACTTCATCGCCTATCTCGACCGCGTGAACATCGGTTTCGCGGCGCTGGAGATGAACGCGGATCTTGGTTTCTCGCCCGCCGTGTTCGGCTTCGGCGCCGGGATTTTCTTCTGGGGCTACTTCCTGTTCGAAGTGCCCTCCAACATCGTCCTCGGCAAGGTCGGCGCGCGCCTCTGGATCGCGCGGGTGATGATCAGCTGGGGGCTCGTCTCCGGCACCATGGCCTTCGTGTGGAGCCCCACCAGCTTCTACGTGCTGCGGTTCCTGCTTGGCGCGGCGGAGGCCGGCTTCTTTCCCGGTATCATCCTCTATCTGAGCTACTGGTTTCCAGCGCACCGTCGCGCGGCGGTGACGTCGCTGTTCATGGCGGCGGCGCCCGTCTCGGTGGTGCTGGGTTCGCCGGTCTCGAGCGCGCTTCTGGAAATGCACGGCTTCGCCGGCCTGGCGGGCTGGCAGTGGATGTTCATCCTCGAAGCCGTCCCAGCGGTGCTGCTGGGCTTTGTCGTGTTCTTCTACATGACGGATCGCCCGGAGAAGGCGAAGTGGCTCGCCGATGACGAGCGTGCCTGGTTGGTTCAGACCATGCAGGCCGAACAGGCCAGCAAGGCGGCGAGCGCCCACCACAGCATTTGGCGCGGCCTCGCCGATATCCGCGTGTTGGCGCTCGCCATGATCTATTTCGGGACGTCGGCTGGGCTCTACACACTCGGCATCTGGGCGCCGCAGATTATCAAGAGCTTCGGGCTGGGCAATCTTCAGGTCGGCCTCATCAACGCGGTGCCACCGACCCTCGCGATCATCGCCATGTACTTCTGGGCCTGGAACTCCGACCGTACCCGCGAGCGGACCTGGCACGTCATCATCGCCTGCCTCGTGGCTGCCATCGGCCTTGCCTTCGCCGGCAGCGCCGCGACGGTTTTCAGCGTCGTGCTCGCGCTGACCTTCGTCAATATCGGCATCAGCTCGGCCAAGCCGCCGCTGTGGAGCATGCCCACACTGTTCCTCTCCGGCCCTGCCGCCGCCGCCGGCATCGCCACCATCAATTCGATCGGCAATCTCGGGGGCTTCGTCGGCCCCACCATGATCGGCTGGATCAAAACCGAGACCGGCAGCTACGCCGGGGGCCTCTACTTCGTCGGCGCGCTGCTGGTCCTGTCGGCATCGCTCACCTTCATCCTGTCTCGTTCGATCGCGCGTCCCGCCAGCGCCGGCGCGCTTCGCCCCTGAGCCACCTCATACCGAAATCTGGAGACCTATCATGAAGACCTACAAGATTGCCGCCATTCCCGGTGACGGCATCGGCGGCGAAGTCGTCTCCGCCGGCGTCGAGGTGCTCAACGCCCTGGCGAGCCGCGATGGCAACTTCTCATTCGCCGTCGACGAATTCGACTGGGGCGGCGAATACTACAAGAAGCACGGCCGGATGATGCCCGAGAACGGCCGCGATCTCATCCGCCATCACGACGCCATCCTGTTCGGCTCGGCCGGCCATCCCGAAATCCCGGACCACATCACCCTGTGGGGCCTGCGCCTCGCCATCTGCCAGCCCTTCGATCAATATGCCAACGTCCGTCCCACCCGCATCCTGCCCGGCATCACCTCGCCGCTGCGCCATGTGAACGGGAAGGAACTCGACTGGGTCATCGTTCGCGAGAACTCGGAAGGCGAATATGCCGGTGTCGGCGGGCGGGCGCACCAGGGCCACCCGATCGAAGTGGCGACGGATGTCGCGATGTTCACCCGCGCGGGCGTCGATCGCATCATTCGCTTCGCCTTCAAGCTCGCTCAATCCCGTCCGCGCAAGCATCTCACGGTGGTGACCAAGTCCAACGCCCAGCGCCACGCCATGGTGATGTGGGACGAGGTGGCCACCCAGGTCGCAGCCGATTTCCCCGACGTGACCTGGGACAAGAACCTGGTGGACGCCATGACGGTCCGTATGGTGATGAAGCCGGAGAGCCTTGACACCATCGTCGCCACCAATCTGCATGCCGACATCCTGTCGGATCTCGCCGCGGCGCTCGCCGGCTCGCTCGGCATCGCGCCGACCGCCAACCTCAATCCCGAAGGCACCTATCCCTCGATGTTCGAGCCGATCCACGGCTCGGCCTTCGACATTATCGGCAAGGGCATCGCCAACCCGGTCGGCACCTTCTGGTCGTCGGTGATGATGCTGGACCATCTCGGCGAGAAGCCGGCCGCGAACCGGCTGATGACCGCCATCGAGCGGGTGACCGGCGACCGGCGATTCCATACGCCGGATCTCGGCGGCACTGCGCGCACCGCGGACGTCACCGCCGGCGTCATCGACGCCATCCATGGCGCCAACGCCTGAGGCGGCCCTCATGTCCGCTCCGGCATCCGCTCCCTGGACAGACACCCGCGCGCGGACAGCGCTGCGCGCGATCTTCGACGCGGCCGTCGCCAGTGCTGCGCCGGCCTCCGTGCTGGCGCGGCACCTGCCGCAGCGCCCCAAGGGCCGCTGCGTGGTGGTGGGAGCGGGCAAGGCGTCCGCGGCCATGGCGGCGGCGCTCGACGCTGCCTGGCCCGATGTGGAGCTCTCTGGAGTGATCGTGACGCGCTATGGCCACGCGGTGCCAGCAGGACGGATCACTGTCTTGGAAGCAGCGCATCCGGTTCCGGATACCGCCAGCGTCGAGGCGACGCAGCAAAGCCTTGCGGCGGTGCGTGGCCTCGGGGCGGACGACCTGGTGCTGGCGCTGATCTCGGGCGGCGGGTCGGCACTGATGACGCTGCCGGCCGGCGAGATGACGCTCGCCGACAAGCAGCAGGTCAACAGGGCGTTGCTGCTCAGCGGCGCGACCATCGCGGAGATGAATGCCGTGCGCAAGCATCTCTCGGCGGTCAAGGGCGGCCGGCTCGCCCTCGCGGCCCGGCCCGCCCGCGTGGTCACGCTGGTGATCAGCGACGTCCCCGGCGACAATCCCGCCGTGATCGCCTCCGGCCCCACCGTGCCGGACGCCAGCACGCATGCCGAGGTCCGCGAGATCGTCGCCCGCCTGCGCCTCGACCTGCCGGAGGCCGCCCGCGCGGTTCTGGAAGCCGGCGAGGAGACCCCGAAGCCAAGCGAGCTTGCCGCTGACATCAGGATGATCGCGGCTCCGTCCCTCTCCCTCGACGCAGCAGCCGGGGTGGCCCGTGAATATGGGCTCTCGCCCGTCATCCTCGGCGACGCCCTGGAGGGCGAGGCGCACCAACTCGGCATTGCCATGGCCGGCATCGCCCGGTCGATCGGCGATCACGGTCATCCGGTGTGCGCTCCCGCCGTCCTGCTGTCGGGCGGCGAGACGACCGTCACCATCGGCAACGGGACGCACGGCAAGGGCGGACGCAATACCGAGTTCCTGCTGGGCCTCGCGGTCGCCGCCCAGGGGCGGCCGGGCATCTGGGCGCTCGCCGGCGACAGCGACGGCATTGACGGCTCGGAAGATGCCGCCGGCGCCGTCGTCGCTCCCGACACGCTCGAACGCGGGCGCAAGGCGGGCCTCGATGCCCGCCAGTATCTAAGTTCGCATGACAGCTACAGCTACTTCGAGGTGCTCGGCGATCTGGTTCGCACCGGACCGACCCTCACCAACGTCAACGACATCCGCGCCATTCTCGTGGCCTAAGGGGCGGCTCCGCCGAGCCGGAACACCGATGCATCGCAACCGCCGCGCCAAGATCGTCGCAACCATCGGGCCGGCCAGCGCCGCCCCCGACATGCTCAAGGCGCTGTTCCTCGCGGGCGTGGACACGTTCCGCATGAACTTCAGCCACGGCCGACAGGAGGATCACGCGCGCGTTCACACCGCGATCCGCGCTCTGGAGGTGGAAGTCAGACGGCCGATCGGCATATTGCAGGACCTGCAGGGGCCGAAGATCCGCGTGGGTACGATACGCGACGGCCGGATCGAGATCGCGACCGGCGACAAGGTGCGCTTCGTGCTGCAGGGTGCCGACGGCGGTCCCGATGCCATTCCGCTGCCGCATCCCGAGATCTTCGACGCCATCGCTCCCCGCAAGGAACTGCCGATCGACGACGGGCGCGTGCGCGTCAGCGGGGTCGGGTCGGATTTCATCGAAGCCGAGGTGCTGATCGGCGGCGTCATCTCCAACCGCAAGGGCGTCAATCTCCCGGGCACGGTGCTCAACCTGTCGCCCCTCACCGCGAAGGACCGCGCCGACCTCGCCTTCGGTCTCGAGCTCGGCGTCGACTGGGTCGCGCTCTCCTTCGTGCAGCGCCCCGGCGATCTGATCGAGGCGCGCGCCCTGATCGGCGACCGGGCCGGCATCATGTCGAAGATCGAGAAGCCGTCGGCGCTCGAGCATATGGACGACATTGTCCGCCTGTCCGACGCCGTGATGGTGGCGCGTGGCGACCTCGGCGTCGAGATACCCCACGAACAGGTGCCCGGACGCCAGAAGGAACTGGTGCGCGCCTGCCGTGCTGCCGCCAAGCCGGTCATCGTGGCTACGCAGATGCTGGATTCGATGATCAATGCCCCGACGCCCACCCGGGCCGAGGCCTCGGACGTCGCGACCGCCATCTATGACGGCGCCGATGCGGTGATGCTCTCGGCCGAGTCCGCGACGGGCCGCTATCCGGTGGAGGCGGTCGCGATGATGGACCGGATCATCCAGGCGACCGAACAGCACGGACTTTATCGCTCGCTGATTTCCGCCTCGTCGGCCGACGAGGAGCATTCCCCGCCGCACGCGGTCGCCGCCGCCGCCGCGGCTCTGGCCGAGACCATCGGCGCGGCGGCGATCCTCGGCTTCACCTCCAGTGGCACCACGGCCGCACGCATCGCCCGGCAGCGCCCGCCGCTGCCGATCGTCGCCATGACCCCCGACCTTTCGGTCGCCCGTCGGGCCACCCTTTTGTGGGGCGCGCACAGCGTGCTGTCGGCGGATGTCCAGAACTACGAGGACATGGTGGCCACCGCGGCCTCGACCCTGCTGCGCGAGGAACTGGCGAAGTCCGGCGATCTGGCGGTCGTCGTCGCCGGCGTGCCCTTCGGCCAGACGGGAACCACCAACAATCTGCGCGTCCTGCAGCTGTGATCCCAGCTGTGGGTGCTCGCACGCATCATCGTCTCGCAGTGCCGGCCCATGAACGAAAACGTCAAACGACGCCAAAAAGGGAGGATACGATGTTCCAACGCCTGATCGCGGCAGGTGCCGCACTCGCCATGCTGGTCGCTCCGGTGTTGCCGGCCGCTGCCCAGAATGCCTTTCCGACCAAACCGATCACGATACTGGTCCCCGCCGCGGCGGGCGGCCCCAGCGACACGGTGGCCCGGCTCGTCGCGCAGGCCATGAGCGCCAAGCTCGGCCAGCAGGTGCTCATCGAGAACAAGGGCGGGGCAGGCGGCTCGCTCGGCGCCGGCCAGGTCGCCAAGGCGGCGCCCGACGGCTACACACTGCTGCTCTATCACATCGGCGTCGCCACCTTCGCGGCGCTCTATCCGGCGCTGCCCTACAAGCCGGCGGAGTTCACCTCCATCGGCCTCGTCACCGAAGTGCCGATGGCGCTGGTCGGGCGCGCCGACCTGGAGGCCAACACTGCCGGCGAGCTTCTCGCGCTCATGAAGGCGCCCGGCACGTCGCTGACCATCGGGACGGCGGGTGTCGGAGCGGTGTCGCACCTTTGCGCGCTCATGCTCGAGAATGCCACCGGCGCCAAGCTGACCAAGGTGCCCTATCCCGGCGCCGGCCCCGCCATGACCGACCTGATCGGCAAGCGGATCGACCTGATGTGCGACCAGACCACCAACACCACCAACCAGATCAAGGCCGGCGAGATCAAGCCGTTCGCCGTCACCACCCGTGAGCGCATCGCCGTGTTGCCGGACCTGCCGACACTGCAGGAGAGCGGCCTGAAGGGGTTCGAGATCACCGCCTGGCACGCGCTCTGGGCACCGAAGGGCACGCCGGAGGCGGTGCGGCTCAAGCTGTCGGAAGCGCTCAAGACGGCGCTGAAGGACCCGATCGTCATCGAGCGCTTCGCCGCCCTCGGCACGGTGCCGGTCGGCGACCCCCTGGCGACGCCGGCGGCGCTCGACAAGCATTTCTCGGGTGAGATCGACCGGCTCGGCAAGCTGCTGACTTCCAGCAACTAACGACCGCGGTTCCGGGCCGAGGCGCGCCACGCGCGCCCCGGTGTCCGGCGGGTGACCTCGTCCCCGTCGCCACAAAGCCGCTCGCCTCACATCGCCAACGGACCGGCAAAAAATACCGGCCGACATCCCCGTTCCGGGAGGACGCCATGCAAGACGCCATCACGCATCGATCACGTCACGACCTCTATGTCGGCGCCATCTTCATGGTGCTGGCCGCCTTCTTCGGCTACGAGGCACGCAACTACGACATGGGATCCGGCGGCCAGGTCGGTCCGGGCCTGTTCCCCCTCGTGCTCAGCCTCCTGCTCTTCGGCTTTGGCGTAGCGATCGCCCTGCAATATTGGCGTTCGCATGCGGAAGCGCGGATCACCCCGGTCCCCTGGCGGGGCATCGTGCTGATCTGCCTGTCGCTGTTCCTGTTCGGCTATGCCGGCGACCGTCTCGGGCTGGTGCCGATCGTCTTCATCTGCACCGCCGTCACGGCGCTCTCTTCCACACAGAATTCCCTGCTCTCCTCAGCGCTGATCGCCGCGGCGATGAGCCTCTTGTGCTTCGTCGTCTTCAAGCTCGGGCTCGGCGTGAACATGCCGAGTGTCGGGCCGGTCTTCGGCATCTAGGAGGCGAGCATGGATCTGATAGCGAATCTGGCGCTCGGCTTTGAGACCGCCCTCTCGCCGCTCAACATCGTATGGTGCTTCGTCGGCGTGCTGCTCGGCACCCTTGTCGGCGTGCTGCCGGGCATCGGCCCGACCGCGACCATCGCCATGCTGCTGCCGATCACCTTCACCTTCTCGCCGGTCACCGCGCTGATCATGCTCTCCGGCATCTATTACGGCGCCCAGTATGGCGGCTCCACCACTGCCATATTGATCAACCTGCCGGGCGAGAGCTCTTCCGCCGTCACCGCCGTCGACGGCTATCAGATGGCGCGTCGCGGCCGTGCGGGGCAGGCGCTCGCCACCGCCGCTCTCGGCTCCTTTTTCGCCGGCAGCGTCGCGACGCTGCTGCTCGCGATCGCGGCGCCTCCACTCGCCGCGGTCGCCATCCGCTTTGGTTCGCCGGAGTATTTTGCGCTGATCGTGCTCGGCCTGCTGGTCTCGATCTCGCTCGCCCACGGCTCGGTGCTCAAGGCGCTCGGCATGATCGTGCTGGGCCTGCTGCTCGCCATGGTCGGGCAGGACGTCTACACCGGCACGCCGCGCTTCACCTTCGACCAGATGGAGCTCTTCGGCGGCATCAACTTCGTCTCCATCGCCGTCGGCGTGTTCGGCGTCGCCGAGATCTTCCGCAATCTGGAGGACGAGCGCGGCCGCGAGGTCGGCATCAAGCACGTGACCAACCTTTGGCTCAGCCGCCAGGAGTTCAAGCAGATCGCCGCGCCCGTCGTCCGCGGCACGGTGCTCGGCTCGCTGCTCGGCATCTTGCCCGGCGGCGGCCACGTGCTGGCGTCGTTCGCCAGCTACGCTGTCGAGAAAAACGTATCCAAGCATCCCGAGCAGTTCGGACATGGCGCGATCGAGGGCGTGGCCGGACCGGAAAGTGCCAACAACGCTGCGGCGCAGACCTCGTTCATACCGTTGCTCACCCTCGGCATACCGGCTCACCCGGTGATGGCGCTGATCGTCGGCGCCTTCATCCTGCAGGGCATCGTTCCGGGCCCGAAGGTGATCTCCACGCAGCCCGCGCTGTTCTGGGGCATCATCGCCTCCATGTGGATCGGCAACGTGATGCTGGTGGTGCTGAACCTGCCGCTGATCGGCGTCTGGGTGCGGCTGCTGTCGGTGCCCTATCGGGTGCTGTTCCCGGCCATCGTCACCTTCGCCGCCATCGGCTGCTACTCGATCAACAACAATCCCTTCGATGTCTACGCGATCGTCATGTTCGGCGTGCTCGGCTATGTGCTGATCCGCTTCGGCTGCGAGCCGGCGCCGCTGCTGCTCGGCTTCGTGCTCGGCGGCCTGCTCGAAGAGCATCTGCGCCGGGCGCTGATCATCGCCCATGGGGATCCGATGGTGTTCGTGACCAATCCGATCTCGGCGACGCTACTCGGCATCGGCGTGCTCTGCGTGCTGGTCGCGACCTTGCCGTCGATCCGCGGCAAGCGGAAGGAAGTGTTCGTCGAGGACGATTGAGGCTGGGCCAAGAGCGGTCTCGTACCGGCGCAGCCGCCTAACTTCGTCATCTCGCTGCCCAGAGCTGTTCGAGGCCGCACGCATCGAGAGCGCAACCAAAGCCTGCGGCACATCCGCTGCTTCGGCCTGCGCTGGCGTGACTTGCGTGCTGATTCACCTTCGTCTGGACAGCTTGTTCGGTCGCATCGGGATCATCACCGGCGCGTGTGTGCCGATCGCCCGCTTGCGGCCGCCACGCCGGTGAACCGTCAGCCGCTCCTCACGGTAGAGCCGGAACAGCCGCTTGTGGTTGACCAGGAGCCCTCCCGCCTGAGCAGGACGTGGAGACGTCGGTGGCCAAACCGCCGCCGTTCCTGGGCGATGGCCTCATGCGCTCGCGCATCAGGCCATCATCCCCGCGGGTGGACTTGTATCTCAGGGTCATGCGGCAGAAGCCGGTGGCTTTACACGCCCGCCGTTCACTCATCCCATGGGCATCCATGAGGTGGGCGACAGCTCCGCCCGCGCAACCTCGTGCACTTCCGCAACGGGACCATTGTGGGCTCTATTAGCTCGCTTGGCCGGTACTTGGTGTCAGCAGCTCTGGCATGCCGAGCGCCAGGAGCGGTCATTGGCGGCATGCGAAAAAGCGGACGCATTGGGGTGGTCAGATTTCTCGAGAACCATCGGCCGCCAGAGACCCAATACAAGGACAAACGGACAACGGCCCCACGAGACAGCTACTTTCACACGCGCACTTCGCACGACCTGACGACATGGAGTCATTGAGGCAAGAACGCCGTGCAAGTCTCGTGATTTTCGCAAGTCGCAAAACTTGGGAGTTTCGCGACAGCACTCAATCGAGGTTTCGTGCCTCAGTGTTGATCCAACCACAAAACTGCCGAACCACTCTCGACTCAGACCGGCGCTGATAACGATATGACCCGATCTCAACCGGCTCATATCCGGGCAAGGTGAACCGTCCCGGGTTCGCCGGCGGCCGTTTGGTTTGAGTCAGGCTGCGATGGCTGGCTCGTCCAGCATCGCGTACTGGCGTTCCTCGGCTTCGACCGGCGGGATGTTGCCGATAGGCTCCAGCAGCCGGCGACTGTTGAACCAATCGACCCAGGTCTGCGTCGCGAACTCCACGGCCTCGAAGGATCGCCATGACCCGCGTCGATGGATCACCTCGGCCTTGTCGAGTCCGTCGATCGTCTCGGCGAGAGCGTTGTCATAGCTGGCGCCCACGCTGCCGACGGAGGGCTGGATGCCCGCTTCGGCAAGGCGCTCGGTGTAGCGGATGCTTACAGACTGAGAGCCACGGTCGCCATGCTGCACCAGCCCACCGCGGTGCACAGGGCGGCGCTCGTGCAGGGCCTGCTCCCATGCGTCGAGCACGAAGCTGGCATGAGCCGTTTGGCTCACCCGCCAGCCGACGATCCGCCGGGCATAGGCATCGATCACGAAGGCGACGTGGACGAAGCCCGACCAGGTCGAAACGTAGGTAAAGTCCGAGATCCAGAGCCGGTTCGGCGCTGGCGCGTGGAACACCCGGTTGACATAGTCCAGCGGGTACGGCGCGGCCTTGTCCTGGACGGTCGTGCGGAGGGGCTTACCGCGAATGCCACCGTGCAGGCCGAGGTCGACCATCAGACGTTCGACCGTGCACCGGGCAACGTCAACCCCCTCGCGCACCATCTGCCGCCAGACCTTGCGGGCGCCGTAGACCTCGAAGTTCTCTCCGGATACGCGCTCGATCTGAGGCTTCGGTTCCAGGTCTCGCTTCTCCCGAGCCGAGAGCTTCCTCGGATCGCTCCGCTTGGCGACATGCTCATGCTAGGTTGACGGGGCGATCGAGGTGATCGCCGCCAGCGCGACGGATGCTCGGCTTCGTGGTCCAGCATCATCCGCACCGCGCGGGCGCGCACCTCAGGCGAGAACTTGTTCGTCGTCTTGCTCGTCATAAGCCCCATCCTCTCAGGAGTTGGGGCTTCCGACAAACCCAGGGCGGTTCACCGGAGCGGCGACGGTGGAACGGGCCAATCCCAGCCGGGAGGCGATTTCCGCGCCGGTCAGGCGATAGTCCCGCCGTAGCCGGGCCGCCAGATCCCGCCAGAACTGGCATGCCCTATCGTCTGCGGCGTGCGGCCGGGAGGAGCGGTTCTGAAGGCCGGCCGATCCTTCCGCCCGCCAACGCGCGAACCATTTGCCGGCGGTGCACTCGCTGACGGTAAAGCCGGCCGCCACCTCGGCAACGGGCCGGCCTTCCTCGACGATCCGGCGAACCATCTCGGCTCGACCAAGCGCTGTCGTTCGCGCATTCTGATGCCGGTTGTTCATCCTCGCGTCCTGCGGTGTTGCGTGTGGCAACGATCACCTTCAGGCTCTCGCGGGCGATGAACAACCTCTCCAGAAGTCACAGCTAGCTGCCGCTCTGTCAGCCGAATGCGGCCCGCAATCGCGGCAGGACGTGCGTGGCGTAAAGACGGATGAAGCGTGCCTGGTCGGAACCCGGTGCGTGGAATACCAGATGGCGGAAGCCCATCTCGACATAGGGCCGGATGCGCTCGACATGTTCATCTGGGTCAACGGAGACGATCCAACGGCTTGCTGCCCGCTCGATCGGCAACGCGTCGGCGAGGCGCTCCATCTCGACGGGATCCTCGACCGACATCTTTTCCTCTGGAGTAAGCGCGAGCGCCGCCCAGTGCCGGGTGTCGGCCAATGCCCGGTCGATATTCGTGTCAAAGGAGACTTTCATCTCGATCATCCGATCGATCGAGTCAGCTGGTCGGCTCACCACCTCCAGGCCAGCTTCGAGGTTGGGCAGCAGCGTCTCGGTATAGAGCTCCGGCTTTTTGCCGGAGGTGCAGATGAAGCCATCGCCGACGCGGCCGGCATATTTGGCGATCATCGGTCCGGCGCCGGCGATATAGATCGGCACGGGTTCGTCGGGGCGGTCGTAGATGGTGGCGCTGGCGGTGCGGTAATAGGTGCCCTGGAAGGTCACCCGCTCCTCGTTCCACAGGCGGCGGATGAGATCGACGGCCTCGCGCAGGCGAGCGAAGCGCTCCTTCGACTCCGGCCACTCGAAGCCGGTGGCTGGCACTTCATTGAGCGACTCACCCGTACCGATGCCTAGGATCAGGCGGCCGGGGAACAGCGCGCCCATGGTGCCGAAGGCTTGGGCGACGATGGAGGGGTGGTAGCGGAACGTCGGGGTGAGCACGCTGGTGCCGAGCCGGATGCGCGAGGTACGTGCGCCTGCCGCCGCCAGCCACGACAGCGAGAACGGCGCATGCCCGTCCGTGTGCTTCCAGGGCTGGAAATGATCGCTGATCATCACCGAGTCGAAGCCGGCATGTTCCGCCAGCACGGCGAAGTCGAGCAGGTCGCGCGGGCCAAACTGCTCGGCGGAAGCCTTGTAGCCGAAGCTCAGCATGTGTCAGCCTCGCGAATGATGATCTGGTCGGTGCGGTCGAGCACGAAGCCCTGTCCCGGCAGGACCAGCGTGGTGGTGGTCGGCTCCTCGATCAGCGCCGGGCCGAGCGTTTCCTGCCCGACCAGCAGGTCGTCGCGCCAATAGACCGGACAATCGAGCCAGCCGCCGGCGGCGCCGAGATAGAGCGGGCGCCGGCGCACCGGGCGGTTGCGGCCGCTCCCGGCGGCGGCGCGGATCTGCACCGGCACCGTCTCGACGGATATTTCGGCCTGCAGGTGAATATTGGTCAGCTCCACCGGAACGTCCGGCAGGTCGAAGGTGAAGGCCTTGCGATGGGCGGCGTGCATGCGGCGCAGGATCTCCTCCGGCGGCGCATCGGGCGGGCATTCGAAGGCGACGCTGTGCTCCTGGTTGCGGTAGCGCGCCTCCATGACTTGCACCAGCGCCAGCGTGGTGGCATCGGCAACCTCGAAATACTCGGCCGCTTCGGTCTCCATCTCGGCGAACAGCACCGCGAGGCGCCCTCCCAGCGTCGTGTCCACCGGGGCGAGCAGCATGCGCCGCACATCGATGCGCGGACGCGCCGCCAGCATGCCCCAGGCGGAGAAGATGCCCGGCTGGCTGGGGATGACGCAGGCGCGCACCTTCATCTCGCGGGCGAGATGCGCCGCCAGCATCGGCCCGGCGCCGCCGGAGACGATGAAGGCGAAGTCGCGCGGATCGTGGCCGCGCTGCACGGTGATCAGCTTCAACGCGCTGATCATGCTCTCCTCGGCGATCTCGATGATGGCCTCGGCGGCCGCCTCGACGCTCATGTCGAGCCGCATGGCGACGGCGCCCACCGCCGTGCGGGCCGCCTTCACGTCGAGGGCGAGCCGGCCTTCGGCGAAGCGCGCGGGGTCGAGGATGCCGACCACCAGCTTGGCGTCGGTCACGGTCGGCTCGGTGCCGCCGCGGCCATAGCAGGCCGGGCCGGGGGTGGAGCCGGCGCTGCGCGGGCCGACCCGCAACCGCCCGCTCGGGTCGAACCAGGCGATGGAGCCGCCGCCGGCGCCCACCTCGACGATGTCGACCACCGGCACCTGGATCGTGTAGCCCGGCGAGGTGCGGGTGCGCTCCAGCCGGTACTCAGGCACGACGGTGGGCCGGCCGTCCTTGATGATCGAGCATTTCGCGGTGGTGCCGCCGACATCGAGATAGATCACGTCCCGCTCGCCCAGCGCGACGCCGATCCGCGCCGCCCCGGCGACGCCGCCGGCAGGGCCGGATTCGATCAGGGTGAGCGGCGCCCGCCCGGCCTGGTCGAAACGGGCGATGCCGCCATTCGACTGCATGGCGTAGTAGGGGCAGGACAGGCCGTTCTCGTCGAGCGAGCGGCCGAGATTGCCGAAATAGTGCCGGACGATCGGCTGCACATAGGCATTGAGCGCCACGGTGTTGGAACGCTCATATTCGCGCCATTGCCGCGACAATTCATGGCTGGCGCAGATTTGCACGCCGGGCAGCGCCTCGCGCAAGATCTCGGCGCAGCGCTTCTCATGCGCCGGGTCGGCATAGGAATGCAGCAGCACGATGCCGATCGCCTCCACGCCCTCGGCGCGGCAGGCCTCGGCGCAGGCGAGTACGTCCGCTTCCGCCAGCGGCGCGATCACGCGGCCGGTGGCGTCGAGCCGCTCGCGCACCTCGAAGCGCAGATGGCGCGGCACGAAGGGCGGCGGCGTCATCGAGCGCAGATTGTAGAGGTCCGGCCGGTTGCCGCGCCCGATGGCCAGCACGTCGCGAAAGCCCTTGGTCGTCAGCAGCGCGGTGCGGACGCCGGCGCGCTCGGTAATGGCGTTGATGACGGTGGTGCCGCCATGGACGAAGAAGCCGATGGCGTCGGTCGGCATGTCCTGGCGGGTGCGGGCGTCGGTCACGGCATCAATGACGCCGCGCGACTGGTCGTCCACGGTCGTCAGCACCTTCGCGGTGTAGATGCGGCCACTGGCGTCGTCATAGCCGATCAGGTCGGTGAAGGTGCCGCCGACATCGGTCGCAAGCCGGATCATCGGGAAGCCCCGCTTTCAGTCGGATCGCCGGGGGCGGTGAAGCCGTAGAGCTTCAGCGCCTCCTCGGGGGAGAGGAAACCGTCGCGCACATCCTGCGCGACGGCGGCCGGATCGCGCTTGGCGGCCGGCCCCCAGCCCCCCCCGCCGCCGGTGCGGATGCGCACGATATCGGTGCGGGCGAGGCTGACCGGCGGCGAGCGGGTAAGCGCCACGCGCTCGCCCGAGCCGCGCAGCACGTCGAGGGCGTTGCAACGGCCGTCCTGCCCGCCATCCATGGCCCAGGGAGCGGTGCGGGTGCGGCCGATGCCGCAATGCACCTGCGCATCGTCGGAGAGGATCTCGTAATCGCGCACCAGCCCGTAGCCGCCGCGGAACTGTCCTGCTCCCACCCCGTCATCGACATTGTAGGCATATTGCCGGACCAGCAGCGGGAATTTGGCCTCGATCACCTCGACGGAATAATTGTAGGTGTCGCCATCGGTCAGCGCGATCAGGCCGCTCGCCCCGTCGCGGTCGCGGCAGGCGCCCCAGCCGCCATGCTCGGGCTCGACATGCACGAAGGCCTGCCCCGCCGCGTCGCGGCCGGAAATATAGGTGGCGCACAGGCTGGTATAGGAGCCTGCCGACATGCGTTCGGGCACCAGCCCGGCAATCGCCTTCCACACCAGTTCGGAGGCGTGCACCGAGCCTTCATAATACCAGCCGGTCGGCGAGGGCTTCTCGGCGGTGAACAGGGTGCCGTCGTCGGCGATCACGTTCAGCGGCGCGAACCAGCCCTCGTTCGAAGGCTCCTGCGGCGCCACCAGCGCCTTGAACACCGTCTTCACCGCCGAGAGCAGCGCGCCGCGCGAGCAGTTGATCGGGCCGGGCCGGGCGGCCGGGCAGCCGCGATAATCGACCTCGATCGTGTCGCCGGCAATGGTCACCGCCACCATGACGTCGATGGGGTCCTCCGAGGCGCCGTCGCCGTCGATGATGTCGCAGGCGCGGTAGACGCCGTCCGGCAGCGCGGCGATCACCGCGCGGGCGCGCGCCTCGCTGTCGGCGAGCAGCCGCCGGACCGACGCTTCCAGCGTGTCCACGCCGTATTTGCCGACGATCTCCAACAGCCGCGCCTCGGCGACGCGCACGGTGGCGATCTGGGCGTTGAGGTCGCCGATCGCGAGTTCCGGCAGGCGCACATTCTCGGAAATCACCCGCACCATGTCCGGCAGCAGCATGTCGGCGCGCGCGATGCGCACGCCGGGCAGGCGCAACCCCTCCTGGAACACCGAATTGGCGTTGGGCGGCAGGCTGCCCGGCACCGCGCCGCCGACATCGAGCCAATGCGCCACGTTGATCGCGAAGGCGATCAGCGCGCCCTCGACGAAGACCGGCCGCACGATGGCGAAGTCGCAGGCATGGGTGCCGCCGCTATAGGGATCGTTGGTGATCAATATGTCGCCGGGCGCGAGATCGTCGCCGAAGCGCGCCATCAGCGAGCGCACCTGGGTCGAGAAGGTGCCGGTGAACAGGGTGATGCCGTTGGCCTGGGCAATCAGCGACCCGTCGGGAGCGCAGATGCCGCAGGCGAAATCGAGCACCTCGTAGATCACCGGGCTCATGCTGGTGCGGGCCATCACGATGGCCATCTCGTCCACCGTCGACAGCAGCTTGCCCTGGATGATCTCATGGGTAACGGCGTTGAGCCCGGCGGACTGGGCACGCCGTTCGGTAACGGTCGCAGTCACCGCGTTTCCTGTCGTTTTTCAGATGGAATGAGGGGGCGCTGCCGCCCGCGAGCCCCGCCGCCATGGGCGCCCGGGGGCCGGGTGGCGCGTCGCGCGGGGGCGCCTCAGGCGCGCCAGGGGCCGCAATTGAACATCGCCTCGGTGTCCTCGTAGGCGTCCCAGACCGCGATCTTGCCGTCGCGGATGTGGAACACCCAGCACCATTTGGCGGTGTATTCCTTGCCGGTGATCTTGGAGGCGCCGACCTCGGTCCCGGTCACGGCCACCTTGTCGCCGTCCACAACCCAGGTGTTGTGGGTGTGGGCGCGGATTTCCAGCGCCGCCGGCATGATCTGGAAATACTCGCGGATGGTCTCGATCCCGGTCCAGCGGCCGGCCCATGGCAGGGCGCTGGTGCCGGGCATGTCGATCACGCCGTCATCGGCGAAATGGGCGACGATGCCGGCCGCGTCGCCGCGGGCAAGGTAGTCGAGATAGCTGCGGACAACGCTTTCGGCAGAGATGTCGGACATGAGCGGAAGATCCCGTTCTCGCATTCGGGTGACACGTCGGGGTCACGACCTGATGCAGGCTAGCAAGAGGGCCTGTCGGCCTGCCAATGCTGATGGAGGGTCCGGCCATCATCGGCAGGCATGGATGGCCGCGCGCCGCTGGGGCCGCGCGCGTGCCGCCGGGTGTCTCACGACTGGCGCTTGTGCGCGCCGCCGGCCTCGCCGGCCTCGCGCTTGAACGGCCAGAGGATTTCCCGGTTCCGGCACAGGCCGTCGGGCCGGAAGATCAGGATCAGCAGCATGACGAGGCCCAGCCCCACCTCGGCCGAATTGCTCGGCAGATTGGCGCCGAACACCGTCACGTCGGTCTCCAGCTTGCGCAGGGCATCGATCAATACCGAAATCGCAATGGTGCCGACCACCGCGCCGCACAGCGACTGCCGCCCGCCGACGACCAGCATGGCCAGCGTGACGAAGGCCATGTCGAGATAGAAGGTCGAGACGGTGAGCATGCCGAGAAACTGCGCCATCAGCCCGCCGGCAATGCCGGCCATCACCGCGCTCAGCACGAAGGCGATGAGCCGGTGGCGGATCACGTGGACGCCGGAGGCGAGTGCCGCGACCTCGTCGTCGCGCGCCGCTCGTGCCGAGGTGCCGGTGCGCGAGCGGGCATGAAGGAACGCCACCAGCATCGCCAGCAGGGCGAAGGCCAGCGCCGACCATACCGTGGTGGCGGTCGGGATGCCGATCACCGCCCGCGGCCCGCCGGTCCATCCGTCCCAGTGCAGATAGACCGAATGCACCACGATGAAGAAGGCGAAGGTGCCGATCGAGGCGGCGATGCCGACGAGGCGCATCAGCACCAGCCCGGTGAACAGCGCCACCGCGCCGGCCAGCGCGCCGCCGAGCAGCACCGCGAGCAGCGGGTCGTTGTCCATCGTCATCAGGAAGCCGGGCAGTCCCGGCATGAACATCGCCCGGTTGTCGACGCAGCAGGTCTGCCACGCCGTGCCATAGGCGCCGATGATGACGAAGCCGATATGGCCGAAGGAGATGATGCCGGTATTGCCGACGAACACGTAGAGCCCGACGACGATGGTCAGCCTTATCAGCCCTTCCACCAGCGCCTCGCTGAAGCTGTCGCCGCCCCATGCCTGGATGAGAACGGTGATGGCGACGGTCAGCGCCGCCATCAGCACCAATGGCCACGCGGCGCGCAGCATGCCCGTATCGGACGCGCGCCGGCGATCGGCGAGGGAGAGATCGCTCATCAGACGCGTTCCTTCATGGCGGGAGACGACAGCAGGCCCTGCGGGCGCACGACCAGGATCAGGATGACGCAGGCGAACACGATGGCGTCGCGAAAGCCGCTGAGTTCCTGCGGCAGGAAGGCCTGCAGCAGCACGCTCATCACGCCGACCAGATAGCCGCCGACCACGGTGCCGAGCAGGCTGCCCATGCCGCCGATCACGGTGGAGATGAAGCCGAACAGCATCAGCGGCACGCCCATCTCGTAGTCGAGCACGCCGGTCTGCACGACGAGGATCAGCGAGGACGCCGCCGCGATCACGCCGCTGATGGCGAAGGCGGCGCCGATCACCCGGTTGCCGCGCACCCCGAGCATGCGCGCCATCTGGAAGTCCTCGGCCGCCGCCCGCATCTGCAGGCCGAGCGAGGTGCGGTTGAGGAACAGCAGCAGGCTGACGAGGAACAGAGCCGTCAGCCCGATGATGAAGAATTGCAGGCGCGGGATGCTGATGCCCTCGGCCAGCGTCACCCCCTCCATCAGCCCGCTCCACAGGCCCACCGCCTTGGGGCGGCTGCCATTGATCATGATGATGAGGTTCTGCAGCGTGTAGCCGAGCGCGAAGGAGGCGATCATCAGCGTCGCCGGCGAGGCGCTGCGCAGGCGGCGGAACACCAGCGCCTCCGACAGGATGGCGACCGCGACCACGATGGCGGTGATCAGCGGAATGATCAGCAGCGTCGGCAGGCCGCCGATGCCCAGATCGGCCATGGCGGAGGTGGAAGGCACGATCAGCGCGAAGGCGCCGATGGTGATGAAGGCGCCATAGGCGAAGTTCACCAGCCGCAGCACGCCGAAGATCAGCCCGATGCCGAGCGCGGCAAGGGCATAGAGGCTGCCGAGGCTGAGCGCCGTGATGATGATCTGGATGAATTGGCTGATCATGCCGCGTCCCTCGGGGGATGGTCGGTGAAGCCGAAATAGGCGTTGCGGATGGTTTGCTCGTCGGCGGGAAGGCCGGGATCGCCCTCGGCCTGCCGTTCGCCGCTGCGCATCACATAGAGGCGGTTGGCGGATGCCAGCGCCCGTTCCAGTTTCTGCTCGACGATGAGCAGCGTCATGCCCTGCGTGCGGTTGAGGTCGAGCAGCATCTCGTAGACCTGGTCGACGATGAGCGGGGCGAGGCCCAGCGAGGGCTCGTCGACGATCATGAGCTTCGGCCGGCTCAGCAGCGCACGGGCGATGACCAGCATCTGCTGCTCGCCGCCGGAGAGCTTGCCGGCCGGCTGGCGGCGGCGTTCGGCGAGGCGGGGAAAGCGCTCGAACAGCTCGGCCATTTCCCGTCGCGCCTGCGCCTTGTCCCGGCGCAGGCACAGCCCGACCAGCAGGTTCTCCTCCACCGTCATGGTGGTGAAGGTGTGACGCCCCTCGCGCACATGGGCGATGCCGAGCCGGGCGATGTCTTCCGGCGCGGTGCCGTCGATGCGCGCGCCGTCATAGACGATGGCGCCGCGCGTGGGCCGCAGCACGCCGGAGACGGTGAGCAGGGTCGTGGTCTTGCCGGCGCCGTTGGGGCCGACGATGGAGACCACCTCGCCGGTCTCGATGGTGAGGGCGAGGTCGCGGACGGCGGCGAGCCGGCCGTAATGGACGCTGATGCCGTCGAGCTCAAGCCTCATGGCGGCGCTCCTCTCCGAAATAGGCCCGCACCACCGCGGGATTGGCGCGCACCGCCTCCGGCGTGCCGGTGGCGATGGTGCGGCCGGTGTCGAGCACATGCATGCGCTTGCAGACGGCGACGACCATGCGCACGTTGTGCTCGATGAGCATCACGGCGGCGCCGAAGCGGCGAGGGATCTCGTGCACCAGCTCGATCAGCCGGTCGCACTCGACATCCGACATACCGGCCGCCGGCTCGTCCATCAGCAGGAAGGCCGGCGAGCCGGCCAGCGCGCGGGCGATGCCGACGCGCCGCTCGTCGGAATAGGGCAGCGCGCCGGTGGTCAGCGCGGCCTTGTCGGCAAGGCCGATCCACTCGATCAGTTCGTCGGCCTGCTGGCGGGCCTCGCGCCGCGTCGCGCCGGTCGAAAAGGCGGCAAGCTCGACATTTTCCCGCACCGTCATGGTCTGGAACAGCCGCCCGGCCTGGAAGGTGCGCGACACGCCGCGGCGGCGCATCTCGTAAGGTTTCAGCCCGCCCACCGACCTTCCGTCGAGCAGGATCTCCCCGGTGCTGAGCGGCTGGAAGCCGGTGACGACATTTACCAGCGTGGTCTTGCCGGCGCCGTTCGGGCCGATGAGGCCGAGGATCTCCCCGGGCTCCAGCGTCTCGCTGACACCCTCCAGGGCGACCAGCCCGTCGAACACGACGCTGGCGGAGCGGATTTCCAGTTTCTGCGCAATTGGCATGGGAGTTGGCATAACGAATTCCCTTTTCTGTCAGGGACTTATTCGCCCGGAGGGGCAGGAGCCTGCTTGGGCCGGCATGAAAGTTGCTTGATCGGGTCGTCCTATGAGGAGGCCGCAGGGATGCATATCGAGATCCGGCACATCAAAGCGTTCCTCGCCGTCGCGTCGGAGCTGCATTTCGGCAAGGCGGCGAACCGGCTGAACATTGCCCAGCCCGCCCTGAGCCGGACCATCCAGGGCCTCGAAGCCTTGCTGGAGGTCCGCCTGCTGGAGCGCAGCACCCGCAGCGTGCAGCTCACCGCGGCGGGACAGGTTTTCCGCGACAATTGCGTGCAGTTCATGCAGCAGATGACCGAAGGCGTTCAGGCCGCCCAGCGCGTCGGGCGCGGCGACATGGGCTCGCTGTCGATCGGCTATGTCGACGTCGCCCTGCTCGGCGCGCTGCCGGCCATCGTGCGCCGCTTCAAGAAGCGCCATCCCGGCGCCAAGCTGGAACTCGCCCCGCTGCCGCCGGAGGACATCGTCCGCCTGCTCGCCGAGCGCCGCATCGATTGCGGCTTCATCCTCGGCCCGGTGCGCGACGCGCGCTTCGACCTGCGCTGCGTGCAGTCGGACCCGGCGGTGGTGGTGATGCCGGTCTCGCACCGGCTGACGCTGAAATCGAAGATCACCCTCGCCGACCTCTCCCGCGAACGCTTCGTCATGCTGGCGCAGGAGGGTTGGAGCGCGCACCGGCAGGAGATCCAGCATCTCTGCGTCAAGGCCGGCTTCATCCCGCAGGTCAGCCAGGACGTGCAGAACACCGAGGCGATGATGGCCTTCGTCGCCGCCGAGACCGGCATCGGCATCTGTCCGGCGAGCGTGCAGAGCACCACCCGCGGCGGCGTGGTCGCCCGACCGCTGGTCGATACGCCGCTCAGCTTCGATCTCCACTGCGCCTGGCACAAGGAGAACGCCACGCCGGTTCTCGCCGAATTCGCCGCCACCGTCAGCGCCTATACGGCCGAGCAGCGCGGGGAGCGCGCCGATCCGACGCGGCGCGGCGGCCGCGCGGGCGCTCATGACGTCGCTCCCGCCACGGCCGGGATGAGGTGGAGCAGCCCGAGCTCGTCCAGATAGAAGCGCTGGCCGGGCAGCACCACGGTGGTCGAGGACGGCTCCTCGATCAGCGCCGGCCCCGCCAGCTCGAGATTCGTCGGCAGGCCGTCGCGGGCGAAGACACGGATCTTCTGCCGGCCGAATTCGCTCAGATCGACCATCCGTTCCTGCGCCGCTCGCTCCGGCGGCGCCGTATCGGCCGCGGGCGGCGGGGCGAGTTCCGGCGGCGCGGTGCGCAGCGTCGCCACCAGCCGGCAGGTGACGAACTCGATCTCGTGACCGTCGAGCCGGAAAGAGAAGGCGTTCTCGTGCTCGTCGGCGAAGCGCTCGGCGAGGTCCGGTGCCGTGGCGCCAAGCGGGTCGACGCGCAGGGTCAGGCAGCTGTGCTGGCCGACATAGCGAGCGTCGATCAGGTGGTCGAACAGCAGATCGCCGGCGGCGAGCGGGCCGGACGCCGCGAAATAGTCCCGCGCCTGCTCCTCCAACTCGCCGAACACCCGCGCCAGCAAGCCGCTCTCGAAGGCCGAGGCGGCCACCGGCTGCGTCTTGACGAAGTCGCGGCGCGGCGCGGTCACCAGCATGCCGAAGGCGGAGACATAGCCGGGATGGCGCGGGATGATCACTTCGCGCACGCCGAGCTCTTCAGCGAGACGCGCCGCGTGCAGCGGGCCGCCGCCGCCGCCCGCCACCATCACGAAATCGCGCGGATCGTGGCCGCGCTGTACGGAAACCAGGCGCAGCGCATCGATCATCGCCGCATCGGCGATCCGCCGCATGGACGAGGCCACCTGCTGCGGATCCAGCCCTAGCGGCCGGCTCAGTCGTTCCATCGCCGCGATCGCTCGTTCGGACACAAGATGGATGCGCCCCTCGGCGAAATAATCCGGGCGGATCAGCCCGGCGATCAGGTCGGCATCGGTCAGGGTCGGCTCGACGCCGCCGCGGTCGTAGCAGGCGGGGGCCGGGTCGGCGCCGGCGCTGCGCGGGCCGACCTGCAGCACGCCGCCCTCATCGATCCAGCCGATGGAGCCGCCGCCGGTGCCGATCTCGACGATGTCGACCACCGGGATGCGCACCGGATAGCCGGTGCTGGTGCGCGTGCGCTCGATCCAGCATTCGCCGGCAATCTTCGGCTGAAAATCGGCGATCACCGCGCATTTGGCGGTGGTGCCGCCAATGTCGAGATAGATCACCTTGGCTTCGCCGCAGGTCTCGGCGATGAAGGCGGCCGCATTCATGCCGCCCGACGTGCCGGATTCGATCAGCGTCACCGGGTGCGCCATCGCCTGCGCGAAGGTCGCGATGCCGCCATTGGACTGCATCGCATAGAGCGGGCAGGCAAAGCCCGAGCCGCGCAGCGCCTGCTCGATCGCGGCGAATTGCCGCCGCACCACCGGCTGGAGATAGGCGTTGAACACCGTCGTGCTGGCGCGCTCGAACTCGCCCCATTCCCGGCAGATCTCATGCGAGGCGGTCACCGCCACCTCCGGCAGCGCCCCGCGCAGGAAGGCGGCCGCCTCCGCCTCGTGGCGCGGCTCGCGATAGCTGTGCAGGAACTGGATGGCGATCGCTTCCACCCCATCCTGCCGGCACGCGCGCGCGACGGCGTCGAGATCCTCTTCGCGCAGCGTCTCCAGCACCTCGCCATCGGCGGCGATACGCTCGCGCACCTCGTGGCAGCGCGCGCGGGGGACGAAGGGCTCGGGCTTGCGGTAGCGGAAATTATAGAGGTCGGGCCGGTTGCCGCGGCCGATCTCCAATATGTCGCGGAAGCCGGCGGTGGTGACGAAGGCGGTGCGGGCGCCGCGGCGCTGCAGAATGGTGTTGATGGCGACCGTGCTGCCGAGCACCAGATGGGTCACCTCCTCCGGCCGCGCCCCGACATTGGCGATCGCCTCCAGCACGCTTTCGGAACCGGCGGTCGGCCGGCTCAACGATTTGGCGGTGCGGATGGCGCCTGTCTCCTCGTCGAGGAAGACGACATCGGTGAAGGTGCCGCCGATATCGATGGTCAGCGGACCCATTGCGTGCCGCCCCCTGCTCCATCGCCATGGCCATCGCCCGCCCGCAACCGGGCGGTCGCCGCCTCGTCCAGCACGAAGCCGCCGTCCTGCTCGCGCACCGCGACGCCGTAGAGATCCGCCGCCGTCGCCGCGTCGAGATGGCCATTGGCGAGATCGGCGAGCACGGCGGCGGGATCACGCGCGAAGGGCTCGCCGAAGCCGCCGCCATTTCCGGTGGCGATCCGTACCTTGTCGCCGCGCCGCAGCGTGCGGAAGCTGGCGCGCGAGCCGCGCACGATCGTGCCGCCGGTCTCGACTTCGAAATAATTGGCGCTGCCGGGCTCGCCGCCGCCGATCGCCCACGGCCCCTCGGCGGAGCGTCCGAGGCTGGTGAAGAAAAACAGGTCGTCGGCCAGCATCTCGTAGCTGCGCACGACCCCGAAGCCGCCGCGGAAGGTACCGGACCCAGGCCGGGCCTCCTGGTTCAGCGCATAGGCGGTGACGCGGATCGGGTAGCCGGCCTCCAGCATCTCGACCGGGTGGTTATAGGTATCGCCATCGGCGGGAGCGATCAGCGCGCTCGCCCCGTCGGCCTGCGCCGATCCGCCCCAGCCGCCGACATGCGGCTCGACCAGCACGAAATCGGTGCCGCCATCGGCATCGCGCCCGCCGAAATAGGCGACGCACAGGCTGGTATAGCTGCCCGCCCCCAGCCGCTCCGGCACCGCCTGGGCGAGCGCCTTGCACACGAGGTCCATTACGCAGGAGGCCGCCTCGTAGCACCAGCCGGTGGGCGCCGGGCTGCGGGCGGTGACGATGGTGCCCTCCGGCGCCACCACTTTCAGCGGCCGGAACCAGCCATCGTTCAGCGCCGCGCCGGGCCGCAGCACCGCCATCAGCGCCGCCTTGGCCGCCGCCTCCAGCGCGCCGCGGGTGCAGTTCAGCGGCACCGGCTGCTGCGGGCCGCATCCGGTGAAGTCGGCGGTGATCTCGTTGCCGCTGATGCCGATGCGAACCTGGATCGGCACACGTCCGCCGGGCTCGCCGCTCACCTCGATGGCGCCGCGGGCGTTGAACACGCCTTTCGGCAGCGCCGCCACCGCCGCGCGGCACAGCCTCTCGCCGAGGTCGAGGACGCGCTCGAAGCTCTCCGCCAGCAGGTCGAGCCCATAGGCGGCATGCATCTCGCGCACCCGTGCCTCGGCGAGGCGGACCACGGCGAGCTGGCAGGCGAGGTCCGCCCGCGTCGTCTCCGGCAGCCGGACATTGCCGAAGATCATGTCGACCAGGTCCTCCTGCAGCATCCCCTCGCGCACGATGCGCAGATTGGGCAGGCGCAGGCCCTCCTCGAAGATCTCCACCGCATCGGGTGACAGCGAGCCGGCCACCTTGCCGCCGAGGTCGCTCCAGTGCGCGGTGGCCGTGGTGAAGCAGACCAGTTCGCCCTCGACGAAGACCGGCTTCACCAGCGTCACGTCGGCGGTGTGGGTGTTGCCGTCATAGGGATTGTTGGTGATGAAGATGTCGCCCGGCCGCATCGTGGCGGCGAACTTGCGGCGCAGCGCGCCGAGCTGGCCGGATATGGTGCCGGTGAGTACGGTGATGCCGTTGTTCTGGGCCACCAGCCGCCCGTCGGCGTCGCAGATGCAGCAGGCGAAATCGAGGATCTCCTTCACCACCGGGCTAGTGCTGGTGCGCACCAGCACGGCGGCCATCTCGTCGGTTACGGCGCGCAGCTTGGCGACGATGATGTCGAGATCGATCCGCCGCATCGCATCGGCCGCGAGCCGGGCCGGGTCGGGCCGGGCGCTTCGCCGCCCGCCGCGCCCGGTATTCGCCGCCGGAGGCGCGTCGCTGGAGACGAGCCTGATGCCGTGGCTCTGGTCGTTCGGATCCCGGATCACGACGGATTGCTCCTTCACCTGTGGAAAGGCCTCCTGGGGAGGCGGAACGTCCGGGAATTGGAGCAGCCTGCCCTCCCATGCGTCCAATGCCGTTTGGACACGGATCCCTGGCGCGGGTGCCCGCCGTGCCGGGCCTGGAAAGCCGGCGCCCGCCGGGTGGATCCGGCGGGCCTGGAAAGCAAGCACCCGCCGGGTAGGCCCGGCGGGTGCGGCGGCCCCGGCAGGGGTCAATTCTTCATCAGGACCGCCTTTTCGACCGGCCCCGCCGTCCAGTAGCCCTGGAACTTGGGCTGGCCGCCTTCGATGCAGATCATCGCGAACCGGGCCTTGGACTGGATGTGCAGCTCGGGGCTGAAGCCGCGCGGACCGAGGATGGTCGGCTCGTCCTTCATCTTGTTGAGCTCGGCGACCACCGGCTTGGTCGCCACCGAATTGGCGCGCTCCACCGCCTTCGACCACAATTCGATCATCGCGTAGCCGGTCAGCGGATAGGCGGTGGCCGGCAGTTCGCCCGTCGCCGTCTTGTACTTGCCGATGAAGGCCGCAAGCTCCGGCTCCGGCGCATCGCCATAGATCGAGCCGAAGGTCGCCACGCACATGTTGGACAGGTTGGGCACGGCGGAAAGCCAGTAGGTGCCGTCCATGGCGATGCCGGAGACGATCGGAATGTCGATGCCGGCGGCGCGGATCTGACGCACGGCGCTGGCGCCGCCCGGCGTGTAGGAACACAGCGCGATCACGTCCGGCTTCTGCGGCAGCGCCTTGATGCGGTTGATCTGCACCGCGATCGACGGGTCGCCGTTCTGGAACGTGTCGGTGCCCACCAGCTTGGCGCCTTCCAGCAGCGGCCACTGATACTTGAAGCCGGCGCATTCCGACTTGGAATAGGCGATGGTGTCGTCGGTCAGCACGTAGGCGGTGCGGTAGCCCCGCTCCTTGAAGCCCCAGGTGGCGATGGCGATGCCGCCGAGCGGCGCCGCATTGCCGCCCGAGAAGGAGAAGCTGCCGATGCCGTCGACGCCGGCCTTCGGATCGCCGGCGCACAGGAAGAAGGAGATCTTGCCCGCCGCCTGCGCCTTCAGCGCCGCCGGACCGCCAACGTCGAAGTCGCAATCGACCACGACCAGGTCGGCGCCCTTGGAGATGACGTCCTGCGCCGCCTTGGTGCCCTGCACCTGGTCGGTCTTCACGTCGGCCTCGATGGTGCGGATCTTGCGGCCGAGCAATCCCCCGGCGGCATTGATCTCGTCGATCTTGATCTTGGCGGCCACCATGGGCGGCACGCTATAGGCCTGCATCCAGCCGCTTTTGGAGACAGCGAAGCCGACGACGATGTCGTCCGCGGCCTGCGACGCGCCGGCCGTGGCGGCGAACCCGGCCGCCGTCAGCAGGAAGAGCGATAAAATGCGCCGTACGGTCATGCTTGTGTTCCCCGTTTGAATCCTGTCGACAGGGGGTCCGCGCAATCCGCATCCCGATGAGGCGTGCGAAACGGCGAAACCCGATTGCATCGAGTGTAGGCATGGGGGCGAAAGCCGGACCAATGCTTGGTCAGCACGGGTGACGGCCGGTAAATCATAAATCGCGCCGCCCGGCGGCGGTCGAGGGCGGGCCCGACCGCCGGGTGGCCTGGGTTCGGCCCCGGCCGCCCGGCTGATGCCCCGCGCGCATCAGCCGGTGCATCGACGGCATTGGGCAGCCGCCGGGCCGCCGGCTAGACTCGATCCAGATTGCAGGATTTCGCACGGCGCGATTGCGAGCGGAGTGACGGCGTGGAGTTCATCAGCGCAGCCAGCAAGGCCGAGGTGCTCTCGGTGCTCGGCCGTTTCGGAAGCGATGCCGCGCCGCTGGCCGGCGGAACCGACCTGATGGTGCAGATCGCCCGGCAGGAACGCCAGCCGGCGGCGGTTATCCATATCGAACGCCTCGCCGAACTGCGCGGGCTCGATATGAGCACCGGCCGGGCGCATATCGGCGCCCTCGTCACCCAGAAGACGCTGGCCGACCGCTTCGCCGGCGGGCCCTATGCCGGCCTTGCCCTCGCCGCCTCGCTCAGCGGCGGCTGGCAGACCCAGAATGTCGGCACGGTCGGCGGCAATGTCTGCAACGCCTCGCCCGCCGCCGACCTCGTGCCGCCGCTGCTCGCCCATGGCGCCCGCGTGTGGCTGGAGAGTGCGGAGGGCACGCGCAGCCTGCCGCTCGCCGAGTTCATCCTTGGCCGTCGTCGCACGGCGCGCGCCCCGGACGAACTGGTGATCGGCTTCGAACTCGACCCTGCCGGCCCGCTGGAAGCCGACATGTTCGAGAAGGTCGGCCGGCGCGGCGCGATGGAGATCGCCATCGCCTCGGTGGCGGTGCGGGTGCGGCTCGGCGCCGACGGGCGCACGCTCGACGACGCGCGCATCGCCATCGGCGCCATGGGTCCGGTGCCCTTCCGCGCCCACGCGGCGGAAGCGGTGCTGATCGGCCGGCCGCTCGACGCGGACGGCCTGCGCGAGGCGTCGGCCGCTCTGCTTGCTGCCGCCAGCCCCATCACCGACACCCGCGGCAGCGCCGCCTACCGCACGGCCGTGGTGCCCCGCGTGTTCGAGCGCGTGCTGCGCGCCTGCATCGCCGCTGCCGCCAGCTGCCCCGCATGAGCCGTCGCTGTCTAGTCGAGGATCCGAAATGCCGCGTGTGAATGCCTGGATCAACGGACGCGAGGAGACCTTCGAGGTCGCGCCGCTGGAGACGCTGCTCGACGCCCTGCGCGGCCGCCTCTTCCTCACCGGTACCAAGGACGGCTGCCGCGAGGGCGAATGCGGCGCCTGCACCGTGCTGCTCGACGGCATGCCGGTCGATGCCTGCATCTATGCCGCGGAAGCCGTGGCCGGCCGACAGGTGGAAACCGTCGAGGGGCTGAGCGACCGCGCGGCCGACGCGCTGCGGGACTCGATGGTCGCCCATGGCGCGGTGCAGTGCGGCTTCTGCACCCCCGGCCTCGTCGTCGCGCTCACCGGCCTGCTGCGCAGCGCGGAGCCGCTCGACGAGGGCACGGTGCGCCACGCGATCAGCGGCAACCTGTGCCGCTGCACCGGCTACACGCAGATCCTCGACGCCACGCTCGACGCCGCCCGCCAGCTCAGGGAGCCTACCCCGTGAAAACCGTCGACGGCGATTACGCGCGCCCGGACGCGCTCGGCAAGACCAAAGGCGAGACCATCTTCTGCGCCGATTATGCCGAGCCCGGCATGCTGCACGGCGTGATCCTGCGCGCGCCGGTGGCGGCGGGGCGGATCGTCGGGCTGGACCTGTCGAAGGCCCGCGCCATGCCAGGCGTGCGCGCGGTGGTCAGCGCTGCCGACGTACCGCCGGTGCTGGCCGGCTGGATCGTCCGCGACACGCCGATGTTCGCCGCCGAGGTGGTGCGCTATATCGGCGAGCCGATCGCCGCGGTGGCGGCCGACACGCTCGACCAGGCACGGCGCGCCCGCGACGCCATCGTGCTGGAGATCGAGGCGACCCGCGCCTGCGGCACCATCGAGTCCGCGCTCGCGGCCGATGCGCCGAAGATCCATCCCGACATCGCCCACTACGCGCTCGCCGATCACGAGGGCATCAACTTCCCGCGCTATGGCAATATCGCCGCCGAATCCTGCAGCCTCGGCGACCTCAGCGACATTGACGGCATCTTCGCCGGTGCCGCGCATGTGGTGGAG
Source organism: Ancylobacter sp. GW821-FHT10E12 (assembly GCF_058809335.1). NCBI lineage: Bacteria > Pseudomonadati > Pseudomonadota > Alphaproteobacteria > Hyphomicrobiales > Xanthobacteraceae > Ancylobacter > Ancylobacter sp. GW821-FHT10E12. Next base: position 90,581 of record NZ_JBXASN010000003.1, on the reverse strand, counting down.
GACGAGTTCCGCACCCAGCGGCAATATCAGGGCTATCTCGAGCCGAAGAACGCCGTCGGCATCTTCCGCGAGGGGCGGATCACCGTCCATTGCGGCTCGCAATGGCCGTATAATATCCGCATCCGGCTCGGCCAGTATTTCGGCATGCCGATCTCGAAGGTTCGGGTGATCGGCCACATTTTCGGCGGCGGCTTCGGCGGCAAGCTCGACGCCAGCGTCGAGCCGCACGCGGTGGCGCTGTCGCGCGCCGCCGGCGGGCGGGCGGTGAAGATCCTGAACACCCGCAGCGAGGACATCATCACCGCCACCTCGCGCGAGGGGCTGATCGTCAAGCTGCGCTCGGCGCTGGACGCCGACGGCAACATCCTCGCCCGCGACGCCGACTGCTACATGGACAATGGCGCCTATACCGGCGAGACGGCGTTCCTCGCCTGCTTCCCGTTCTACTTCTCGGCGATGAGCTACCGCGTCGGCCGGCTGCGCGCCGCCAGCCGCCTCGTCTACACCAATGCCCCGCCCACCGCCGCCATGCGCGGCGTCACCGGCGTGCCGATGTATGCGGCGCTCGAAAGCCACATGGACAGCATCGCCGCCCGGCTCGGCGTCGACCGCCGCGCATATCGCATGCGCCACCTGTTCGTCGACGGCGACACGCTCGCCAACGGCCAGGCGCTGCCGGACGCCTCGATCCTGCACGACCAGTTCGCGGCGGTGGAGAAGATCATCCCGTGGGAGGGCGAGAGGAAGCCTTATCGCGGCCGGGCCATCGCCCCCGCCATCTGGCTGGTCAATCCGCTGCCCGGCTCGGCCACCGCCAAATTGCAGGAGGACGGCTCGGTCGTCATCCTCAGCGGCGCCAGCGAGAACGGCTCCGGCGCGGTGACGACCGGCATCCGCCAGATCGTGGCGCAGGAACTCGGCATCGATCCGGACGACGTCATCATCCCCGATCCCGACACCGATATCGGTGGTTTCGACGGCGGCTCGCAGGGCAGCCGCACCACCCAGGTGGCCGGCATGGCGGCGATGAAGGCCGCCGGCGAGCTGAAGCAGAAGATCTTCGAGACCGCCGCGCCGCTGCTGCAAGCCTCGCCCCGCGAGCTGGAGCTGGCGGATGGCATGGTGCGCGTCGCGGCCGCGCCCGGCCGGCTGATCCCGCTGGCGACGGTGGGCGCCACGTCCACTTTCGGGCTCGGCACGCTGACCGGCAGCGGCCGCCATGCGCTCGGCCCGCCGACGCCCTACGATCCGAGCTGCGCCAGCGGCCTGCTGTTCGGCTATTTCGCCTGCCCGACCTATCACGTCCACGCCATCGAGGTGGAGGTCGATCCCGTCACCGGCGGCGTCACCGTGCTGCGCTATGTGGTGGCGCAGGAGGTCGGCAAGGTGGTGAACCACACGGCGCTGCGCGGCCAGATCCAGGGCGCCGTCACCCAGGGTCTCGGCTTCGCGCTGTATGAGAGCCTGCGCATCGATGAGACGGGCGAGACGCTGGAAAAGAGCTTCGAGGCCTATCGCCTGCCCATCGCGCTGAACACGCCGCGCGTCGAGGCGATTATCACCGAGAATCCCGCTGCCGACGGCCCCAATGGCGCCAAGGGCGCGGCCGAGCCGCCGATCCTGCTGCCGGCGGCGCTGGTGGCCTGTGCGGTCAGCGATGCCATCGGCCGGCCGATCCGCGCCATTCCCATCACCCCCGAGGACGTGCTCGCCGCCTTGATGGAAAACGAGCGCGACGTCGCTCGCGCCTGAATGCCGGCCTTCCCTTCCACCCGACCGCAAGGACGAACCTGATGCAATCCAATGCCCGCGAGGCCGGTGTCTTCCTGCTCGGCGACGTGCCGCCCAACCGCATCGCCGAAATGTCGCAGCTGGTCGAGAAGGTCGGCTTCACCGAGCTTTGGCTGGCCGAGGACTACTTCATGCTCTCGGCCTTCGCCACGGCCGGCATCGCCTTGCAGGCGACCGGCTCGATCCGCGTCGGCATCGGCGCCATCGCCAACCGGGTGCGCCACCCGGCGGTGGCCGCCATGGAGGCATCGACGCTGGCCGGCGCCTTTCCCGGCCGCTTCACCGATCTCGGCCTCGGCCATGGCGTGCCGGCCTGGATGAAGCAGATGGGGCTGTTCCCCAAATCCGTGCTTATCTCGATGAGCGAGGCGGTGGACGGCATCAAGCGCCTCGCCAAGGGCGAGACCGTCACCACCAAGGGCGAGTATTACAGCTTCGACAATGTGTCGCTTACCCATTCCGCCCCGGAACTGAAGGTGCTCACCGCGGTGGTCGGGCCGAAATCGGTCGACCTGTCCGCCCGCATCGCCGACGGCCTGCAAATTTCGGTGCTTGCCGGCCCGCGCTATGTGGAGGCCGTGCGCGCGCGCATCGCCGCTGTCCGGGCCGAGGCGGGGCTGACCGAGCCGTTCAAGATCATCACCTATGCGCTGGCATGTGTCGGCTCGGATTCGGCGGCGGCGCGGGCCAAGATGCGCAAGTTCGCCGCCTTCTACATGGAAGCCATGGGCCCGACGCTGCTCACCGAGGTCTACGGCGTCAACGAGCCGCTGAAGGAACTGCTGGCGCGCGGCGGCGCCGCCGCGGTCGCCGAGGAGATGCCGGATGAATGGCTGGACTGGCTGGGCGTTGCTGGCTCGCCCAAGGAAGCCGCCGCGGCGATGATCGCGCTGTATGAGGCGGGCTCCACCTCGGTGGTCCTGTGCGTGGTACCGTCGGAGGAACTGCCCGAGCAACTCGATCTTATCGGCCGCGAGGTACTGCCAAAAATTCTCTGATGGTTCCTTTGGAGGAGATGGGTACGAGAGGACGCCACTCGCGATCTGTTCAGTCCCCGAGTGTTGGGGAATCAGCGCAGATGGTCCCGCCTCCCGGGAGGAATTATGGGCCAGATACTCCATGGCAGCGCCACAACTACGCCCGCCATCCGGGCGGCGATACAGCGATCGAAGGCTCCGCTCAACGAGCTAGAGGCTGTTAGGGACTGATTAACTCTGATTTCTGAGGTTTGCGAGATGAAGCGGTCTCGCAAGCCGTATCCCTCTGATGTTTCCGATGAAGAGTGGGCGCTGGTGGCGTCCTATCTGACGCTTTTGCCTGAGGCTATTCCTCAGCGGAGCCATTCGCTGCGCGAGGTGTTCAACGGCCTGCGCCATGTGGTGAAGACGGGCGCTCCCTGGCGCTGGATGCCCAACGACCTGCCGCCGTGGCAGATCGTCTACCAGCAGGCGCAACGCTGGCTCGGGGGCAGGCTGCTTCGAGGCGCGGGCGGAGGATTTGCGGACCATCCTGTGCCTTGCTGCGGGGCGCAGCGAGCAGCCGGGCGCAGCCATCATCGATAGCCGCACGCTGCGATCGACGCCGGAAGAGTGCCGCCGGTGGCGCCCGGATCGGATCGCCCACCACGATAGTACGTCCTGTCCGCATCAGCACGCCGACCGCCTGCTGCGGCGACGCCTGACCGGCCTCGTCGACCAGCAGCCAACCGAGCGCGGCGGGCGGCAGGCGGCCGAGCATGGTGCCGACCGAGGCAAAGGTGGTGGAAAGCGCCGGCACCACCAGGAACAGGCTCGCCCAGAGGTCGGGGATCAGCGCATCCTTCGCCGGATCGCCGAGGCTCTTTCCGTCGAGTGCCTGTAACATGGCGCCAAGATTGTTGCGCAGGGGCTTCGCCGCGGCGTCGATAAAGGGGCGATGCAGGTCGAGCGCCGCTTCGAACAAGGCGTGGTCGACGATGATGCCCCGGAAGGTGGTGCGGTCGCGCTCCAACTCGGCCATCAGCGCCGAGCCGATGTTCGGCATCGCCAACCGCATGCCTATGAGAATCTGATAGTGGCGGCGAAGGTGCACGCGGCCTCGCCCATCCGCGATCTCCTCGGCCCCTCGCGTTGGATCGACATCTCGGGTTCCGGCACCGACAAATGGTGCCCTGAGGAGGGCCGCGCGGCGGTCGAGATGATCGAACACATTGTGGCTACCGGCCTCATGCCTGACCTTTATGTGGTGACGCCCTTCGTTCAGGTTGCCGATGGGCTGCGCCGCTTGATCCGCGAGAGCGCGGCGCTCGCCGCCGCCACTCCCGCTCTGGACGCGTGGGCCTATGAACGGGTCGGCACCATCCACACCGTGCAGGGCCGCGAGGCCGAGGCGGTGATCTTCGTGCTCGGCGCCCCCAATGCCGACCAGACCGGAGTTCGTGGCTGGGCGGGGAAAGAGCCGAACCTGCTCAACGTCGCCGTGACGCGGGCCAAGGAAGCCGTCTATGTGCTCGGGAACCGCCACCTCTGGCGCTCGGCTGGCGCCTTCACCGATCTCGACGCCATGCTGGCGCGGGCGGAGATGCGGAGGGCGTGAACCGATAAAGACGCATTGTTATGAATCGCACGCGATTCTCGCACAATTGTCTGCGATTTGTAACGTCATAGCCCGAGGTAGACGTTTTGGCCTGTCGGAACCGGTCTGATCTCTATGCGTCATTTGCGATAAAGCCACTTTATGTGAATTGACGAATATTATTGATTTATCGGTCAATTCCTATATTGATATTTTATCGGATAAGGCGCATATCAACCGCGCATGATCCAGTCAGACCTCGCACGCACGCCGAAGCAGATCGGCAACCTCATCCGCCGTCAGCGCAAGCGCCTCGGCCTCAGCCAGACCGCGCTCGGCGAGCAGGCGGGTCTGCGGCAGGAGACCATTTCCCTCATCGAGACCGGCAATCCCGCCGTCAGGCTCGATACCCTGCTGTCGGTGCTGGCAGCGCTCGATCTCGAATTCCAGATCGCCACGCGCAGCCGGTCGCGCGGCATTGAAGATCTCGTCGACTGATGCCGCGCCGCCGCGTCCATCCTCCCCTTCGCGTCTATCAGAACAACCGGCTGGTCGGGCATCTCATCAAGGATCCCAGCGGCGCCATCGCGTTTCGTTATGACGCGGCGTGGTTGGACCTGGAGACCGCCTTCCCCGTCTCGCTCTCGCTGCCCCTGCGGGAGGATGCCTGGCGTGGTGCGCCGGTCGCCGCGGTATTCGAGAACCTGCTGCCGGATTCCGACATCCTGCGACGGCGTGTTGCCGAGAAGGTTGGCGCTGCCGGCTCCGACGCCTACAGCCTGCTTGCGGCGATCGGCCGTGATTGCGTGGGCGCTCTGCAATTCATCGCCGGCGACAGCGAACATCCAGGCGAGGACGATGCCCTTGCGGACGAGTTGCTCGACGACGAGATAATCGCACGTCTGCTCGGCAATCTGGCGCAGGCCCCGCTGGGGCTTTCACGCGATGATGATTTCCGCATCTCGGTCGCCGGCGCGCAGGAGAAAACCGCGCTCCTGAAGCTGGATGGTCGCTGGTACAAGCCGCACGGCACCACACCGACCACGCATATCTTCAAGACGCCGATCGGCCGTCTGCCGAATGGCATCGACCTCACCCATAGCGTCGAGAATGAATTCTACTGCCTGCGCCTGCTTGGCGCTCTAGGGCTCAAGGTCAATACCGCAGAGATCATGACCTTCGGTGAGACCAAGGCGCTGGTGATCGAACGGTTCGACCGTGTCTGGAGTGGCAAACGCCTCATCCGCCTGCCGCAGGAGGATTGCTGTCAGGCGCTCGGTGTGCCGCCCACGCGCAAATATCAGCAGGATGGCGGCCCCGGCCTCGTGGAGATTGCCGACCTCCTCAAGGGCAGCGATACGCCCGCGGCGGATTATCGTACCCTGTTCCAGGCGCAGCTCGTGTTCTGGCTGATTGGCGCAACGGATGGGCACGCCAAGAATTTCAGTATCTTCTTGCATCCCCGTGGCGGCTATCAGCTGACTCCGCTCTATGACGTGCTCACGGCCCAGCCGAGCCTGGCCGCCCACCAGATCGACCGGCGGCAAATGACGCTCGCCATGTCGGTCGGTGATAACCGGCACTATCGTTTCGACGAGGTCGTGCCTCGGCATTTCTTCCAGACCGCCGCCAGGGCGGGCCTGCCAAAGGCACTTGTCCGCACCGCGCTGGGAGACATTGCGGCCCGCATGGATGAGGCCATCACGGCAGTCGAGGCCGGGCTGCCAGCGGGATTCCCCGAGGCGCTTCATGCCGCAGTAAAAGCCGGGATCGCCGCGCGGATGCGCGTGCTCGAAGCGGGGCTGCGGGAGCGAGGCTGAGGGCGTGATGAGCTGCCGTATTGGCCTCATCCATCGGTAGACGTCGATCTCTCCTTGGATTCTTGGCTTTACGCTGCAGCCCACGCCAACCGGAGCCCAACGGCCATTCAGGCATCCATGCCAATCTGGGACAGGACATTGCGTCGCAATTAATTAGTTGTCCTTATAACCCCATGCGTATCTAGTGGTCTAATCGAAAACTGACATCGTTGCTAGATTCAAGGCGACCCAACGTAACATGCGGGGAACGTCGACCTTGGAATCGTGGAAATACATATTCACGTCGTTATTGATTGTTTCCAGCCTCGGGGGAGGCTCGGCTGCGGTCGCGCAGCAGCCGAGCAAGCTTGAGCCTCTTATCATCGAGGAGCAGGGCAGTTTCGCTGTCGGTGGGACGATTTCGCGTACCCCCGGAACCTACAACAACAACGCCCCGACCTCCGAAGGGCAGAGCCTTCACGGCGATCATCTCTATGCCTTCTATCAGGTGCCGCAGAACCCGAAGGCGCTGCCCATCGTCATGCTGCACGGCGCCTTTCAGTCGGGGCGGAGTTGGGAGACCACGCCGGATGGTCGCGCGGGCTTCCAGAACATTTTCCTGCGACGGCATTTTCCGGTCTATCTGGTGGACCAGCCGCGCCGTGGACGGGCGGGCAACAGCACCGTCGCCACGACGATTGAGCCGACCCCCTACGATCAGCTTTTCTTTGACCAATTCCGGCTCGGCAAGTGGCCTGACTATTTCGAGAACGTCCAGTTCGACCGCGCGCCCGAAACGCTGAACCAGTTCTTGCGATCGGTCACACCGAACACCGGCCCCTACGACGCCGGTGTGATCTCGGATGCCATGGCGGCGCTGTTCGCAAAAACCGGCCCTGCTATCCTCTTCACCCATTCGCAAGGCGGTGGGCCTGGCTGGCTGACGGCGATCAAGAGTCCCAACGTCAAGGCCATCGTCGCTTTCGAGCCGGGGAGCGGCTTCATCTTCCCCGAAGGCGAACTGCCGCCGGCGATGCCGAGCGCGGCCGGCACCTTGTCGCCCGAGGCCGTGCCCCTCGCGGATTTCGAGAAGCTGACGCGCATCCCGATCGTCATCTATTACGGCGACAATTTTCCGACGGAACCCACCGCGGAGCGCGGCCAGGACAATTGGCGGGTACGGCTCGCCATGGCCCGGCTTTGGGTCGACGCCATCAACAAGCGTGGCGGCGACGCCCGCCTGGTGCATCTGCCCGAGATCGGCATTCGCGGCAACACGCACTTCCTGATGTCCGACCTGAACAACGTTCAGATCGCGGATCAGGTGTCGATGTTCCTCGCCGACAAGAAGCTGGATTGAACCACCTGCAGAAACGTACCGCGCCGCATGAATGTAAAAGATTGGAGGCTGGAATGAATAAAAAAATCATCAATCAAAAAAGGCGCGAGTTCATTGGGGTCTCTGCGCTTGTTATGTCTGCCGCAATTCTTGGGAGCCCTGCCATGACCACAAATGCTGCTGTCGCCGCCGACTATAAGCAGAACCCTTTTACACTGGTCTATGACGGTGCGATCACCAAGAATGAGCCGGGCAAGGTCAATATCCACCCGGTCACCTACAAGCTGGGTGGCCTGGATATCGTCGCCAACGTTTACACACCGGCGAACTACGATCCGAGCCAGAAATATCCTGCAATCATCGTGGCGCACCCGAATGGCGGGGTGAAGGAACAGGTTGCGGGCCTCTATGCCCAGCATCTGGCGGAACAGGGCTACATTACGATCGCAATGGATGCCGCGTATCAGGGCGGGAGTGGCGGCAAGCCCCGTAGCGTGGACAAGCCCATGTTCCGCATCGAGGACATTCATGGCGCGGCGGATTTCATCACGGCCTATCCGGGCGTCGATGCCAACCGCCTCGGACTGTTCGGAATCTGCGGCGGCGGCGGCTATTCCCTGGCGGCGGCGAAGACTGACAAGCGTTTCAAGTCGATCGCCACCTTGAGCATGTTCAACTCCGGCCGCGTTCGTCGCAACGGCTATGCGGACTCGCAACTGGCAACCATCCAGGAGCGGCTACAGCAAGCCTCGAAAGCCCGCGCCCAGGAAATGGCTGGCGGTGAAATCCTCTATTCGGGAGACGCTAACCTGACTGATGCGCAGATCGCGGCCCTGCCGTTCGACCTCTATCGGCAGGGTTATGAATATTACTGGAAGACACATGCGCATCCCGGATCGACCTTCAAGTACACGACCAGCAGCCTCATGGACCTGATGCGTTGGGATGCTGCCGACCAGATCGAGCTGATCAACGTTCCACTGCTGATGATGGCGGGCAGCAAGGCCGACAGCCTCTACATGACGGAAGAGGCGTTTCCCAAAGCCACCGAGACCAAGGACAAAGAGCTGTTCCTCATCGAGGGCGCAACGCACATCGAGACCTATTGGGTTCCCAAATACGTGGACGCCGCGATGGGCAAGTTGACGCCGTTCTTTGCCCGAACCCTCGTCTCTGACCGTTCGTAACCTGATCCCTGTTTCCGAAGAGACGTCAGGAAAAAGGTTCAACACCGTGGCATCCGGTTCTTAATCGGATGCCCCCTATTCAGAGAGAGAGCACACATTGAAGACGCTCACCAGACATCTGCTTGTCGCAACCAGCCTGCTTTTGATCGCAGGATCGTCCAACATGGCAGATGCACAAACCGAGACTCCTCCCGGAGCGTCCGGCGCTGCACCTGCCAAGCTACCGTCGCGCGCGCAGCAACTGATGGGCGACGTCGCGCCCAAGCTCGCCGAGCTGACCGATGACGTGCTGTTCGGGGATATCTGGGAGCGGCCCGGCCTCGCCAAGCGCGACCGCAGCCTGATCACGGTCGCGGCACTTGTCGCGCTTAACCGACCCGAGCAACTCCGCTCCCATATCGCGCTCGCGCGCCGCAATGGTGTGACCGAGCAGGAGATCGTCGAAACGATCACACAGCTCGCCTTCTATTCGGGCTGGCCCAACGCGATTGCCGCCGTCGGCGTAGCCCGTGAGGTTTTCAAGAACTGACGAGAGCACGTGCCTTGCCAGAAGCCATGAAAACCAAAGGAGTGAGATGAAGCCCCTTTTCGCAGCAATTCTTGTTATTGCGCTCTGCGCCTCCGCCGCATCGGCCCAGGCTGACCCCGTCATCACCGTCACACGCCCCGGTTCGCAGCCGTCCGCCACGGGTCCTGCTGCCAACTTCACAGGTTCGGTGCGGGTCGATTCCCGCTTTCAGGGAAGCGCACCCGCCCGCATCGGCGGCGGCATCGTAACCTTCGAACCCGGTGCCCGCACGGCATGGCATAGCCATCCGCTCGGCCAGACGCTGATCGTCACGGCTGGCGTCGGTCTCGTGCGCGCATGGGACGGCCCCGTTCAGGAAATCAGGCCGGGCGACATCGTGTGGATTCCTCCGGGCGTGAAGCACTGGCACGGCGCCTCCTCAACCAACGGCATGTCGCATATCGCCTTTTCGGAATCGCTCGATGGCAAGTCTGTCGAGTGGATGGAGAAGGTCACGGACGAACACTATCGACAATAGCCGTCCATCCATGAACGCCGAGCGGGATTTCTCATGTTGAAAATTGCACGACCATTTGCCCTCGCGAGTATGATCGCCGGGGCGATCCTTGCTGTCGGATGGCAGGTTCATGCCGAGACCAATCGGGTTACGTTCCCGGAAAATATCGATCAGCTCGTTCACTATACGACTGTTCGGCGGGGTAACGTGACCGAGCATATCATGACGACACGGGAAGCGATTGAGGCCGTCAGGAGCGGTCGGCCAATCCCTGCCGGCACCCATTTCGTGCTTGTCGATTACCGCGACGGTGAACTCTATCGCTACTTCGTCATGGAGAAGGGCGAAGGCTTTGGTGCGGACTATGACGAGCGCCGTCGCACGGCTGACTGGCAGTTCCAGTGGTTCTGGCCCGACAAGTCCGTCAACATGAGCGAGAATACCGCCCGTTGCCAGTCGTGCCATCGCAGCCAGGCGGACGGCGATTACCTCTATACGGGTTATCGCATTCCCCGCTTCACCGGCACGCCGGTCGAATAGGCCTGAGGGGCGCGCCTTGAGCACTGTTTTCCGTCTGCGTCTGCTGTTCGACCTTCTCGCCGCGCTGCTGCTCGTCTTCAGCTTTTCCTATTGGTGGCTTGGCAACACTGCCCACGAACTGGCCGGAACGGCCATGTTCCTGCTGCTCATTGCGCATAACATCTTCAACCGGCGCTTCTACAGCACGGTCGCAAGAACCGGACGGGAAGTACGCAGCCTCTTCAATGCCGCCGTCACCCTTGCGCTGCTCGTCGCCATGGCGGCGCTGCTTGTCACCAGCGTGCTCATTTCCAACGCCTTGTCCGGTGTTATGTCGGCCTATGGCGGCTTCACGGTACGACAGGTCCATACACTGGCTGCCTATTGGGCGCTCGTCATCGTGGCCGTCCATCTTGGCTTGCGCTGGCCGATGCTGATGGGGGTGGCGCGCAACCTGTTCGGCATCTCCCAGCCGAGCGCGATCCGCAGGTGGACGCTACGGTTGATCGCCTTCGCGATTGCGGTTCATGGCATTTGGAGCTCGTTCGAACTCGGCCTCGGCACCAAGCTCGCGATGCAGGTCACGCTCGACTGGTGGAGTTTCGAGGAAGCGGTCGTCGGTTTTTTCGCACACTGCGTCGCGATAGCCGGCCTTTACATCTTCCTCACCTACTACACCATGAAATGGCTACGATACTGGGCGCGCGCGACGTGATTGTGGGTGCCCGATCATCCTTTTCGCCCCCGAAGCATGTGTGATGGCCACAGGCATCCGCCGCGGACTGCCCATCAGTCACCGTCGCCACATCAGATGATCAGCGTTGTTCCGCACTATGATCATGGTGCACGATAGCGCAGCATATCCACCAATAGTGTCAGCGCCGGCGAAGAGTGACGGCGGCTGGGGTAATAGAGGTGGTATCCCGGAAAGTATGGGCACCAATCCTCCAGAACGCGGATCAGGCGTCCTTCGGCAACATAGGGCAGCACCTGGTCTTCCGGCATGTAGGCCACACCGAGACCATCCAGGGCCGAGCTCAGCCGGAGACCTAGATTATTGAACACCAGCTGTCCTTCACCGCGTACTTTGACTTCTCGCCCATCCTTCTCGAGGCCCCAGGCGAACAGTCCGCCATAAGTGGGAAGCCGCATATTGATGCACTTATGCGCCGTCAGTTCCTGTGGCGTTGCGGGTATCCGGTACCGTTCGAAATAGCCTGGCGACCCGACCACCGCCATACGCATCTCCGGCCCGACAGGCACGGCGATCATATCCTTGGCGACCTGCTCACCCATTCGCACACCGGCGTCATATCCTTCCGACACAATGTCGGTGAGACCGTAGTCGACGATGATCTCGACGTTGACGTCGGGATGATCTGGCAGAAACCGCTTCAGTGCGGGCTGCAGGATGGAGATAGCCGGATGCTCCCCTGCTGTGATCCGGACCGTGCCGGCGGGCTTTTCACGGAGTTCGCTCAAGGCCGCGAGCTGGGCCTCGATCTCCTCGAACCTGGGAGCAACCGTCTGCAGCAGACGCTCACCGGCTTCGGTCGGCGCAACGCTGCGCGTTGTGCGGGTCAGCAAGCGCAAGCCGATCCTTTCTTCAAGCGCGCGTATGGTCTGGCTTAGCGCTGACTGCGAAACGCCTAGCTTTGCCGCGGCTCTGGTGAAGCTCCGCTCCTTCGCAACGGTCGCGAAGGCGGCAAGGTCGTTGAAGTTCTCATGCGCCATTCATTAGTCCACCTTATTGCTTCATGCACATTATAGCCTCTAATAAGCATGATCCGCACGCGATAAATTACCTTGGCAACGTAGAAGTGCTGTCCAAGAGGAAATCCGGGGCGCCGAGGTGTTCTATCCATGCATTTCGAGAACAATGCGAGTTAGTTCCTAGAAAAGAACGCCATTATTGTGATGTTATTATCAGAAACACGATAATAATTACTGATATTTCTGTCGGTCTCACCGATCTGCTCAAGGTCCGGTATCAATTTGTTTTCTCCGGCTCGGATCTCGCATGGGTATCGATCGCCTACACTTTGACCTTCAGCGACTTGCCGTTGCTTGAGGCTTACGCGAACGGCCGCCTTGAAGTCTCGGCTTTTGGCCTCGGCTGCATGGATATGCAGGCACATCCAAATGAGGGAGGAACATCGTGACGACATGGCTCATCACCGGCGGTTCACGTTGATTCTGCTCGGCAGCGATGCCGTCCAGATCGTTGCCGCCGAGATCGATACTCAACGCAAGGAAATCGTGAACTGGAAAGAGCTGAGCGCAAGCACGGACTTTCCATTCAAGCCATGACATCGGACCAAGATGATCGTCGAGGCACGCATCCCAAACTGAACGGAGAACCACAATGAAAACAAGAAAACTCGGAACCGGCCTTGAGGTTTCTGCCCTCGGCCTCGGCTGCATGGGAATGACGGGCGTGTACGGTCCGGCGACGGACAGGACCCGAATGATCAAGCTCATCCGCGATGCGCATGAGCGAGGCGTGACCTTCTTCGACACGGCCGAAGCCTACGGGCCGTTTGCCAATGAGGAACTGGTCGGCGAGGCGCTTCAGCCGATCCGCGATCAGGTGGTCATTGCCACCAAGTTCGGCTTCGACATCGAACAAAAGACGGGCGCTCGTTCGGGCGGCACGAACAGCCGTCCCGAACATGTCAAGGCGGTAGCGGAAGCCGCACTCAAGCGCCTGAAGACCGATCGCATTGATCTCTTCTACCAGCATCGCGTCGACCTCAATGTGCCGATCGAAGACGTCGCCGGCGCCGTCAAGGAGTTGATCGCCGAGGGCAAGGTCAAGCATTTCGGATTGTCCGAGGCTGGCGTCCAGACGATCCGCCGCGCTCATGCGGTTCAGCCGATCACCGCGGTCCAGAGTGAATATTCTCTCTTCTGGCGTGGACCGGAGGCCGAGTTGCTGCCCGCGCTGGAAGAGCTTGGCATCGGCTTTGTTCCGTTCAGTCCGCTGGGGGCGGGCTTCCTTACCGGCCAGATCACCCAAGACACCACGTTCGAGGCCGGAGATTTCCGCAATCTGGTGCCCCGCTTCTCCCCGGAAGCGCGTAAGGCCAACCTGGCTCTGGTCGACATTGTCAAGGGAGTTGCCGACCGCAAGAACGCGACACCCGCGCAGGTGGCGCTCGCATGGCTGCTGGCCCAGAAGCCCTGGATCGTGCCGATTCCCGGCACCACCAAACTGCATCGCCTCGAGGAAAATCTTGGCGCGGTTGATCTGGAGCTTACAGCCGACGATCTCGCCGAGATCGATGCCGAGGCCTCCAGGATCGAGGTGCAGGGTGAGCGTCTCCCCGAGGCTGTTCTGAAAATGACCGGTCATTGAGAAGCGAAGAGAACACCGCCGCGGCTTGTCTTTCGCGAGACATGAAGAACGACCCGTTACGTCTTAGGCATGGACGGTCGCCGTTGCGCACGAGCCGAGGGCAGGACAGATGAGGATCCAGAAACTCAAATCGGCCTGTACGGTGCTGTTCCTGCTCCTCGCAAGCTTGCCGGCGGGTGCTCAGAATGAGGGGCATGTGCAGAAGGATGACCTGACAGCCGAACGGCTAGGTGAGGCATCTGCGATCGGCAAGCCCGTAGACACGCGGGGAAGGCTGCTTGACCCGGCCAGCACGATCGGTGACATCCTGGAGCACCCGGCATTCGCCGGATTTGCCCCGCGGATTCTCCCCTGGGACGGCCGTTCCTACGATGCGGGCCTGCCGCTGGGCGATGTCGCGTCGCTCCTGCCTTATCACAGCCATGTGGAACCTGCCGTTGTTGCTGGCGGGCTCAACCGCATGATCGCCGACGTGACCGCCGGCAGGACTGTCTTCTACGACATCTATACCGAGGCGCAGAAGGCGGCCGAGCCGGCCAGGGCACGCACGGGATTGTTCTTCTTCCGCGGGCGGCCAGGCGCTCCCTTTGCGGTGATCGCTCCCGGCGGCGGTTTTGCCTATGTCGGCTCGGTTCACGAAGGCTTTCCTTATGCCGAGCAGATCAGCAGCCAAGGCTACAATGCCTTCGTCCTCAAATATCGCGCCGGACAAGGTGGCCGGATCGCCACCGAGGACCTCGCCGCCGCCATCTCCTTCATTTTTCGAAATGCCGAGATGCTTGGGGTCAGCACCGACGATTACTCCGTGTGGGGTAGCTCGGCTGGCGCGCGCATGGCTGCCTTCATCGGCTCGCACGGCGTCGCTGCTTTCGGCGGCGACGACCTGCCCAAGCCATCGACCGTCGTGATGGCCTATACGGCGCATTCCGACACGTCTTCGGAAGAACCGCCGACCTTCGCGGTCGTCGGCGAGCACGATGGCATCGCGCCGCCGGGGGCGATGGAAAGCCGCGTCGCCATTCTTCGCCGCAGCGGCACGCCGGTCGAGTTCCACCGCTACCGGAATGTCGGCCACGGCTTCGGGACGGGCGCCGGTACCAGCGCCGATGGATGGATCGTCGATGCGGTGCGTTTCTGGGAACGGCACATGAAAAGAGCAGTGAAATAGGTGGCGCCCTGTGAGCGATGGTCGTTTGAAAATTCTCGCCGTCGGGTCCACGGGCAGCATCGGCTTGCATGTTGTCGATGAAGCGCTGCGTCAAAAGCACGAGGTGCGCGCCCTTGTGCGCGAAGCCGGGAAACTGAAGGAGCGGCCTGGCCTGACGACCGTGGTCGCCGATCTCACACGACCGGAAACCCTGGCTGCGGCAGTCGAGGGAGTGAACGCGGTCGTGTTCACCCATGGAACCTATGCTGGCGTGGGTGATGCGCAAGCCGTCGACTACGGGGGCGTGCGCAACATCCTTGCCGCTCTCGGCGATCGCCCGGCGCGGCTCGCCCTGATGACAGCCATCGGCGTCACCGATCGCAAGGGCGCACATGACTGGAAACGACGTGCGGAGCGGCTCGTGCGGATGAGCGGTTGCCCCTACACCATCGTCCGGCCGGGCTGGTTCGACTACAACGCGCCCGATCAATTGCACCTGAGATTCTTGCAGGGTGACCGGCGGCAGTCCGGGACGCCTCGCGACGGCGTCGTCGCCCGACGCCAGATCGCCAGGGTGCTTGTCGATAGCCTGACAACACAGGTGGCGGTTCGCATGACATTTGAACTGGTAGCCGAGCGCGGGCGTGAGCAGGATGACCTCGCGCCCCTGTTCTCCGGGCTCGACGCCGATGTGGCCGGCGCACTCGACGCCATCCATGAGGCCGCGAACATGCCGCTCGACCAAGAGCCGCAATCCGTCATCGACGACGTCGAACAGCGTAGTGCGTTCAGATCAATTTGAATTGAGTTGGGTTACGGCGTCCGAACGCAACGGCAATTGCGACGAGCATCATACCGCCGGCCAGAAGGAAGGTCAGTCGCATCCCGGCGGTGATGGCGGAAACTGTCGCGTCAATGAACTCTTCGGTCCCGACGCCGAAGGCGAAGACGGCGCCCATCAGCGATACGCCCGCGATCAGGCCGATGTTGCGCGACAGGTTGAGCAGCCCCGAGACCGTACCACGCCGGTCCCTGGGCACGTCCGCCAGCGCAGCTGTATTATTGGCGGCTTGGAAGAGCTGATAGCCCGGCGTCAGCACCGCGATGGAAAGCACATAGCCGGTGGCGCCGATGATACTTGGAACGAATGCCAGCAGGAACGTTCCCGCGGCCAGCAGGACAAGTCCGATGGCGAGCACGCGAGCGCTGCCCCAGGCATCGACGAGTCGGCCGGAAGGAACGCCGGTGAAGATGGAAATAACCGGGCCGACCGCCATGACGAACCCGACGTTTCTTGCCTCCAGACCGAGCCCTGAACCGAGATAGAAAGGGCCGACCACGAGCGTCGTCATCATGACGGCGGCGACCAGGAGGTTGACGAGAAGATTAGGCGCGAGGCTCCGGTTCATTACCGACCGCAGGCTTGGCGAGGGCGCCTTCCGCTTGCCGGGGCTGCCCGGCAGCGTCACGACAGCGAGGATGAGTGCCAGGACCGCCAGCGGCACCTGTACCCAGAAGATGCCGCGCCATCCCGTCACCGCAATCAGCAGACCGCCGAGCGAGGGGCCGAGCGCCGTCCCCAGCGCCGATACCGTGCCGAGCAGCCCCATGGCTCGCCCGATGCGCGCCTCGCCCGCCGTCTGGCGCATCAGCGCCATGGCGAGCGTCATGAGGAAGGCGGCGCCGATGCCCTGTAGCGTCCGCGCGCCGATCAGCAGCCACAGGTTCGGTGCAACCGCGCACAGTAGCGATGCGGCGGCGAAGACGGTCAGACCCACGACGAGCATTGGCTTCAGCCCGAGACTGTCGCCGAGCCGCCCCGCGATGATAACGGAGACTGTCAGGGCCGCGAGATAAGCGACGACGACCGCCTGCACTTGCACAAACGGTGCGGAAAACGCTTCGGCCAGCGCCGGCAACGCGATATTGGCGATGCTGGTGCCGAGCGAGGCCAACAGCATCGACAGCGCCAGCGTGATCGTGATCCCCGCTCGTGCCTTCGCCGATGCGCCCGGTTCCGCCTGTTCCATCGCCCTGTCCTCTTGCCTGAATTTCCGTTCGAGAGCAGGCTGCCACCTCAAGTCAACTTGAGGTCAAGCATGAAATTTCTGGATATCGGAGAGGTCGCCGCACAAAGCGGAATCAAGCCCTCGGCGCTGCGCTATTATGAGGAGGCCGGGCTGATATCCTCGGTTGGCCGGCACGGGCTGCGCCGACAGTTTCCGCCCGAAGTGCTGGTGCAGCTCAAGCTGATTGCGATGGGAAAGTCGGCGGGATTCTCGCTTGATGAGATTGCCGGGATGTTCGGCCGCAACGGGATGCCGGACCTGCCGCGCGACGTGCTTCGTGAGAAGGCTGCCGAGATCGACCGCCAGATCAAGGAATTGACCGCGCTGCGCGACACGCTTCGCCACGTCGCCGATTGCCGAGCGCCCTCGCACATGGAGTGTCCGACATTCCGCCGGCTCGCCGACATGGCCGGCAAGCGCGGCGGAAAGCGCAGGGCCGCGGCAAGGCCAGATAAGACTCAGCCTAGATGAAGAGGTTTATCCAGTTGTGGCGTGACACGATCGGTCGGCAACAGATTCGGCTTGCGAATCCCTTCGCTCCTGTCTCGCGGAGATGAAGGTCGATGCCGAAACGCTGAGGCTCCTTGAGATGGCGAAGATATGTCAATCGATCATTGACGCAAAAGCCTCGATCCAAAGCGGGCGAAAATAGCGTGATGTGCTGTCCTTGATCCGAATGCGTCGCGCCTCATTGGTTGCGGTGCCCGTCAACGCATTCCGGAGGAATTTGCAATCATTTCCAAGTATTTCATCCCGAGATGGCATGCAGCAAAAGACGATCGTCCAACGCCATTGGCCAACGTAACTCGGCGTATGCGCAAAAATGTCTTGAATAATCTTCTGAAGATTCGTAATTCATTGAAATATAAGAGATATTATCCCACTAAAACTTTCCATGAATATCTCAAATCTTGCCGGTCTGCCGCCGAACTGGACGTTTCCCACGTTCCTCAGCGCGTTCCCTGTATCTGTCTACGACTCGTTCCCGTTGGCCCGCCGGGCTTCACCGAGCCGAGTGACCTGGCGGCTTTCCCCGAGCGCCCCGCGTGAATATCGGCCGGGCGACCTTCACCGGCACCTTCACCTTCGGACAGCGCAAGCATTGCGAGGCGGCCGTTCTGGAGCGCGGCGCCCAGGCCGGCGGCATCACGCAAAAGACGGACGTGCTGGTCGTCGGCGCCTATGCCACGGAATCGTGGAAGCACTCGTCCTTCGGCAACAAGATCCTGCAGGCGGTCGAGTGGCGGGAAACCGGCTTCCCCCTCTCCATCGTGTCGGAGCCGCACTGGCGTCGCCACCTGTGACGGCGCCCGTCTCCTAGACCAACTGGCGGATCTGCCCCACCAGCGCCTCGATGGCGAGTTCGTAGCCGAGCGGGCCGGCGCCGATGATGCAGCCGGTCACCGCGGCCGAGAGCGGCGAGAAATGGCGCATCTTCTCGCGCCGGAACACGTTGCTCACATGCACCTGGAAGCTCGGCTTGCCGAGCGCGGCGATGGCGTCGAGGATGCCGATCGAGGTGTAGGAGAGGCTGGCGGCGTTGATGATCAGCCCGTCCGCCTCAAGCCGCGCCGCCTGGATCCAGTCGATCAGCACGCCCTCATGGTTGGATTGGCGAAACCGCACGCCGGCGCCCAGCCCCGCCGCCTTGGCCGCGCAGCGCTCGCCGATATCGGCCAGCGTCAGGCTGCCATAGGGGCCGGAGGGGTCGAGCCCGTAGAGATTGGCGTTCGGGCCGTTGAGGATGTCGATGCGCAAGGCGGTCACGGGCGGGCGGCTCCGGCAAGGCAGGGGAAGGCTCAGGCGACGTGTTCGCGCGGGCGGGTCGCCGCCATGGCGGGCGCTCGTCGAAGGCGGCGAACCATGAGGCGGCGTCGGGCCGTCCCTCGCGCCAGCCGAGCGCGGCATAGCGGAAGTCGAGATAGCCGAGCGCGCAGCCTATCGCGATGGTGCCAATGGTCGGCGCCTGCGGCAGGCCGGGCGCGATCTCCTCGATGCGGTCCAGCGCCCCGGTGATCTTGGCGAGCTGCGCCGTCGACCAGCCCTCCCAGCGCAGTTCGGCCGGGCGCACGACCGTCTCGTAGCGGTTGCCGATCGCCGCATCGAGCAGCCCGTCGGCGAGCGCCTGCTGGGTCAGCGCCGCCCAGCGCGCCGGCCCGGCGGCGGGGAACAGCGTGGTGTCGCCGGCGGTGGCGGCGAGATATTCCGAGATGACCGGGCTGTCATAGAGCGCGGTGCCGTCGTCGAGGATCAGCGCCGGGATCTTGCCGAGCGGGTTGGCACCGGTGAGCGCCGGGTCGCGCGTGAGCGGGCTCGCCGGGTTGAACTGCGTCTCAATGGCATCGATGAGCCCGCATTCGCGGGCGACCACCATCACCTTGCGCACGAAGGGCGAGGTGGGAGCGAAAATGAGCTTCACGGGATCTGGTCCTCCGCGCCGATGGCGGCAAGGCCGGCCCGCGCCACTTCCACGTCCTGCGCCCCGGTGCCGGAGCCTACCCCGATGCCGCCGACGCAATGGCCGTCGATGATGATCGGCAGGCCGCCTTCGAGATTGGTCAGCCGCTGGCCGCCGGCAAGCGAGAGCTTGATCTCGTCGGCCGGTTTCAGCCGCGAGGTCGGCTGGCGGTGCGAGGCGGCGGTCACCGCCTTGGAGAGCGAGGTCTCGCGGGAGATGAGCTTGGCGCCGTCCATGCGCACGAAGGCGACGAGGTTGCCGCCCTCGTCGACGATGTTGATGTTCTGCGGCACGCCGATCTCGTTCGCCTTGGCGAGCGCGCCGGCGAGCATGGTCAGGGCGCCTTCATGGGTCAGCTTCAGGGCCGGGCGGGTCACGGACATCGGGGCCTCCTTCGTCCAAACTCTACTGGTCGCCGGGAACGCCGTAGGACGGCGCGGTGGAGGGGTCGAGCGCGCGGGTCACATAGGCATCGAGCTGCGGCCGCCACAGCTCCCACAGCGCCTGGAACTCGGCCATGACGTCGCCCTCCGACCAGTCGATCCGCAGGTCGGCGACCGGCCAGGCCACCTTGTCGACGATGAGCATGCCGACCGAATGCACCGGGCCTTCCTCGCCGCCGGCCGCCACCGCCGCCTGCATCGCCGCCACCAGCCGGTCGCCGAGATCGGCGTCGGGCATGGCGAGGAAGCGGTCCACCATCGCCTGCGGCACGCCGGAAGAGGCGAGGAGGTTGCCCGCCGCCGCCACGTCCTGCGCCTGCGCGATCGTGTGGGTGCCGAGCGTCTTCACGCCGGAATGGCCGGCCGAGCGGCCGGCGCCGTCGAGCACCACCACCTGGCGGTAGTCGAAGAACGGCGCCTCGGCCTTGAAGCGCGCCATCACCTCGTCGGCGGAAAGGCCCTGCGCCATCAGGTCGAGGCCCTTCGGCCCCAGCGTCGGGTCGGTGATGTTCTGCGTCGCCACCACGCCGACGCCGGCGCGGGCATGGGCGCAGCGCGCCGCCACCGCCGGCGAGGAGGAGGAAACGGCGATGCCGAACCGGCCGGTGCGGGCGCAGCGGGCGGAAATGGAGAAGGTCACGTGGCGTCCCCGGTCAGGCGGCGTCGGGGATGACGGCGGTCACTTCGATCTCGACCACCCATTCCGGCCGGGCGAGCGCCGGGACCACGAGGCCGGTGGAGCAGGGGAACACGCCGGCCAGCCACTTGCCCATCTCCTGGTAGACCGCCTCGCGGTAGCGGATATCGGTGAGGTACACCACGATGCGGCAGATATGGCTCATCTCGCTGCCGGCTTCTTCCAGCAGCATCTTGATGTTCGCCATCGCCTTGGCGGCCTGCGCGCCGGCATCGCCGACATGCAGGCTCTCGCGGGTGTCGAGGTCCTGCGCCACCTGCCCGCGCAGGAACACCATGGTCCCGCGCGCCACAACGCCCTGGCTGAGGTCGTTGTTCAGCTTCTGCTCGGGATAGGTTTCCTTGGTGTTGAAGGGGCGGATGCGCGTGTGGACGACCATGGGAAGAGCCTCGTTGGGGGTCAGAAAAGCGGGTCGGAAGGGTTCTCGCCCAGCGTGGCGGCGAGGCGATGCATCAGCCTTTCGGCGGCCGCGAGTTCGGCGAGGCCGATCCATTCGTCGGCCTTGTGGGCGCGGGCGATGTCGCCGGGGCCGCAGACCAGCGTCGGGATGCCGGCCTCGTCGTAAAGCCCGGCCTCGGTGCCGTAGGCGAGGGTGATCGGCGCCGCGTTGGTTCCCGCGAGGCGGGCGAGGCGCGCCGCCGGCGGGAAATCGGCCGGGGTGTCGAGGCCGGGATAGGCGCTGATCGGCTCGGCAACGATGTCGGCCTCCGGCGCCTGCGCCTTCAGCACCGCGCGCACCTCGTCGATGAGCGCCTCGATCTTCGCCTTGATGGCGGCGGCCTCGGTGCCGGGCAGGGTGCGGACCTCATATTCCAGCACCGCGCGGTCGGGCACCAGGTTCAGCGCTCCGCCGCCATGCAGCGAGCCGACATGCACGGTGGTGAAGGGCGGCTCGAAGGCGTCGTCGGTGACGGCGCACAGATCGGCGCCGATCGCCTCCAGCCCGAGGGCGAGGCGGGCGGCCGCCTGCACGGCGTTCGCCGCGCGATGGGTCAGGGCGGAATGGCCGCCGCGCCCGGTGACGATCAGCCGATGGGCGAACTTGCCCTTATGGGCGCGCGCCACCTGCAGCGAGCTCGGCTCGCCGACGAGGCACAAGGCCGGCGGCACCGGCAGCGCGGCGGTGGCGGCGACGAGGTCGGGCGCGCCGGCGCACCCGACTTCCTCGTCATAGGAGAAGCACAGATGCACCGGTCGATGGGTCGCCCCGCGCATGAAGGCCGGCACGGCGGCCAGCACCGTGGCGAGGAAGCCCTTCATGTCGGAGGAGCCGCGCCCATAGAGCCTGCCGTCGCGGATGGTGGCGGCGAAGGGCGGGCTCGACCAGTCCTGCCCCTCCACCGGCACCACGTCGGTATGGGCGGAGAGCGCGAGGCCGGGCCGGTCGGCCGGGCCGATGGTGGCGATGAGCGAGGCCTTGTCGCCGGCCGCATTGGGGATGCGGCGGCTCGCGACGCCATGCCCGGCGAGAGTGGCGGCGATATGATCGATGATCGGCAGGTTGGAGCGCGCGCTCACCGATTCGAAGGCGATGAGATCGGCGAGAAGGCGCAGCAACGCGGCGGAGGGCCGGTCTCCCGAGCCGTCCGCGACCTGATCGACGTCCCCCGCCCGCGCCGTCATCCGTCAGGCCGCGTGCAGCTTGTGATAGGCGCGGTTGGAATAGATCAGCGGCTCGGCGTCGCGGCTGTCCACCGCCAGCACCTCGCCGGCGATGATGTGGTGGGTGCCGAACTCGAACACCCCGGCGATCTTGCAGTCGAAGCGGCACAGCGCCCCGTGCAGCACCGGCGAGCCGGTGACGAGCCTGTCCCACTCGGCGACCTTGAAGCGGTCCTCGCGAAATTCCGGGATCAGCCCGGCAAAGCTGTCGGCGACGCGGTGCTGGTCGTGGGCGAGGATGTTCGCCGCGAACACCCCGTTGCCGAGCAGGGTCTCCAGCACCCGGCTGCCCTTGTTGAGGCAGAACAGCACCGAGGCCGGCTCCATCGACAGCGAGCAGAGCGAGGAGACGGTGACGCCGCCCCGGCCGGATTCGCCGTCGGTAGTCACGACCGTCACGCCGGAGGCGGTGCGCCCCATTGCCGTGCGGAAATCGGCCTGCCGGAGGAGGGCGGCGTCGCGTTCGCTCATTTTCCTGTTCCCATCACCTGGTCCGACAGGCCGGCCGCCTTGCGCACGAAGTCCAGCGGGCCGGAGAAGTCGAAGCTGTTGTACACGGCATTGAGATGGTTGAAGTGCGGCGCCTGTGCAAACTGCACGAAGGTCAGCCGGTGGCCGGCATAGTCGGAATTGAGCAGGTCGCGGGCGAAGGCGAGCAGCTTGCGCCGGTCCTCGGATTCCCACTGCTTGTTCAGCGAGTAGAACTTCTTCAGCCACGGGCCGGAGCCCTCGGACTCGAAGGCGGCCGAGTTGGGGGTCACGCAGATCTGACCGCCGCACAGCTCGCGGGCGATATGCATCATTGCCGGCAGGTTGGCGCAGGCATGCACGCGGCCGGCATAGAGCATCGACTGGTTGGGCATCAGCAGCCCGCCGGGGCTCTTCTCCGCCAGCGTGATCGAGGCGGTGAGATGGGCGTTGATGCCCTCGCGGTAGACCACGAGGTCGGCGAGCTTCTCGCGCACCGACTGCAGCTTCTCCAGCCCGGTCTGCCGGGCGTTCCACATCGCCGCGCCGATCATCATGTCGGCGACATAGAGCAGGCGCTGCACATAGGGGAAGGCCGAATAGCGGTGCAGCGTGGCGCGGATGTACTGCGCCGCCTTGGTGTGGCGGTAGAAGAACACGTTCTCCCAGGGGATCAGCACATTGTCGAAGATCACCAGCGACTCGACCTCGTCGAAGCGGTTGGCGAGCGGGTAGTCCTTCGGGTTGGTGCGGCCGGCGAAGGAGGAGCGGCAGACCTGCCGCACGCCCGGCGCGCCCATGTCGATGATGCCGCCGACGGCATAGTCGGAGAGCGTCTCGTTGGTCCAGGCGCCGACGGTGGGCTTCAGGAAGGCCTGGTCGGCATAGGCGGCGGCGGTCTCGTATTTGGCGCCGCGGATGACGATGCCGGCATCGGTCTCCTTGACCACATGCACCATCATGTCGGGGTCCTGGTCCTGCGGCGGCAGCGAGCGGTCGCCCTTGGGATCGGTATTGGCCGAGATGTGGAAGATGTCGTTGTCGAAGATGTTCTGCACGTGGCGGTCGACATTGTCGGCGAAGCGGGGGTCGAATTCCGCCAGCACGTCGCGCCCGTCGATCAGCGACCAGACCTCGCCGATGGTCTCGTCGCCAACGCGGGTGACGACGCCGCCAATGTCCTGCATCACTGCGTCGACGGCCTCGACCTTGTCGGTCCAGTCCTTGGTCTCGCGCGGCGGCTTGTAGAAGATCGTGTTGCGCTTGTTGTCTTCGACATAGGTCAGGCGGTCCTGATACTTGGCCTCGTGGGCCATGTCGTACATGCGCGCCCGGACATCGACGATCGGCTTGAAGGCCGGGTGCTGGGTGACGTCCTTCACCCGCTCGCCGTCCATCCAGATCTCACGCCCGTCCTGAAGTCCCTCACGATACTGCTCGCCAGTGCGGATCATGATTCCATCCTTTTCCTGTGAGGAAATATTGCGTCGCGCAGATAGATCGGTAAAATATTATCATTCATTTTTTGAGATAGAAAAATCCGATGAACGTCTCACTCCGGGCCCTGCGCTATGTCGTGGCGACCGCCGATTTCGGCAATCTGACCGAAGCGGCGAAGTTCCTGAACGTCTCGCAGCCCTCGATCTCGGCGGCGGTGGCCCAGTTCGAGGCGGAGTGCGGCGTGCAGATCTTCGTGCGCCACCACGCCAAGGGCGTCACCACCACCATTGCCGGCACCCGCATCATCAACGAGGCGCGGCTGCTGCTGAACCATGCCCGCGACTTCGGCCAGAACGCGCGGGCGATGGCGGACGAGGTGCGCGGCGAGATCACCGTCGGCTGCTTCTGGACGCTTGCCACCCATTTCATGCCCAGCCTGCTGTCGAACTTCGCCGAGAGCCATCCGGGCATCTCGGTCAGCCTCGACGAGGGCGACCAGGCGCAGATCCTCGACGCCATCATCGCCGGGCGCACCGAGCTCGCCTTCTCCTATGAATTCGCGCGGCCGGAGGAGATCGTCGCCGAGCCGCTGGCCGAATTGCCGCCCTATGCGGTGCTGCACGCCGACCACCCGCTCGCCCGGCGCGACCATGTCCGGCTCATCGAGCTCAAGGACGAGCCGTTCATCCTGCTCGACCTGCCGCATTCGCGCGACTATTTCCTCAGCCTGTTCCGCACGGTGGGCATCGAGCCGCATATCGCCTTCCGCTCCAGGGCCTATGAGCTGACGCGCGGCCTCGTCGGCCACGGGCGCGGCTACACGATCCAGAACGTGCTGCCGCGCACCCAGACCACCCATGACGGCGGCCGCGTCGCCGCCGTGCCGCTGCTCGACAATCTCCAGCCGGTGCGCCTCGTCGCGCTGCGCCTGCGGCGGCAGGCGCCGCGCCCGGCGGTGGAGGTGTTCGCGCGGCACCTGAAGGAATCGTTCTCCGCCGGCGGCGTCTTCGCCCCCGGCACGCTGTCGCCGCGCGTGACGATGAGGTGAGGGGCGTCGTCGCCCCCCGCGCAGTCCGGCTCCCTCTCCCCGCCGGGGAGAGGGGTGGGGTGAGGGGCCTTCGAGGTGCCGAACGTCGTCCCCCTCACCGACCCGCGGGCAAGGCCACCTCTCCCCGCCGGGGAGAGGGAAACAGGCCGTGGATGACGGGGCCCTGCCGGGAGCCGCCACGGCCGATGCCTCCGCCCTCCATAACCGGACCCTATGGTCTGCATCGGCAAACTGTTGCCAGCCTGCCTGCAGCCGGCGATTGCCGGGCGTGGCGGGCGCCCTCTAGTCTCCCGCCTCTTTGACTGAAGGGGTGCGGCGGCCGGTTCCGCCGACGCCGCAGGGGGCACGATGTCGCTGAAAGTCCTGACGATATCCGACTATACCGTCACGCCATGGAAGAATGGCGGCGGCATCACCAGCGACGTGTTCCTGTTGCCGGAAGGCGCCGCGCACGCGGATTTCGATATCCGCCTGAGCCTCGCCCCCATCGTCGTCGAGGGGGCGTTTTCCTCCTTTCCCGGCATCGACCGCCACATCACCCGCATCAGCGCCGCCCCGCTCAGCCTCGTGTTCGGCCACGAGACCCGCGAGCTGAAGCGGCTCGAACCGCTGTATTTCGACAGTGTGCTGCAGCCGCGCTCGGTGCTGCCGGCCGGCCCGGCGCAGGTGCTCAACGTGATGACGCGGCGCGGGCGCTGGAATGCGCAGGTCATGCCGGCCATCGGCGGCAACGAGCCGCTGCTCGCCGCGCCCGACGGCGGCTATGTGGTGCTTCATGCCGTCACCGGGACGTGGCAGGTCGGCCACCGTCTCGGCTCGGCAATCGTGCGGCCCGGCGAGACGCTGGTCTCGCGCGAGGAGAGCACGCTGCGCGCCTCCTCGCAGCGGGATGGCGAGGCGATCGTCGCCTTCCTGTCGCCAACCTCCCGCGGCGAGACGTGAATTATATTTTCCAATCTTATGGAACAATAAAAAGTATTTTTCTATTCACCTCGCGGACGCAACATTTCCTGTCAGGAAAATCACTGATCGAACTCACCGACCCGGAGTTGCCGTCGATGACACGCCGAGTCGTCCACTTCCGCCGCCTGCGGTGGGTCCCGTGACCGGCCGCGACGCGCTCGTCTTCTACAGCCCGGTGGACAGCGCCGCGGAGTGGCGCGACGCGCTGGCGAGCGAGCTGCCGGATCTCGACTTCCGCGTCGACCCCGATGTCGGCGACCCGGCCGAGGTGCATTACGTGCTCGCCTGGACGCCGCCGGACGGCTTCTTCGCCCGCTTCCCCAATCTCAGGCTGGTCACCAATCTCGGTGCCGGCGTCGACCGCCTGGTCAATCGCGACGACCTCGTGCCGGTGCATTTCTCGCGCCTCAACGATCCCGGCATGGTGGCGATGATGACCAGCTATGTCGTCTTCGCCGTCACCCGCTACGCCCGCGACATGCACGTCTTCGAGCGCGCCAAGCGCCGCGGCGAGTGGGATTACGTGCATCCCCGCCCGCTCGGCGCCATCAAGGTCGGCGTGCTCGGCCTCGGCGAGCTCGGCGGCCCGGCCGCCGCCATGCTGGCGACGATGGGCTACGCCGTTTCCGGCTGGTCGCGCTCGGAAAAGACCCTTCCCGGCGTGCGCTCGCTCACCGGCCGCGCCGGCCTGGAGCAGATCCTCGCCGGGAGCGAGATCGTCGTCAGCCTGATCCCGCTGACCAAGGAATCGCGCGGCCTGCTCGGCGCCGCCGAGCTGGCGCTGATGCCGAAGGGCGCCAAGTTCATCAACGCCTCGCGCGGCCCGGTGGTGGACGAGGCGGCGCTGGTCGCGGCGCTCACCTCCGGCGCCATCGGCGAGGCGACGCTCGACGTGTTCGATGTCGAGCCGCTGCCGGCCGGCCATCCGTTCTGGACGCTCGACAACGTGTTCATCACGCCGCACATGGCGAGCATCACCGTGCCGGCGCTCGCCGCCCGCGACGTCGCCGAGAGCATCCGCCGGGTGCGCGCCGGCATGCCGCCGCTGCACGAAATCGATCCCGCCCGCGGCTATTGAACCCGGCGGCACGATCAATAGACCGGGCGGCGCAAGGCCGTCCCAATGAGGAGGTGGAACCCGTGAAGAAGCTTGCACTCGCGCTTGGCGCCACGGTTTTGGGGACATTCGCCCTGATGGCCGGCGCCGCGTCGGCCCAGGAAAAGCTGGTCGTCAGCACCTGGGGCGGCAACTGGAAGGAAGGCGTCGCCATCGTCGGCAAGGAATTCACCAAGCGCACCGGCGTCGAGGTGGAATACATCACCGGCGGCACGCTGGACCGCCTGGCCAAGGCCAAGGTCGCCCGCGACAACCCGGAATCCGACCTCATCAACACCACCGCCCATGTTGGCTATCTCTATCATTCCGACGGGCTGATGGAGAAGCTGGACTGGTCGAAGATCCCGAACGCCGCCAGGCTCTATCCGATGGCGAAGCGCTCGGACTACACGGTCGCGGACTATGTCTACGTCTACACGCCGGCCTTCCGCACCGACCTGATGCCGAAAGACTTCAAGATCGACAGCTGGGAAACCCTGTGGGGCGCCGAGGTTGCCGGCAAGCTCGGCCTGCCGGACTTCGACCCGAGCCACGTCATCATCGCCGCCACCAAGCTCGCCGGCGTGAAGCCGGAGGAGTGGGACAAGGTGAAGCCGAAGCTGCTCGAGCTCAAGAAGAGCATCAAGGCCTTCTACCAGTCGGACGCCACCAGCCAGAACCTGATCCGCACCGGCGAGACCCCGGTGCAGGTGCTGCTCAACATCAACGGCTACCACATCCAGAAGCTCGGCATCCCGGTCGAGATCGACGTGCCGAAGGAAGGCGCGGTCGCCGGCACCGACGTGTGGGGCATCAACGCCAACTCCAAGAAGAAGGCGCTCGCCGAGCAGTTCCTCAACATCGCGCTCGAGCCGGAAATGCTGGCGAAGCTCTGCAATTTCCACAAGTGCTCGCCGATGAGCGGCGAAGCCAAGCTCGATCCCGAGGTTGCCAAGCTGCCCGGCATCTTCACCAGCCAGGAAGCCATCGAGAAGGGCGCCATCGTGCTCGACGACAAGACCTACGCCACCCTGCTGCCGCAGTGGAAGGCGTGGTTCACCGAGAACATGATGCACTGATGCGGGGGGACTGGCGCCGGCCGGCGTCAGGGAGCCCTGAGCAGCCGTTGCGCGGGAGCAACGTCATGGCCGGGCCAAGCCCGGGCATGACGAGCCTCTGATGGGGAGAGGATGCCTCCCGCCTCTCGCCATCCCGGCCGAAGGCGAAAACCAGAGGGCCGGGGTCGCTCCCAGATTCCTGCGCGATCCCGGATCGGCCTTTGGCAGTCCGGGGTGACGGCTAACCTGTCGGAACCTGCCTCCCTTTCTTCCCTCTCCCCGTTGGGGAGAGGTGGCCCGCGAAGCGGGTCGGTGAGGGGAGGCGACGTCGGGAAGCCAAGAAGACCCCTCACCCCAACCCTCTCCCCAATGGGGAGAGGGAGCGTGCCGCACTTCACCGCCACCGCCCACCGCCCGCCAGCCCGTTCCAAACCCGACCCGAAGGTCCGATGATCCAGAAGCGCCCTTTCTTCATCACCTTCCTGGCGCCCGCGGTTCTCACCGCGGTGATCCTTGCCGCCGCCATTTTCGAGGTGCTGCAATATAGCGTGCGCGAATTCGTCCCCGGCTCGCTCAATGTCGGCGGGCTGACGCTGGACAATTTCACCCGCATCAACCGGCCGATCTATTGGTGGGTGCTGGCCGACACCTTCCTGATCAGCCTGCTGACCGCCGTCTTCTCGCTGCTCTGCTCCTATCCGGTCGCCTATGCGCTGGTGCGGGCGAAGAAGGACTGGGTGCGCTCGGCGCTGGTCTCGCTCTCCATCACCCCGATGTTCACCGGCGAGATCGTGCGCACCTTCTCCTGGATGCTCACGCTCGGCTCCGACGGCTTCATCAACTCGATGCTGCGCAAGCTCGGCCTCATCGATGCGCCGCTCCAGCTCATGTATACTCGCCTCGGCGTGGTGATCGCGCTGGTGCAGTTCTCCATGCCGGTGATGATCATCCTGCTCGCCACCGCCATCGCCCATGTCGACCGCGACTGCGAGCGCGCCGCCGCCAATCTCGGTGCCGGCCCGCTCGACGTGTTCTGGCGCATCACCCTGCCGCTCACCCTGCCGGGCATCCTCTCGGGCGTCGTCGTCGTCTTCGCCTGGACCATGAGCGCCTTCTCGACCCCGCAGCTCATCGGCGGCGGCAAGATCCTGATGATCGCCAATCTCGCCTATCTCCAGGGCTTCTCGGTGCTGAACCTGCCCTTCGCCGCCACGCTGAGCCTGATCGCGCTGGTCTGCGCCCTGGGCAGCCTCGCGCTGATGAAGAGCGTCACCGGCCGCATCGAGCGCCGGCTCGCGGTCGATTGAGGGAAGGAACCATGCGCAGCTTCGCCTTCTGGAGCCTCGTCTGCACGCTGCTCGCCTATATGACGCTGCCGACGCTGGTGGTGCTGATGACCTCGGTGAACCCCACCGAGATCCTTGCCTTCCCGCCGGAGGGCATCTCCTTCGACTGGTACGTGAAGGCGCTCACCTATCCCGACTTCCAGCTCGCCTTCCGGAACGGCCTTATCGTCACCGGCTGCGCCTCGACGCTGGCGCTGATCGTCGGCTCGGCCTTCGCCTGGCTGATCCATCATTATGATTTCTCCGGCCGCCGCCTGCTGGAGGGCGTGCTGTGGTCGCCGCTGATCATCCCCCATTTCACCCTTGGCTTCGGCTTCCTGCTGCTCGGCGGCGCGTTCGGTCTGCAGCAGGGCTACGTGATGATCGTGCTGGCCCACATGGTGCTGGTCATGCCGTTCGTGACGCGGGCGGTCCATGTGAGCCTCGCCAATGTCGATCCGGCGCTCGCCCGCGCCGCCGCCAATCTCGGCGCCTCGCCGTTCCAGGTGCTGACGCGGATCACGCTGCCGCTGGTGGTGCCCGGCATGGCGGGCGGCTGGCTCATCGCCGCGGTGCTGTCGCTCACCGAGTTCACCGCCTCGCTCTATGTCACCGGCTCGCGCACCCAGACGCTGCCGGTCGCCATGTATAATTACATCCGCGAATATGCCGACCCCACCGTGTCGGCGGTCTCGGCGCTGCTGATCGTGGCCACCACCCTCATCATGTTCGTGGCCGACCGCATCCTCGGCCTGCGCCGGGTGCTGGCCATCGACACCCACTGACCGAAAGACCCGAACCTTGCCGGAGACGACCGCCTCATGAGCGAAGCCCGTATCGCGCCCCCGCCCGTCGAGACCGGCAGCGCCGTCGACATCGTGCGCGTGCGCAAGGAATTCGGCGCCTCCGTCGGCGTCGCCGACGTGTCGCTCACGATTCGCCGGGGTGAGTTCGTCACCCTGCTCGGCCCCTCGGGCTGCGGCAAGTCGACCCTGCTCGGCATGATCGCCGGCTTCGTGACGCCGACCGCCGGCAAGATCGTCGTCGACGGCGCCGACATCACCGCGATGGAGCCCTACAGGCGCGACATCGGCATGGTGTTCCAGTCCTATGCGCTGTTCCCGCACATGAACGTGCATGAGAACATCGCCTTCGGCCTGAAGATGCGCAAGCTGCCGGCGGCGCAGGTCGAGGCGGAGGTGCGCCGCGCCATCGCGATGATGAAGCTGGAGGGCTTCGAGGCCCGCCGCGTGCGCCAGCTCTCCGGCGGCCAGCAGCAGCGGGTGGCGCTCGCCCGCGCCATCGTCATCCGCCCGAAGGTGCTGCTGCTCGACGAGCCGCTCTCCGCGCTGGACAAGAACCTGCGCGCGCAGATGCAGGTCGAGCTCTCCGAGCTGCACCGCAAGACCGGCCTCACCACCATCTTCGTCACCCATGACCAGGGCGAGGCGCTGTCGCTTTCCGACCGCATCGTGGTGATGAACAAGGGCGAGGTGCAGCAGGTCGCCGCGCCGATCGAGCTTTACCGCACGCCGGCCAACGGCTTCGTCGCCTCCTTCATCGGCGAGATCAACGCCCTGCCGCCCGGCCGCTGCGAGATGAGGGACGGCGCCGCCACGCTGGCCTTGCCCGGAATCGCGCCGCTGGCCTTTCCCGCGCCGCCCGCCGGCTTCGTGCCGGGCCGGCAGGTCCGCGCCTTCCTGCGGCCGGAACATGTGCGCCCGGCGGTGGCCGGCGAGGCCGGGCCGAACATCGTGAACGGGCGGGTCGAAGCGCATATCTATCAGGGGTCGCACACCATCACCCGCGTGCAGGTCGAGGGCATCGGCCTCGTGGAGACGCGCGTGACCGGTGCCGGGATCGTCGCCGCCGCGCCGGTCGGGGCGCCGCTGGCGCTGGTGCTCGATCTCGCCGAGGCGGTGCTGCTCGACGCCGGCTGAGGGCTGCCCGCCGCTCAGTTCAGGGCTGCGTCGGCACCCTGGGGGCGGTGGAAATAGAAGCCCTGGTACTTGTCGACGCCGAGCTCGCGCAGCTTGGCGAGCTGGCCGTCGGTCTCGACCCCTTCGGCCACCAGTTCGATGCTGAGCGAATGGGCGATGGAGATCGCCGCCTTCATCAGCGCCTCGTCGATCGGGTCGTCGAGAAGGTCGCGCGTCACCGTCCAGTCGATCTTGATGCCGTCGACCGACAGCTGCTTCAGCGCGTCGAAGGAATTGTAGCCATTGCCGAAATCGTCGAGATAGACCCGCACCCCGCGCCGGCGCAGCCGCGAGAGGAAGCCGGTGATCTCCCCGAGGCTGTGGACCGCCTCGGTTTCGGTGATTTCGATGCGCAGCGCCGGCTCGCAGCCGGGATGCGCGTCGATCAGCTGCACCAGTTCCTTCTGGAAGCCGACATCGGCGAGGGAGCGTGCGCCGACATTGACCGAGACATATTGCGCCGCGCCGCGCCGATGCAGGCGGGCGGCATAGGAGATCACCCGGCGGCACACCCAGGCATCGATCCGCCGCATCAGGCCGAGCCGGCGGGCGGCGGGCAGGAAATGCGCCGGGCTGTGCACGGTGCCGCTGTCGTCGGGAAGGCGGATCAGCGCTTCATAGCCCAGCGCCCGGCCTTGCCCGTCGACGATGGCCTGGAGGTCGAGGACGAAGCGGTCGAGCTCCAGCGCGCTCTGGATCCGCTCGGCCCAGCTCATCCGCTCATGGGTGTCGGACACTTTGGGGTCGCCGGCATCGTAGACCTGCACGCGGTCGCGACCGGATTCCTTCGCCACGCAGCAGGCGGTATCGGCGCAGACCAGTACCGAGCTCGCCGACGTGCCGGGTTCGCCGGCACGGGCGAGGCCGATGCTCAGGCTCAGCGTGAAGTTGTGGCCGTCGACATGGAAAACATGGGTGCGGGTCGCCGCGGTGAGCCGGGTGGCGATGCGCAGCGCCTCCTGGTCGTCGAGCCCGGCCAGCAGCACGGCGAAGCTGTCGCCGCCGATCCGGGCCACCATGTCGTCCGTGCGCAGCTGTGCGCGCAGGAAAAGCGCGAAGTCGTTGAGCAGGCCGTCGGCGGCGGCGTGGCCCACCGCATCGTTGACCGTCTTGAACTGGTCGATGTCGATGAAGCCGACCCAGATGTCCGACGTCTCTTCCCGCGCCAGCAATTGCCCGATCCGTTCCTCCAGCGCGAAGCGGTTGGGCAGGCCGGTCAGCGCGTCGCTGCGCGCCTGCCGCGAAATCAGGCGCGCGAATTCCGCCAGCGCCGCCGTCTGCTGCTCCAGCTGCGCGCGCATCTCGATCAGTTCGCGCTCGCGGCGCTTCTGGGCGGTGACATCGGTCCAGATGGCGATGAGGCGGCCATCCTGCATGCGCCGGTGGCTGGCGAGCATCCAGTCGCCGCTGTTCAGCTCGATCTCGATCCGCCGCTCATTGTCCTCGCCGGTCCGGCCGGCCAGCACGCCGACGATATCCGGCGCGAGGGCGCTGCCGAACAGGCCGGCCTCCCGTGCCGCCTCCAGCGCCGCCTCGAAGCGCTCGCCGGGCTTCAGCGCGAGGCCCGCCTCGGCGAAGATGCGGGCCATGCAGGTATTGGCCAGCACGATCGAACCGTCGGGATCGAGCAGCACGAAGCCTTCGCCGATGCCGTCGATCGCGTCCAGCAGCTTGCGCTCGGTGGCCTTGAGCTCGCTGATGTCGGTCCAGGTCGAGACGATGCCGCCGGCCGGGGTGCGCCGCTCGCGCACCCGCGACCATCCGCCGGATTCGAGCGGGATGTCGAAGGGCTCGCCATTGGCGAGGTGATGGCGGCGCATCCGCTCGGCGACATAGGCATCGGGGTCGTCCACCCAGCTCCATTCGCCGCAGGGCACCGAGGCGAGGGCGAAGAAGTTCAAACCTTCGAGATCGCCGAGCACGGAGAGGAAGGGAAACAGCTCGATGAACCGGGAATTGTGGATGATGAGCCGGTCGTCGATGTCGAACAGGGCGAAGCCGTCGCTGAGAAAATCGAGCGCCTCACGCATGTCGGGGACAGCGCGTTGCGGCAAACCTCGCGACGCGACTCCGGTGTCGTGTCGGCTCCGTTCGTCGGAAGCGCCGGCCTTGACCATTACGATCGGTCTCCCGCATTTCCTTTAGACGATCAAACCCAGCGTCATGCACCCGGTCAAATATAAAGCAGGGCGGTGAAACAAGCGCAATGATAGCCGCGTTCGGAATGCGGAGTATCCGTGATAACGATTAATGCCGACTTTGCCGGGGAGTTCCGCCGGGACGCCAAAAAAATGACACACGACATCCATCGCGCCGCACCGAGCCCGCCCGATCCTCTGCGCCGCTCCGCCGGAGCCGGTTCGCGGGTCGCGTATGCGGCTTTCGGTCTGGTCGGCGTCGGGCTGCTGGCCGCGGCGATCGGCCTGTGGGCGCGTCACGGTTCGGCCGTTTTCTTCGATCTCATAGCGAGCGGCATCGCCTATTGCTTCTGATGCCGGCGGCCGGGAGGCGCGCCCGCCTGCCGCCCGCCCCATCCCCTCGTCCATGGAACACGCATGTCCGCTCGCAGCCGCCTGCTCCTGCTCCTCTCCGCCTTCCTGGTCGGCGCCTGCGTCGTCGCCATCGGCGTCTTCGCGCTGTGGCAGCCGCCGGGCGGCAAGGTCGCGACCCAGGCGAGCATCGGCGGGCCGTTCGCGCTGGTCGACCAGGACGGGCAGGCCGTCACCGACGAGACCTTCAAGGGCGAGCCGACGCTGATCTTCTTCGGCTTCACCCATTGCCCGGACATCTGCCCGACCACGCTGTTCGAGATGTCGCAGCTGTTCGACACCCTCGGGCCGGACGCGCGCAAGCTGCAGGGCCTGTTCATCACCGTCGATCCCGAGCGCGATACGCCGGAGGTGATGAAATCCTATATCGGCAGCTTCCACCCCAGCATCCAGGGGCTCACCGGCACGCCGGAGCAGGTGGCCGCCGTGATCAAGGCCTATCGCGCCTATGCGCAGAAGGTGCCGGGGCAGGGCGGCGACTACACGATGAACCACACCGCCATCGTCTATCTCATGGACAGGGACGGCAATTTCATAGCCCCCTTCGACCTCAAGCGGCCACCGGCCGAGGCCGCGGCCGCGCTGCGCCCGTATTTCTGAGCCGGATCCGCACCGGGCGCCGGCGCGAGGTGCGGGCGAGGCCGTGCTCGGTCTTCTCCCAGCGATGCGGCGCGGCGATCAGCTGGAACAGCGCCCGCCACCCCGCCGCCGACAGCATCAGCCAGTAGACCGGAATCAACGGCAGCACCTTCCACAGGCCCGGCAGCCGGCGGTGGCGCATGCCGACGACGGTGCACAGCACCGTGGCGCCATAGCCGACCAGCAGCACCGCGAGGCCCATGCCGTCGAGCAGCGCGCTCGCGAGCGAGCCGTCTCCGGTGCCGCCCCGCCACCAGTGGACCGCCAGCGCCAGCGCGAAGACCGGGTGCATCAGCGCCGAGACGAGGCCGCCGCCCAGCAGGAACAGGAAGGTGAGCATGCCCGTCCAGCCGATCTCGCCGACCAGCCGGCGCGGCTCGCGCCCATGCACCAGCAGCGTCTGCATCCAGCCCTTGTACCAGCGGGTGCGCTGGCGCAGCCAGGCGCCGGCGGTGCGCGGCGCCTCCTCGTCGGTCGAGGAGGCGATGATCAGCGTGCGCCAGCCCTCGCGCGCAAGCCGCAGCCCGAGATCGGCGTCCTCGGCGACATTGTAGGGGTCCCAGGCGCCGACGCCGTCCAGCGCCTCGCGGCGGAAATGGTTCGAGGTGCCGCCGAGCGGCAGCGGCAGCCGGGCGCTGGCGAGCAGCGGCAGCACGACGTCGAAATGCGCGGCATATTCGGCGGCGAACTGCCGGGTGATCCAGCTGTCGGCGACATTGTCGATGGCGAGCCGCGCCTGCACGCAGCCGACCCGCCGGTTGCCCGGCGCGGCGAGGGCGGCGCAGGCGCGGCGCAGTTGCAGCGGGTCCGGCATGTCCTCGGCGTCGTAGATGCCGACAATGTCGCCGCGGGCGAAGGGCAGGGCGGCGTTCAGCGCCTTGGGCTTGGTGCGCGGGCCGATATCCGGCGCGGTGAGGATCTCGAATCCCGGCCGCATGGCGTGGCGCACCAGCGCCATCGCGGTTTCGACATCGTCGGGCTCGATCACCAGCAGCACCTGCAGCTTCTCGGGCGGGTAGTCGAGCGCCCGCAGCGCCTCGATCAGCTGCGGCACCACCCGCGCCTCGCGATAGAGCGGCACGATGAGGCTGTAGGCCGGCAGGCCGGCATCGTCGCGCGGCGGCGCCGCCGTCGCATGGGGCGCGACGGTGGAGGCGGCGAGGCGCAGGCCGGACCAGCCGAGCAGCACCAGCGCCACCAGCAGCGCGGGCAACAGCAGCAGCACGCCGGGCACTACCAGCGTCAGGGCGGCGAGCGCCACCGCGCCGAGCGCCGCCAGCGCCAGCAGGTGACGCGACCGGCCGAGCGTGGCGGCGCTGTGCCGGGGGCATTCGTCGCGCAGCCGGAAGGCGGCGAGCTGGCCGAGCGGATCGACGCAGCGCCGGCGCACATGCAGGGCAAGCCGCTCCGGCGTGGTCAGCCGCACGCGCCCGCGCAATTCCGGCATGGCGGCCAGCGTCGCGGCGAGACGGCGCAGCCTCAGCCCGCGCGCGGCGATCACCAGGCGGCCGTCGGGCTGGCGCAGCGTCCCGCTCCGCATCACGCCGGCGAGCGTCTCCGGCGCCGGCCCCGCGACCGCCGTCGCCTCGTCGAGGGGGTCGACCTCGATCCCGAGCCGAGCGGCGGCCGCCGCGGCGATCAGGTCGGGCGTGGCGCTCCCCTGTGCCAGCAGCACCTCGTCCGCCCCGATGCCGAGCCGCTCCGCCCGCTCGCGCGCCTCGGCGAGCAGGCCGGCCGGCAGCCGCCCGGCAAGGCCGGCGATCTCGACGGGAAGCTCGGGCGGGATGCCGGCCGCCGCGGGCGCCTCAGGGGACGAAGGGGACGCCGAGGCAGTTTCCGGCGCGGCTTCGTCCCCCGGAAGAGTGTCCGGCGGCGGATCCGACAGCGGCGGATCGGGTGGAGGCATCTCGGAGAGGGGGTGCCCCGGCGGGATCACGTCCATCGACATGGCCGACCGCTGCGGGGGCTGCGGCATGTCCCATGGCTGCGGCGCCGGCGGCGGCCTGTCCGAAGCGGGCGCATCACGTTCGGGGCGGCTCTCCGGCAATAGGGGCTGCGTCGGCGCGCCGACGGCTCCGGCCGGCCGCGTGGCCGCGTCGCTTCCGGCGAAATCCATTGCGGCTGTCGGCATCGCGTGGATCGGAGCGGAGGGCCGGCCTTCCGCCGTCCCGCCGGGCGCGGGCGTCGGGACGAACCATACCTCCCGCCCGGCGCCGTCCGGGCCTGCGACGTCGGGCGGGCGGTCGTTCCGGGGAATATCGGCGGATTCCACGCTCCCCGGCCGGGCGGTCACGCGCGTCGCCGCGCCGGATGCCCGCTGGCGGGGATGGGCGTCGGCGCGTTTCCCGCCTCCGGTCCTTCTCCTCAGGACCACCGTCCGCCCGCCGGCCGCGCCCTGCGCCGGCCCGTTTCCATCGGTCTTGCGCCGAACCTGCCGGACCCGTGCGGCCGGCTTGCCAGGGAAGGCGGACGAGCCGCCTGCCGCGAGGCGACGACCGGGCGGGCGAAGCGCTCCGGCGATCGCCCGCATGATCCCGCCGAGGGCGCTGCGAGCGGCCTCCAGTCGGCGCTCGCCCTGTGTGAGGGCTGGTCGCGACGCGCGTCCGGCCGGGGCCTCCGTCCCCGCGGCCGTGCCGGACCGCATCGCCGTTCCGGGCTTCGGCCGTTTCGCGCCGGTCGTCCCTCCCGGTCGCGCGTGTTCGTCAGGCTGCTTCATCCGCGAGGCCTTGCCGGCCGCCGGCGGGCTCGGGTCGACGGCCGTGGCCATCCGCGCGGTGCCTTTGTCCACGGCTCCCTCGTCCGCCGGGCCGCGCGCCGCCGCCCCTGCAGCCGTCGCACCGGCAGCCGGTTCCGCGCGCGTCCTGCACGAGTCTTCCCCCAAAGACGTCCCCCGGCTCGCCTCTCGCGCTATCCCCGACGAGACGCTACAAGATCGATGCCGGTCTTCAATCCGCCGGCGCGGGATCGAGGCGGCTGGTGCGGTACGCGACGACGAAATCCTTCACATGTGGCCTCATTGCCGCGCTTTTCGGCGCCGGTACCCTGTTCGGGGCCGCGCTTCCGGCCTCGTCCGGCCCGGCTGCCGCTGCCACCCCCGCCGCTGCCACCCCCGCCGTCTCCCCGCCCGAGGTGGCGGTGCCCGGCTTCTGGGATCCGAAGCGCCGGCCGGAAAAGCCGGACGTCACCCGCATACCGAGCCAGATCCGCTTCGTCACCACCGAGGACTACCCGCCCTTCAGCTTCCGCGGCGAGGACGGCCGCCCGGCCGGCTTCAATGTCGACATCGCCCGCGCCATCTGCGCCGAGCTCGCCATCACCTGCTCGCTGGAGGTGCTGCCCTTCGAGGCGCTCACCCAGGCGCTGGAGCGCGGCGAGGCCGATGCCGCCATTGCCGGCCTCGCCATCTCCTCGGCCAGCCGCGAGGCGGTGGACTTCTCCGACCGCTATTTCCGCTCGCCGGCCCGCTTCGTCGCCCGCAAGGCCGACCCGCTGCCGGTGGTCACGCCCGATCTCGTGGCATCGAAGACCGTCGGCGTCGTCGCCGGCACCGCGCATGAGGCCTATCTGCGCGACCTGTTCGCCGAAGTGGCGATCCGCTCCTTCCCGACGCCGGAGGAGGCGCGGGCGGCGCTGCGCAAGGGCGAGGTCGACCTCGTCTTCGGCGACGGCGTGCAACTCGCCTTCTGGCTGAACGGTTCCTCGTCGGAGGGCTGCTGCGCCTTTGCCGGCGGGCCGTTCACCGAGAGCCTGTATTTCGGCGAGGGCATGGGCATCGCCCTGCGGCGCGGCAACGACGCGCTGCGCCAGACGCTCAACTACGCCCTCGCCCAGCTCTGGGAGAAGGGCGTCTATATCGACCTCTACCTGCGCTGGTTCCCGATCGGGGTCTACTGATCCCCGGCCTCGATGGCGCGGGCGCGCACGAAGGCCGGCCGTGCCTTGCAGCGGTCGAGATAGGCCGTGAAGGCCGGCCGCGGCTCCACCAGCTTGAACGCCTCGATGCCGAACAGCAGATCGGCGCCGATCAGCACGTCGGCGGCGGTGAACTGCTCGCCGAGCAGCCACGGCCCGGTCGTCAGCGCCTCGTCCAGCACGTCGAACACCCGATCGAACGAGCCCCAGCCGACCGTCCCGCTCGGCAGCTGCAATTTGGCGAACTTCTCCAGAAACGCCCCCTCGATGCATCCGGGCGAGAAGAACAGCCAGCGCAGATAGGCGCCGCGCGCCGGATCGCCGAGATGCGGCGCCAGCGCCGCCTCGGGTGCGCGCTCGGCGATATAGGCGCAGATGGCGCCGGATTCGGACACTTTCGCGCCGCCGTCGACCAGCGCCGGCACCTTCATCATCGGATTGACGGCCCGAAAGGCGGCACTGTTCTGCTCGCCGGAGCGGATGTCGATCCGCACGCCCTCATAGACAAGCCCGGATTCCTCCATCACCCACAGGGCCCGGAAGGCGCGCGAATGCGGTGCCCAATAGAGCTTCATGACGATCCCCTGCCGATAGGATGGATAGAACATAATATGAACATCGCGGCCTGTCGAGCCGCCGCCCGCCTGCCTTCGATTGACGCTGCGGGCACGACTCCCTAGTGTCCGCGCCCATTCCTGAAGCCTTGGAGACACCATCATGACGGCGACCGCTCCGGTCGAGGATTTTGCTGCCGAACTGCGCACGCTGGCGGAGACCGCCGGCGCCTGGCCGTTCGAGGAAGCCCGCAAGATCGTCGAGCGCCTGAAGCGGAAACCCAAGGACGAGGTGCTGTTCGAGACCGGCTACGGCCCGTCGGGCCTGCCGCATATCGGCACGTTCGGCGAGGTGGCGCGCACCACCATGGTGCGCCACGCCTTCCATGTGCTCACCGGCGGCGACATCCCGACCCGGCTGCTGTGCTTCTCCGACGACATGGACGGCATGCGCAAGATCCCGGAAAACGTGCCGGACGTCGCGGCGCTGAAGCCGTATCTGCAGATGCCGCTCACCGTGGTGCCCAATCCGTTCGAGGGCGGCGAGCCGACCTTCGGCGCCCATAACAACGCCATGCTGCGCCGCTTCCTCGACACGTTCGGCTTCGACTACGAATTCGCCAGCGCCACCGACTACTACAAGTCCGGCAAGCTCGACGCCGTGCTGCTGCGCGCGGCGGCGAAATACGACGCCATCATGGAAGTGATGCTCCCCACCCTCGGCGAGGAGCGCCAGGCCACCTATTCGCCGTTCCTGCCGATCTCGCCGGTCTCGGGGCGGGTGCTCTATGTCCCGCTGAAGGAGGTGAATGCCGGTGCCGGCACCATCACCTTCACCGACGAGGACGGGGTGGACAAGACGCTGCCGGTCACCGGGGGCAATGTGAAGCTGCAGTGGAAGCCGGATTTCGGCGCCCGCTGGGCGGCGCTCGACGTCGATTTCGAGATGTTCGGCAAGGACCACCAGACCAACGCGCCGATCTACGACCGCATCTGCGAGATCCTCGGCGGCACCGCGCCCGAGCATTTCGTCTATGAGCTGTTCCTCGACGAGATCGGCCAGAAGATCTCCAAGTCCAAGGGCAACGGCCTCACCATCGACGAGTGGCTGACCTATGCCAGCCCGGAGAGCCTGGCGCTGTACATGTTCCAGTCGCCGCGCTCGGCCAAGAAGCTGCATTTCGACGTCATCCCCAAGGCGGTGGACGAATATTACGCCTTCCTCTCCCGCTATCCCCAGCAGGACTGGAAGAACCGGCTCGGCAACCCGGTCTGGCACATCCATTCCGGCAACCCGCCGGTGATCGAGCTGCCGATCAGCTTCGGCCTGCTGCTCAAGCTCGCCTCGGCGTCGAATGCCGAGGACAAGGACGTGCTGTGGCGCTTCATCCGCCGCTACGCGCCGGGCGTCACCGCGCAGACGCATCCGGACATGGACAGGCTGGCCGGCTATGCGGTGCGCTACTTCATCGACCGGGTGAAGCCGCGCCGTGCCTTCCGCCTGCCGGACGAGGTGGAGGCCGATGCGCTCGCCCGCCTCGATGCCGCGCTCGCTCCGCTGGACGGTACCGATCGCGACGCCATCCAGAACGCGGTGCTCGACGTCGCCCGGCCGGTGCCGCGCTATCAGGACCTCAAGCGCAAGGGGCCGGATGGCGGGCCGGGCGTGTCCTTCGCCTGGTTCAGCGCGCTCTACGAACTGCTGCTCGGCGAGAAGGAAGGCCCGCGCTTCGGCACCTTCGTCGCCGCCTACGGCATCCCGGAGACCCGCGCCCTCATCGCTCGCGCGCTGTCGGGGGAGCTGGCCAGGGGGGCAGCCTGATCGGCGCTTCCCGAGGCATGGCGGGCGCGGTGCGTCCTTCGAGGCTCGCTGCGCTCGCACCTCAGGATGACGGGGGCTTGCTTGCCGCCATGAACAACCGCGCCATGCTACCGGTGTGCACGACATCGTCGCTGCCGATATGAACCACCTCGTCATGCTGAGGTGCCGGCCATCGGCCGGCCTCGAAGCACGCAGGCGACCGCCCCACGCCGGGAAGGAGACACGAGATGTCCCACGACCATTCCCACGATCACCATTCCCACAGCCATTCCGAGGCCGAGCGCTGGAAGCATGATGGGGTTCGGGTGATCAAGGGAGACCGGCTGGATTCCAACACGGCGCAGACGCCCGGCATGTTCCGGCAGGCGGCGATCAACCACGCCCGCGTCGGGGCGCAGAAGATCTGGGCCGGGACGGTGACGATCCAGCCCGATGCCAGGACCGGGGTGCACCATCACGGCGCGCTGGAGAGCGTGATCTATGTGGTGCGCGGCAAGGCGCGCATGCGGTGGGGCGAGCGGCTGGAATATGTGGCGGAGGCCGAGGCGGGCGACTTCATCTTCGTGCCGCCCTATGTGCCGCACCAGGAGATCAACGCGGATGCGGAGCAGCCGCTGGAATGCGTGCTGGTGCGCTCCGATAACGAGGCGGTGGTGGTGAACCTCGCCGATATCGAGGCGGTGGAGAAGCCGGAGGCGGTCTATTGGGTCGACCCGATCCACAAGGCGCCGGGTTGAGGGGCGCCCGGCTCAGCGATCACCCCTTCCTGGCGCAGGCGGCCAGCAGCGCGGCATAGGGCTCCGCCATGCCGGCCTGGCTCATGATGAAGCGCGCGCCCGGCACCGCCATCACGAACGGCCGGTTGGTCTTCACGATGGTGGCGAGCCCGGCGAGCGGGCCGTGCCCCTCGACATCGATGCCGCCGCTGGCGTCATTGGCCACCGCCTTGCCGGGGAAGGCCACGCGGGCGCGGTTGTTCTCCAGCATCACCTCGGCGGCCTCGCCGGCCAGCAGGCCGTTGGAACCGATCAGGCTGCGCACCGTGAGGAGGCCGCTGCCCGGCACGCAGGCGATGTCGAGCACCCGCTTGTCGGCCTCCCTCTCGCCGAGCACCAGGTGCACGCTCTCGCCCTGCGCGGTGCCGTACCAGGCCGGCTCCGCCCGCGCCGGCGCCGACACCAGGGCGGGGATCAGCAGGACGAGGCCGGGAAGAGGAAGGCGGAGCATGGCGTCACCGGGCTGGAGCCGTCTCCGATCCGGCGGAATTACCGGATCGATCAGAACGGGCTCTCGTTTCACCACACTGGAGCCGGTTCTCCCGGCAAAAGTCATCCAGCTTCTGCGCAGCCCCCACGCGACAGCGGCCGGTCAGCTCACCGAGCGGTCCCCGAGCGATTTCTCGCGCAGCGCCGACAGCGTCGTGGTTGGCGTGATCGCCTCGGGATCGAGCTTCACATGCACCACCGCCGGCAGGCCGGAGGCGAGCGCGGCGTCGAGCGCCGGCACGAAGTCCTCGTCGCGTTCCACCGTCGCCCCGAAAGCCCCGAAGGCGCGGGCATAGGCGGCGAAGTCCGGGTTCACGAGGCTGGTGCCGTACACGCGGGTGGGGAATTCCCGCTCCTGGTGCATGCGGATGGTGCCGTACATGCCATTGTCGATCACCACCGCCAGCACCGGGATCGCGTGCTGCACGGCGGTGGCGAGCTCCTGCCCGGTCATCAGGAAGTCGCCGTCGCCGCACACCGCCACCGCGAGCCGTTCGGGATGTACGCGCTTGGCCGCGATCGCCGCGGGAAAACCGTAGCCCATCGAGCCGGAGGTCGGGGCCAGCTGGGTGCCGAAGCCGCGGAAATGGTGGAAGCGGTGCACCCAGGTGGCGAAATTGCCGGCGCCGTTGCAGATCGCGGTGTCGGCCGGCTGCGACCTGAGCCAGCGCACCAGCGTCGCCATCTGCACCGGGCCGGGATTGGCCGGCGGCTCGTCGCTCCAGGCGGCATAGTCCGCCCGCGCCTGCGCCCGCCAGTCGCCCCAGCCTATCGCGTTCGGCGGCTGCACGCCTTCCAGCGCCGCGGCGAAAGCCTGCGGCGAGGCGTTGATGGCCAGCGCCGGCTGGAACACCCGGCCGATCTCGTCGGGGTCGGCATGCACATGCACGAGGTCGATTCCGGGATCGGGGATCCCGAACAGCGAATAGCCCTGCGAGGGCACCTCGCCGAGCCGCCCGCCGGCGAGGATGACGAGGTCCGCCGCCTTCAGCCGCGCCACCAGCTTCGGGTTGATGCCGAGCCCGACATCGCCGGCATAGCAGGCGTG
The DNA here is from genome assembly GCF_058809335.1 of Ancylobacter sp. GW821-FHT10E12. Lineage (NCBI taxonomy): Bacteria > Pseudomonadati > Pseudomonadota > Alphaproteobacteria > Hyphomicrobiales > Xanthobacteraceae > Ancylobacter > Ancylobacter sp. GW821-FHT10E12. The sequence goes on along the minus strand of NZ_JBXASN010000003.1, from coordinate 47,368 downwards.
GTCGGCGGGAAACAGCATCTGCCGGCGGAAGCTGACGCAGACCGGCAGGTCGAAGCGTTCGGCGAAGCGCTTCACCGAGGCGACGGCCTTCTCGCTCCAGCGGCTGCCGCCGAGCATCAGCACCGGCCGCTCGGCCTTCCACAGCAGCTTCTGCAGCCGCATCATGTCGGTGAGGCCCGGCCAGGTCTCGACCGGGTCGACGACCGGCGCGTCCGGCACGTCCTCGATGTCGGCGAGCATGTCCTCCGGCAGCGCGATCACCACCGGGCCGGGGCGGCCCTGCGTCGCCACGCGGAAGGCGCGGGCGAGGATTTCGGGGATGCGCGCCGCGTCGTCGATCTCCACCGCCCATTTGGCCAGCGTGCCGAACACCGCGCGGTAGTCGACCTCCTGGAACGCCTCGCGCCCGCGCATCGCCCGGCCGATCTGGCCGACGAACAGGATCATCGGGGTGGAATCCTGCTGGGCGACATGCACCCCGGCGCTGGCATTGGTGGCGCCCGGCCCGCGGGTGACGAAGCAGATGCCCGGCCTGCCGGTGAGCTTGGCGGAGGCTTCCGCCATCATCGCCGCGCCGCCCTCGTGCCGGCACACCACGAAGTCGATATCGGTGTCGGACATCGCGTCGAGCACGTCGAGATAGCTCTCGCCCGGCACGCCGAAGGCGCGGGTGACGCCCTGGGCGAGCAGGGCGTCGACGAGGATGCGGGCGCCGGAGCGGGCGGGGAGGGGGGAGGTCGAAAGCGACGCGGGGTTCGGAGGGGACGTCATGGATCACGCGGATTGGCGCGCCGGGCGCGGTTGAAGCCGGACCGGCTGTCGCCGATCCGGCCGCAACTTAGAGCGTTTTCGAGCGACGTGGATACCGGTTCGCGTGAAGAAAACGCCGCGGGGCCAACCCGCGGCCGCTTCGCGCTTCCGCCAACGGCGCCGTCCCGCGCCTTGCCTTGCGCCTGCCGGCATCGCCCCGGCCGCCATCGGCCGCCATCGGCCGCCGGGGCGCGAGGGTCAGCTCGCCTCGCCGACCGCCTTCTCGGCGGCAAGGATCGCCGCCTGCCGGCGCGCGATCTCGTCGCCGATCGGCGGGCCCTTGAAGCGGCGCTTCTCGAACAGCACCCACACCAGGCCGGACAGGACGAGGAAGCCGACGGTGATGTAGAGCGCCCAATCGTTGGGCGGCTGGATGCCGAGCACGAAGATCAGCGCCATCGCCACCACCGAGAGCACCGCCACCAGCTTGAACAGCGCCGGACCCATGTTCCACGGCCCCATCTTCGGCCATTTCGCGGTGCCGTAGGCGAACAGGCCGAGGGCGATCGGGATGGCGAAGGAGAAGAACAGGAAGATCACGGTGCAGGACACCACGATGGCATAGGCCGAGGTGCCGCCGAAGGACACCAGCGAAGTGCCCCACACGAACAGCACCGCCAGCGTGGAGCCGGTCCAGATCGCCGCCACCGGGGTGCGGTGCTTGGGGCTGACCTTGGCAAGCGCGGAGGAGGCCGGCAGGCCGCCGTCGCGGGCGAAGGCGAACATCATGCGCGACACCGAGGTGACGGTGGCGAGGCCGCACAGGAACTGAGAAACGAAGATCGCGACGTAGAGGATCTCCTTCAGCGTGCCGGGCACCTGGGCGTCCATCGCCCAGAAGAACACGTTCCAGCCCTGCTTGGCGGCGTCGTCCATGTTCGGGATCATCAGCACGAAGGCGCTGAGCATGATGTAGCCGAACACGCCCGACCACACGACCGACATCACCATGCCCTGCGGCACCGCGCGCGCCGCGTCGCGGGTTTCCTCGGAGGTATGGGCGGAGGCGTCATAGCCGGTGATGGTGTAGATCGGCAGCAGCAGGCCGAGCAGGAACGCCCAGCCGGTGGACACTTCCGGCCACACGTCGGCGCCCGCCGGGCCCGAATAATTGGAGAAGGTGAACAGCCGGCCGATATCGTAGCCCGGCGCGAAGACCAGGCAGACGATGGTCAGCACCACCGCCGTGGCGAGGATCAGGTAGCCGGAAAAGTCGGTCAGCTTGGCGGTGAGGCCGATGCCGAGATGGTTGACCAGCGCCTGCGCGGCGGTGAGCACCGCCACGAAGCCGACGCGCGTGGTGATGGTGTCCTCCATGCCGAGCATCGCCCCGAAGGCGCCGAAGAAGAAATAATAGGTGCCGACATTGATGGCGCCCAGCACGGTGACGAGGCCGAGCAGGTTGAACCAGGCGGTGACCCAGCCGGTGAAGCGGTTGCCGAGGATCGAGCCCCAGTGATAGAGGCCGCCGGCGGTCGGGTAGGCCGAGCCGATCTGCGCCATGGCGAGCGCGAACACGCCGGAAATGGCGACGCCGAGCGGCCAGCCGAGGCCGATGGCCGCGCCGCCGGCGCCGGAGGTTGCCTGCGCCAGCGAATTGATGCCGCCGGACAGGATGCAGATGATCGAGAAACTGATGGCGAAATTCGAGAACCGGCTCATCCGGCGCTCGAGTTCCTGCGCATAGCCCATCTCATGCAGGACCTTTACGTCGGCATGCTTGGCTTCGTCGGAGTAGTCTGGGGCATCCACTGTGTCCGTCGCCGTTGCCATATCCTATCCTCGCTGCTTGCCGTCGCCCGGGCTTGCCCCGGAGGCGTGCCTGCGGCACATGCATCGACGATGCCAAGATGAGCGCCGTGGACGCAGCGGCGGGGCGGATTCGCGCGGAAATCGGCGGGCCGGCTAGAGGAAGCCGATCCAGCGCCCGGTGAGCAGCACGCCAAGCCACAGGAGCATCGACGTCAGCGCCCGGATCCGCACGCCGGCTCCCGGCGCCTGGCCGGCGAGCACCCGGCGGTAGCCGCCGCTCGCATGCTGCCAGCCGGCATTGGCGAGCGCCAGCGCCAGCAGGCCGATCTTGATCGGCAGGGCGGGGTTCTCGAGATAGTCGGCCGGACGCACCGAGAACAGCCACAGGCCGGTCAGCATCGCCATCGCCACCCCGAAAGCCGCCGCGCGCGACAGGAAGGGGCCGAGCACCGCCGACGGGGCGCCTCGCACCAGCCCGAGCAGCCGGGCGTCGAGCGGGAGGATGGCGCCGATCACCAGCCCGATCCCGGTTATATGCGCGGCGTTGACGATGAGATAGGCGGTCGGCGAGCCCTGCAGCCAACGCGCGCCCGGCCATTGCGCCAGCACCGCGACGAGGTCCATGGCTCAGCTGCCGATCCGCTCCGGGTAGATGTCGTAATTCTTGCCGGCAATGGTGATGCGCACCGCTTTCATATGCGCCTTCGACCGGTCCAGCGCGCGGTTGCCGAGCACGGTGATGGCGTCGCCCGGCTTGGCGGTATCGGCGGTGAAGCCGGAGCGGGCGGTCTGGCCGGGATTGCCCAGATCTACCTGCCAGACGGTGCCGTCGCCGGCGGTGACATGCAGGGTCGGGTGCGGCGGCGCCATGGAGATGGTCCTGATGGTGCCGGTGAGCGTCATCTTCTCGCCTTCCGCCCAGGACCAGCCGTGATGGGCCAGGACGGGAGCGGGAGCGGCGGCGGCGAGCGTGACCGCGAAGGCGGCGGCGAGAACGAGGGATGGGCGGTGCATGGAGCGACGCATGGCGATCTCCTCTCGGAGAGGCTCTCCTGTCGGAGGGTCTCTCCTGTCGCGGACGTACCTGACGTCAGGTTAAGTCGCGAACCCACGCAAAGGCGACCCGCCGGCGCTCACAATCACGCCAGCGGTGCGGGCAACTCCGGTGGATCGCCCGATGGATCGCCCGATGGATCGCCCGATGGATCGCCCGATGGATCGCCGGATGGCGACGCCGCGCGCCAGCCTGGCCTCATCGGTCAAATCGGGCTGGAATTGGCCTCATCGTACACCTCACTGCACTGCGGCCCGTCCGACGGGCCTGAGGCGAACGACTTGCCGGGCGCCACGTTCCACTTGCGCCGAGGGCGCGTCGGTTCGGAATGTCTACCAATGAGCTTGCGGCTCTCGTGCGACCACGATTTTTCCGCAGCTCAAGACTAGACGTCAACGCTGGCGCGCAGGGCGTTATCTTGAATGAACTCGCGCCGAGGCTCCACGACATCACCCATCAGCCGGTTGAACAGGTCGTCGGCATCGGCGACCTCCTTCACCTTGACCTGCAGCAGCGAGCGGGCATTGACGTCGAGCGTGGTTTCCCACAGCTGCTCGGCATTCATCTCGCCGAGGCCCTTATAGCGTTGAAGGGCCACGCCTTTTCGCCCGGCATCGGTGATGGCGTCGAACAGGTCCATCGGCCCGTGCACCAGCGTTTCGGTGCCCTTGCGCTTCAGCGTCGCCGCCTGCGCGTGGGCTTCCTGGAGTTCGGCCGCGAGCGCATCGAGCCGTCGCGACTCCGCCGAGCCGACGAAGGTGGCGTCGAGCACCGCGACTTCCTTCACGCCGCGCACCGTGCGGGTGAAGCGGAAACCATGGGAATCGCCCTCGCCGACCCAGCCGCGTTCGGTATCTTCGGCAATATTATCAAGACGTTGCGCGACATTGACGGCCACGGACGCCGCATGCTCCTCGTCCAGCAGCAGGCCCGGTGCCAGCGCGCCGGCGATCGCCGCCTGCTCCACCACGGCGCGATTGTAGCGCGGGTGCAGGCCCTGCAGCGTGGCGCGGAAGGCGCGGGCGCTTTCCACCACCGAGAGCAGGTCGGCACCGGCCCGTACCTCGCCGGAGGCCGCGACCAGCGCGGCGTCGTCAAGTCCTTGGCCGATCAGGTAATCTTCCAGCGACCGCTCGTCCTTCAGATACTGCTCGGACTTGCCGCGCGTCACCTTGTAGAGCGGCGGCTGGGCGATATAGATATGCCCGCGATCCAGCAGTTCCGGCATCTGACGGAAGAAGAAGGTCAGCAGAAGCGTGCGGATATGCGACCCGTCGACGTCCGCATCCGTCATGATGATGATCTTGTGGTAGCGCAACTTCTCGACATTGAAGTCGTCGCGGCCGATGCCGGTGCCGAGAGCAGTGATCAGCGTGCCGATCTGGTCGGAGGAGAGCATCTTGTCGAAGCGGGCACGCTCGACATTCAAGATCTTGCCGCGCAATGGCAGGATGGCCTGGAAGGCTCTATTGCGGCCCATCTTGGCGGAGCCGCCGGCCGAGTCGCCCTCGACGATGAACAACTCGGATTTCGCCGGGTCGCGCTCCTGGCAATCCGCGAGTTTACCTGGCAATGAGGCGACATCGAGCGGATTCTTGCGTCGCGTCAATTCGCGCGCCTTGCGGGCGGCCTCGCGGGCGGCGGCGGCTTCCACCACCTTGCCGACCACCGACTTCGCCTCGGCCGGGTGCTCTTCCAGCCAGTTGTTGAGCGCGTCGTTGACCAGCGCCTCGACCACCGGCCGCACCTCGGAGGAGACCAGCTTGTCCTTGGTTTGAGAGGAGAATTTCGGATCCGGTACCTTCACGGACAGCACCGCGGTCAGCCCTTCGCGGCAGTCTTCGCCGGTGGGGTCGACCTTTTCCTTCTTGGCGATGCCCGAGCGCTCGGAGTAGCCGATCACCTGCCGGGTCAGCGCGGCGGCGAAGCCGGTGAAATGGGTGCCGCGGTCGCGCTGGGGGATGTTGTTGGTGAAGCACAGCACGTTCTCATGGTAGCTGTCGTTCCATGAGAGTGCGCATTCAACCGAAATCCCGTCCTTCTCGGCGCGAATGACCACGGGCCTGGGCAGCAGAGCCTGCTTGGAGCGGTCGAGATACTGCACGAAAGCTTCAACGCCGCCCTCATACATCATCTCCTCGCGTCTCACTTCCGCGTGGCGTGCATCGGTGAGGACGATACGGACCCCGGAATTGAGGAAGGCGAGTTCACGCAGGCGATGCTCCAGCGTCGCGTAGTCGAATTCGATATGAGTGAAGGTCTGCGGGCTCGGCACGAAGGTCACCATGGTGCCGCGCCGGCCTTCCAGCGCCGGGCCGACCACGGCAAGAGGGGCCTCCGCGTCGCCGTGACGGAAGCGCATCTTGTGCTCTAACCCATTGCGCCAGATGGTTAAATCGAGCGTGGTCGAGAGCGCGTTCACCACCGAGACGCCGACGCCGTGCAGGCCGCCGGAAACCTTGTAGGAGTTCTGGTTGAACTTGCCGCCGGCATGCAGCTGCGTCATGATGACTTCGGCCGCCGACACGCCTTCTTCCGAATGGATATCGGTCGGGATGCCTCGACCATTGTCGGTCACGGTAACCGAGCCTTCGGCATTGAGGGTGACGGTGACTTCGTCGGCATAGCCGGCCAGCGCCTCGTCGATGGCGTTGTCCACCACCTCATAGACCATGTGGTGCAGGCCCGAGCCGTCATCGGTGTCGCCGATATACATGCCCGGCCGCTTGCGCACCGCGTCCAGTCCCTTGAGGACCTGGATGGACTGCGCCCCGTACTCTTCGGGAGACGGGGCGGAATCGGAATCGGCCATGGGTTCAGCTCTTCGAATCGTTGAGGTCGTCAGGTTTCTTTGTAGCGCAATCGCGCGCCTATTTCGTGGCCACCATGACGGCGGCCCCGGCCATGGCGGCGCCGCAGGTGCGGTTGATCAGCCGCACCGCGCGCGGGCTCGCCGCCAGCCGCCGCGCCCGGTCGGCGAGGACGACATAGAGACCGAACACCACGGTCAGCACCGGCGCGATGACCCCGCACAGCTCGGCAAAACCGAGCAGCGTCAGGTGGTTGAGGTCGACGATGCTGGGCAGCAGGGCGAGATAGAAGGCCATGGCCTTGGGATTGCCGAGCGTCATGCCGAGGCCGGTCAGGAACAGGCCGGAGCGCGAATCCGCCGATATCGCCGCCGCACCGCCCGCGGCCTGGGCCGGCGCCGTCCACAGCTTCCAGGCGAGGAACAGCAGATAGAAGGCCGCCGCCAGCCGCACGACGATGAACAGCGAGCCGAGCGCGGCGGCGAGTGCCGCCAACCCGAGCGCGGCAGCGGCCAGCCACACCATGTCGCCGAGGATGATGCCGGCCACCAGCGGCGCGGCGCCCTCGCGGCCACGCGCCAGGGTGCGGGCGATCAGCGCGATCACGCTCGGTCCCGGCGAGGCGGCGGCCAGCGCGAGGGCGGCGGCGAAGACGAGCAGTCCCAGAAGGTCCATGGGGCCTACGTGCGCGTGTGCGCGCGAAAGGTCAAGAATTAAAATCAGAAAATCGGAACAAGAGCTTAGGCGACGCTGTCCGGCTGCGGCTTGATCCGCCCCGGGCCGATGGCGAAGCGGTCGGCGCCGGCGGGCAGGGCGGTGAAGGCGGCGGGATCGGCACCGGTCATCCACACCTGCCCGCCCAGCGCCGCCAGCGTGGCGAACAGCGCCGCACGGCGGCCGGGATCGAGATAGGCGACGACGTCGTCGAGCAGCATGACCGGGCTCATGCCGGCCATCTCGGTGACGAGGCGGGCATGGGCGAGGATGAGGCCGATCAGCAGCGCCTTCTGCTCGCCGGTGGAGCCCCGTGCCGCCGGCATGCCCTTCGGTCCGTGCCCGACCAGGAGGTCGGAGAGATGGGCGCCGTCCAGCGTGCGGCCGGCGGCGCGGTCGCGGGCACGGCTGGCGCGAAGGCTCGCCCGGTAGCGGTCCTCGACCTGCGTCGCCGGCAGGTGGGCGAGCCCGCGCTCGATCTCGCCGTCGAGCGCCAGCGTCGCCCAGGGGAAGGCCGAATTGTCGTCCCGTGCCGTCTCGAGCCCGGCGGCGAGCCGGCGCACCGTCTCCAGCCGCGCGGCAGCCACCGCCACGGAGAGAGCGGCGAGCTCCTGCTCCATCGCGTCGAGATAGCGCGGATCGGTGCGCAGCTCCTCCAGCAGCCGGTTGCGCGAGCGCAGCGCTCGCTCCAGCGCGTTCACCCGCGCGCCATGCTCGGCATCCACCGCCAGCACCAGCCGGTCGAGGAAGCGCCGGCGTTCCGAGGGCGGGCCGATGAACAGGCCATCCATCTCCGGCGTCAGCCAGATGACGCGTACATGATCGGCGAAGGCGGCGGCCGAGCCGACCGGCTCGCCGTCGATCCGGCAGCGGCGCGACCGGCTTTCCGTTGCGGGATCGGGCTCCTGTCCGGTGCCGAGGGTCACCTCGCCATAAGGGCCGTGCAGCGTCGCCGAGACCGCCCATCCGCTCGCCGCCGCATCGCCGGTGCGGGTGGCGAACTGGTCGAGCCCGGCACGGCGCAGCCCGCGGCCGGGAGCGAGCAGCGAGATGGCTTCGAGAACATTGGTCTTGCCGGCACCGTTCGGGCCGATCAGCACCACGGTATCCGCCTGCGTTCGCAATTCCGCTGCGGCGTAGCTGCGGAAGTGCGTCAGCCGCAGGCGGGTGATGCGGGTAGCGGGCGCACTCACACGCGCATCGGCATCAGCACGTAGAGCGCGCCGCGCCGCTCGGGGTCCTGCACCAGCGTCGGCGAGCCCGGATCGGCGAATTTCAGCTCGGCGGTGGTTCCCTCGATCTGCCCGGTAATGTCGAGCAGATAACGGCTGTTGAAGCCGATATCGATCGCCTCGGCGGCGTATTCGACCTCGATCTCCTCGGTCGCGCTGCCCGAATCCGGGTTGGTCACCGAGAGGGTCAGCTTCCCGTCGGCGATGGACAGCTTCACCGCCCGCCCGCGTTCGCTGGCCACCGTCGAGACGCGATCGACCGCAGCGGCGAAATCCGCCTTGTCGACGACCAGCGTCTTGTCGTTGTTGAGCGGGATCACCCGGCCGTAATCGGGGAAGGTGCCGTCGATCAGCTTGGAGGTCAGCACCACGCGGTCGAGCGAGACGCGGATCTTGGCGCTCGACAGTTCGACGGTGACTTCCGCCTCGGCATTCTCGGCAAGCCGCTGGATCTCGGCGACCGCCTTGCGCGGCACGATGACGCCCGGCATGCCGGCCGCGCCGGCCGGGGCCGCGGTCTGCGCCTGGGCGAGGCGATGCCCGTCGGTCGCCACCGCCCGCAGCACCGGGCCCGAGGCGTCGGCGACGTGGAAATAGATGCCGTTCAGGTAATAGCGGGTCTCTTCGGTCGAGATGGCGAACTGCGTCTTGTCGACGAGGCGCTTCAGCTCGCCTGCCGACAGCGTGAAGCGATGGCTCATCTCGCCGGCGGCGAGGTCGGGGAATTCGGCTTCCGGCAGCGTCTGCAGCTGGAAGCGCGAGCGCCCGGCACGCACGGTGAGGGTGCCGCGGTCGCCGCTGGTCTCGATCTGCACCTGCGCGCCCTCGGGCAGCTTGCGCACGATCTCGTAGATGGTGTGCGCCGGCACCGTGGTGGCGCCTTCCTGCCCGACCTCGGCCGGAATGGTCTCCACCACCTCGATATCGAGGTCGGTGGCGCGCAGGGCGAGGCCGCGCGCATCGGTGCGCATCAGCACATTCGCCAGAATCGGAATGGTATTGCGCCGCTCGACGACACGATGGACATGGGCGAGAGACTTGAGCAGCTCGGCCCGCTCGACGGTGACCTTCATGGCCGCGACACCCGTGGCTTTCGGAAAGGGGAGGACGCCCGGGGCGCGCATGAAGCGGGCGCTGCCTCACATCGCGCTCCGGCGGGCGGCGCGGGCGCGCCACCGGGCTGACGACATTGCCGCCAGTACCTTTCCAACACAAGCCCACCATGCCGCAGCGCGGCGAATTAATGGGGATAAGGGTACGCGCCGGGTGCCGCAGGGCCTATTCGCTGACCAGCCGCTTCAGCGTCTCGACCTCGCTGGCGAGCGCGCTGTCGCTGCCGACCAGGCCCTCGATCTTGCGCACCGCATGCAGCACCGTGGTGTGGTCGCGACCGCCGAAGCGCCGGCCGATCTCGGGCAGCGAACGCAGCGTGAGCATCTTGGCGAGGTACATCGCGATCTGGCGCGGCTTCACCACATTGGCGGTGCGGCGCTGCGAGAGGATGTCGGCGCGGGTGACGTTGTAGTGCTTGGCGACGATGCGCAGGATGTCGTCGACCCGCACGCGCTTGGGCTCGCAGGAACGCACCAGGTCGCGCACCGCTTCCTCGGCCATGTCCAGCGTGATCGCCCGCGAGGTGAGCTGATTATGCGCGAGCAGCCGGTTGAGCGCGCCGTCGAGATCGCGCCCGTTCTGCCCGCAATTGCGGGCGATGAACTGCAGCACGTCCTGCGGGACGCTGAAGCCGGGATGCTGCTGGGCGAGGGCGGCGACGCGGCTCGTCAGGATGTCGAGGCGCAGGTCCTCGTCGAGCGCATCGATCTCGACCACCAGGCCGCCGGCCAGGCGCGAGCGCACCCGCTCCTCCAGCGCGTCGAGCTCCGACGGCGGACGGTCGGCGGCGATGACGATCTGCCGGCCGGAATCCATCAACGCGTTGAGCGTGTGGCAGAATTCCTGCTGCACGCTCTTGCCCTGCAGGAATTGCAGATCGTCGATCACCAGCGTGTCGATCTCGCGTACCTGCTCCTTGAAGGCGAGCGAGGATTGGCTCTTCAGCGCGGCGATGAAGCCGTACATGAAGCGCTCGGCCGTGAGATAGACCACGCGGCGGCCGCGCTCGGCACCGGTGGCGACGATCGCCTGCAGAAGATGGGTCTTGCCGAGGCCGACCGCGGCATGGAGATAGAGCGGGTTGAACACGGCGGGACCGCCGGCCGGGGCCTGCGCCACTTTCAGCGCCGCCGCATGGGCGAGCCGGTTCGAGCTGCCGAGGCGATAGGTCGCGAAGGTGAGGCGGGCGTCGAGCGGCGAGCCGGCGCCGAGATCCGGCGTCGCGGCGACGGCCGCGGCAGGCTTGGTCTCCGCCGGAAGGCGCGGCACCAGCACCGGCGGCTCGGCGCGCAGGTTCGCCTGAACCTGGCCGGGACTGCGCAGCACCGCGGTGCGCACCACCAGTTCGACGCGCGAATGCGCCACTTCCGCGTGCCACAGAGCGGTCAGGCGCTCGATATAGTGCTGCTGGATCCAGTTCTTGAGAAAGCGCGTCGGCACCGAGAGGCGCACGGTCTCGCCGAAAATGCCGTCGAGTTCCACACGCGCGAACCAGCTCAGATAGACCTCTTCGCCGATCTCTGCGCGCAGGCGGCGGCGAACCCGGTCCCAGAAGCTCCGCGGGTCGCCATCGAACCCACGGGCGTCATCCTCCGTGCAGAGCGGCGCGGCGACGGGGTCGGAAACGCTCGTGTCGGCGAGGCTGGACTTGAACATGGGTTCTCCGCTGCTTTTTGGCGGTTTATTGGGGACACCGATCGGCGGCGCGTCCACGCAACGAAGCTGCGTCGACGCGCGACAAGCGCGACGGGGTCGATGGAAAAATCGGAAGGGCCAGACGCCGGTTCGGCGATGGCGTCACCCGGTCAGGCGGGTGGCCCGGAACAGGGCGGAGACGCGGGCGGGCAGGATTCCGAGGGGCGGTCCGGCAGGCCGAGGCCGACATATATTCCCTGAACTGTGCGGTCGATGCCGCAGGAAAATCCTGTGCGCGTCAGATGGAGCGCGCCCATTCGCGTGAACATAACAGCCCCTTCGCGGCAAGTGCATTGCCGTCCCTGTTGACGTTTATTGGTTTCAGGTGACGCTATAAACGAACGCAACTAGAATTACGACAAAGCCGGGAAGTCGTCTTCCGAGCCGCTCTGTCATTCTCGGCGTACTCTATATACGTAAGGAGGCTGAATGCTGTGGACAACACGCAACTTCCCTCCTCACGTGCAATGAGTAGTTTCCAAACTCAACTTTTCGCTGAGATGCCCGGCCTCGCCGGATGAAGAGAACATACACAGGGGCCCCCGCTCGCGCAACGCTCTTGGCGGATCGGGCCGCTTCCCGAGGGGACGATTCGCGCCGGTGGCGCCGGTCGAACAGAACCCCTAGTCGGCAAATCTCTGACTCCTTTGCGAGATTCGGGAGGGGGCATCGCCGCCGGCCGAAGCAGGTTTTTTTCGATGGACACGCATGGAATCGCAGTGGCGCAGTCGATTCGACGGCACGTGCATGGCGTGCCATCTAATTCATTGAAATGTATCGCGAATATTTGTGCGCCCGTTAAGGGGTTTCGAGCGTTCGCGACAGAATTGTCGCTGCGTTAGCAGACCGAGGGAGTCAAGTTTCGAATGGGCTTGCCGGCGGGGTGCGTCGCCATGTGTGTCGGTCATGTGACGAATCGGCAACGCCGTTTCCCGCTACCGCCGCGCCGCTCTCCGAGCCGGGTGCGAACGCAGAAAGCCCGGCGGGTCGCCGGGCTTTTCAAACCACCTGAAGTTGTGGTGAATATCGGTGGGTCAGGCGCCGAGCTTGGCGAGGCGCTGGGTCAGGCGCGACACCTTGCGGGAGGCGGTGCTCTTGTGGAGAACGCCCTTCTGCGCCGCGCGCATGATCTCCGGCTCCGCAGCCTTCAGGGCCACGCTGGCTGCCGTGCTGTCGCCGGCCGCCAGAGCCTCTTCGACCTTGCGCACGAAGGTGCGCATGCGCGAGCGGCGGTTGATGTTGACCTCGGTGCGACGCGCAATCTTGCGAGCCGCCTTTTTGGCGGAGGGCGTATTGGCCATCGGCCATCCTCTTCAATCGTTGCAGGCGCGGCGAAGAGCCGTTTCCTGCGGGAATGTCGTGTGACACGGGGGAGCGGGCGCTCCAGAAGGATCCCCGCGTGAGTGGCGGGCTTATAGTCGCGGGCCGCTGCGGCGTCAATAGTGGCCGGGGCCGGCGGGCGGTTTACCTGTTGTTAAAGGAGGGGCTGCGCTTGTCGATGAAGGCGGCCATGCCCTCCTTCTGGTCGGCCGTGGCGAACATCGCCTGGAACAGCCGGCGCTCGAAGCGGATTCCCTCGCTCAGCGAGCTCTCGAAGGCGCGGTTGACGCTCTCCTTCGCCATCATCACCGCCGGCAGCGAGAGATTGGCGATGGTATCGGCGAGCTTCATCGCCTCGGTCATCAGCTCCGCGGCCGGCACCACCCGCGAGACGAGGCCGTACATATCGGCCTGATCGGCGGTAAGTGTCCGTCCGGTAAGGCACATTTCCATCGCCTTCGCCTTGCCGACCGCGCGGGTGAGGCGCTGCGAGCCGCCGGCGCCGGGCATGATTCCGAGCTGGATTTCCGGCTGGCCGAAGCGGGCATTGTCGGCGGCGAGGATGATGTCGCACATCATGGCGAGCTCGCAGCCGCCGCCGAGCGCGTATCCCGCCACCGCCGCGATCACCGGCTTGCGGCAGCGCGACAGCCGCTCCCAGGAGGTGATGAAGTCGTCGGAATAGGTGCCGGGAAAGCTAAGCTCTTGCATTTCCTTGATATCTGCGCCCGCGGCGAAGGCGCGCTCCGACCCGGTGAGGATGACGACGCTGATGCCGGCATCGGCCTCGAAGCCATCGAGCGCCCGGTTGAGCTCGCCGATCAGTGCCGAATTGAGGGCATTCAGCGCCTTGGGCCGGTTGAGCGTGACGATGCCGACACGCCCATTGGTCTCGACGAGGATGTTTTCATAGGCCATTGGCGGCGCCTTTCCTATTTCTGGCAGGTTTTACAATGGAATGTGGAGCGTCCGCTCTGCACCAGCCGCTCGATGGTTCCGCCGCATCCGGGCGTCGGGCACGCCTCGCCGGCGCGTCCGTAGGCGCGGAAGGAATGCTGGAAATAGCCGAGCGTGCCGTCGACCTGGGCATGGTCGCGCAGGGTCGAGCCGCCGGCGCGGATCGCCTCCTCCAATACCTCCCGGATCGCCTCGACGAGGCGTCCGATCAGTATGGTGGGGTGTACGATGGGACCGATCAGGCTCGAAGCAGCCCGATCCGGCGCGATTCCGGCCCGGTGCAGCGCCTCGCAGACATAGATGTTGCCCAGGCCCGCCACGACCGTCTGGTCGAGCAGCACCGCCTTGATGGGGGAGCGGCGCCCGGCGCAGGCGGCCGCCAGCGTCCCGGCGTCGAAGGAATTGCCGAGCGGCTCTGGCCCGAGGTCGCGGAACAGGGGATGCGTCTCGAGGTCCTTGCGCGGCACCAGCAGCATCGCCCCGAAGCGGCGGGGGTCGTTGTAGACGATGCGCGCGCCGCCCTCGAAGCCGAGTTCCACATGGTCGTGCGCCGCCGCCTTCGAGCGCGGCAGGGCGAAGGCTCCCGGCATCCGCGCCTCGACCTCGCCATGGGCTTCCGGCAGCTCGATGCGGAAGGAGCCGGACATGCCGAGATGCATCACCAGCACCTCGGCCGGCTGATCGCCGAGCGGCTCCAGATCGGCGACGAGATATTTGGCGCGCCGCCCCAGCCCCGCCACCCGCCGGCCGGTCAGCCGCTCGGCGAAGCGCTCCGGCAGCGGCCAGCGCAGGTCCGGCCGCCGCGCCAGCGCGTCGGCGATGCGCGCGCCCTCCATCACCGGGGCGAGTCCGCGGCGGACGGTTTCGACCTCGGGCAGTTCGGGCATCGCAGGCTCCTGGCAGGCACGTCCTCTATATAAGAGAGAGTCCGGCGAGAAACCTCTCCAGTTCGGCGGCGTCGGTGAATCGATGGCCGTGGAGGCCGGCGGCGAGGGCGCCGTCGATGTTGACCTGCTTGTCGTCGATCATCACCGCCTCGTGCGGGCGCGCGCCATAGAGGGCGGCGAGGCGGCGATAGATGTCCGGGTCCGGCTTCTTGGTGCCGAACTCGGCGGCCACATGCATGGACGGCCCGAACACCGCGCGCAGGCCGGGCACCAGGAGGTCGAAATGCTCCTTCATGATGTGCCCGTTATTGGTGAGCAGCGCGATCGGCGTGCGCGCGGCGACCCGCACCGCGAGTTCCACCACGTCGGGAAACAGCGTCATGGCGAGGCCGCGGGTCTGCGCCCATTCCGCCCGCCCGAAGCTCACGCCGAGCGCGGCGGAGACGGCGGCGAGATAGCCGTCGGCATCGAGCCGGCCGGCATCGGCGGCGTCCTCGATGCCGTTCTCCCAGATGGCGCGGGCGACCGCCTCCCGGCTCAGGCCCGACAGCGAGGCGATCGCCTGCTGGCGCGCCGCCACGTCGTAATGCAGCAGCACGTCGTCCATGTCGAAGATGACGAGGCGGGGAGGGGAGGGCCCGTCGGTCGGGGGAGTCACCGCCGCCGCCGTCACGGCAGCGCGTCGTATCCCTCGCCGAACCCCTTGAGGCTGAGCGGGATGCCGATTCCCTCGTCCGGTGTCTGGAAGACGATGAAGGTGGCGTTCTGGCCGTTGCGCAGCTGCTGGGTGAGCTTGTCGTCCAGCACCACCTCGGCCACGCAGCCATTCGGCACGCAGCGCACGAAGCCGGCGCGGCCGACATCGGTGTTGTCGATCTTCAGCCCGAGGCCCGAGGGCAGCAGCACGCCGAGCGGCGCCAGCACGCGCAGCAGGCGGCTCTGCTGGTCGGCGGTCTTCAGGATGATCACGGTGAGCCCGACATTCGGCCGGTCGTCGGCCTGCACGCTCTGCAGCAGCACGCACTGCTCGGACTGGGCGCCGGGCGGCGTGTCGCAGCGGATCTGCCATTCGCCGTGCACCGAGCGCACGACGCCCTGCGCATGCGCCGACCCGCCGGCGAAGCCGAGCAGGGCGAGCACCGCGAGGATGGCAGGGTGGAGGGCCGGGAAGCCGCGCATGGGGTGTCTCTCCCATTCAGGATTGGTCATTCGGGGGCAAGCCCGGGACGACGATAATAGCGGGCGGTGAAGAAAGGGCGAATCGTCGGACGAAACGACGGCGCCCCCCGCCTGGGGCAAGGAAACCCCCGTTCGAGGCGAGGGAACCCCCGCTCGAAGCAAGGGCGTACAACGCCCCAGCGCGATGTCAAGAATGCGGCGTCTCCTCGTGCGTTCATCTTTGCGCGGGCGAGATGGAGATAGAACGGTTCCAGCCACCCGACGTCTTGTCGCAGAGGCAGAGGCCGTTGTCTCGTTGCTCGGGGGGGCATTTTGTGTTTGATGAAGATCAAATGCGACCGCCGGCCCTGCACTTCGAGGTGCCGCCGCGGGGGTGACGAAGCGTCGAGGGGAGAGACGATCGCGATGAACTCGTGGACGAGAAATGCCATGCGCACCGGCGCGGGCTTCATCGGGGCGCTGTCCGGCCTGGTGCTGGGTCTCGCCGCCGCCGCGGACTCGGCTTTCGCCGGCATGGGCCAGCCCTCTCCCTGGCAGATCAACCTCCAGGACGCCGCCAGCCCGGTGATGGAGAACATCCACTCCTTCCACGCCTTCCTGCTGGTCATTATCGTCGCGGTGGTGCTGCTGGTGGCGGTGCTGATGGCGGTCGTGGCGGTGAAGTTCAACGAGAAGGCCAATCCAGTGCCCTCGCGCACCACCCACAACACCCTCATCGAGGTGCTGTGGACGGTGGTGCCGGTGCTGATCCTGGTGGCGATCGCGATTCCCTCCTTCCGCCTGCTGTTCCTGCAGCTCGACCTGCCCAAGGCGGACCTGACGGTGAAGGTGACCGGCCACCAGTGGTACTGGTCCTACGAATATCCCGACAACGGCCCGTTCGGCTTCGACAGCCTGATGGTCGCCGAGGCGGACCTGCAGCCCGGCCAGCCGCGCCTGCTCACCGTCGACAACGAGGTGGTGGTGCCGGTGAACAAGGTGGTGCGCATCCAGGTGACGTCCGCCGACGTCATCCACTCCTATGCCATGCCGTCCTTCGGGGTGAAGATCGACGCGCTGCCGGGCCGGCTCAACGAGAGCTGGTTCCAGGCCACCAAGGAAGGCGTCTATCACGGCCAGTGCTCGGAACTGTGCGGCAAGGACCACGCCTTCATGCCGATGACGGTGCGGGTGGTGAACGACGCCGAGTTCGCCAGCTGGATCGCGCAGGCCAAGCAGAAATTCGCCGCTGCCGACGCGCCGGCCGCGCGCGTCGCGGCCAATGACGACGCCGTTGATACTGCCGCTGCCGCGGCCCGCTGACGGGACGGCGGACGGACGACGCAGTCGATTTGAAGTTCTAAGCGCGCGCAAGCGTGCCAGTGAGGGACGGAGCCATGGCATACGCAGCCGGTCACGCGGGCGACCCGACGGGTTGGAAACGCTGGGTCTATTCGACCAATAACAAGGACATCGGCGTGATGTACCTGATCTTCGCGATCGTCGCGGGGATCGTCGGCGGCATCCTCTCCATCGGCATCCGCATGGAGCTGCAGCAGCCGGGCCTGCAGATCTTCTCGGATCCGCAGACCTTCAACGTGTTCACAACCGGCCACGGCCTCATCATGATCTTCTTCATGGTGATGCCGGCGATGATCGGCGGCTACGGCAACTACTTCATCCCGCTGATGATCGGCGCGCCGGACACCGCCTTCCCGCGCATCAACAACGTCGCCTTCTGGCTGCTGCCGCCGTCCTTCGCGCTGGCCATCCTCTCGCTGTTCGTCGAGGGCGCGGCCGGCTCCACCGGCTTCGGCGGCGGCTGGACCATCTATCCCCCGCTCTCCTCCAAGCTCGGCCATCCCGGCCCGGCCATGGACCTGCTGATCCTCTCGCTGCACATTGCCGGCGCCTCCTCGATCCTCGGCGCGATCAACCTGATCACCACCATCCTGAACATGCGCGCGCCGGGCATGACGCTGCACAAGATGCCGCTCTTCGCCTGGTCGCAGCTGGTCACCGCCTTCCTGCTGCTGCTGTCGCTGCCGGTGCTCGCCGGCGCCATCACCATGCTGCTCACCGACCGCAATTTCGGCACCACCTTCTTCGACCCGGCCGGCGGCGGCGACCCGATCCTGTTCCAGCACCTGTTCTGGTTCTTCGGCCACCCGGAAGTGTACATCCTGATCCTGCCGGGCTTCGGCATCATCTCGCACATCGTCTCGACCTTCTCGAAGAAGCCGGTCTTCGGCTATCTCGGCATGGCCTATGCGATGGTCGCCATCGGCGTGGTCGGCTTCGTGGTGTGGGCGCACCACATGTACACGGTGGGCCTGTCCTCCTCGACGCAGGCCTATTTCGTGGCGGCGACGATGATCATCGCGGTGCCGACGGGGGTGAAGATCTTCTCCTGGATCGCCACCATGTGGGGCGGGTCGATCTCGTTCCGCACCCCGATGCTGTGGGCCTTCGGCTTCATCTTCCTGTTCACCGTCGGCGGCGTCACCGGCGTGGTGCTCTCCAATGCCGGCGTCGACCGCTCGCTGCACGACACCTATTACGTGGTGGCGCATTTCCACTACGTGCTGTCGCTCGGCGCGGTGTTCGCCATCTTCGCCGGCTGGTACTACTGGGCGCCGAAGATGTTCGGCTACATGTACTCCGAGACCATCGGCAAGCTGCATTTCTGGCTGACCTTCGTCGGCGTGAACCTGGTGTTCTTCCCGCAGCACTTCCTCGGCCTCGCCGGCATGCCGCGCCGCTATGCCGACTACCCCGACGCCTTCGCCGGCTGGAACTTCATCTCCTCGGTCGGCTCCTACATCTCGGGCTTCGCGGTGCTGGTGTTCCTGTTCGGCATCTACCGCATGTTCGCCGCCAAGGTGCCGGCCGGCGCCAATCCGTGGGGCGAAGGCGCGACCACGCTGGAATGGACGCTGTCCTCGCCGCCGCCCTTCCACCACTTCGACGTGCTGCCGCGCATCAAGTGAGTGGCCTTGCCTGACCGGGCGGTGCCGCCGGCACGGCGCGCCGTCCGCCCCGACACGAAGGCGAGCCGCCAGCGGCCCGCCTTCCGGGCGTGACCCGAATCGGCGCGGCCGGATCGATCCGCGAGGATCGGACCGGCCGGCCCGGATCGCGGGCCTCGGCCCCAGCGAATGCAGCGCCGCCCCGTGCGGTGCCGGAGTGAGCCCATGACCGACGTCGCATCGCGCGATTACGACCTCTCCGCCGCCGAGGAGCGCCCGCTCGACGGGCCGTCCTACGCGTCGGTATCCGACTACATCGCGCTCCTGAAGCCGCGGGTGATGTCGCTCGTCGTGTTCACCGCGCTGGTCGGCATCCTGCGCGCGCCGGGCGACGTGCATCCGGTCATCGCCTTCACCGCGCTCCTGTGCATCGCCATCGGCGCCGGCGCCTCCGGCGCGCTCAACATGTGGTGGGACGCCGATATCGACGCGGTGATGAGCCGCACCCGGCGCCGCCCGATTCCCGCCGGCAAGATCCTGCCGCGCGAGGCGCTGGCCTTCGGCCTCACCTTGTCGGTCGGCTCGGTGCTGGTGCTCGGGCTCCTGGTCGACGAGCTCGCCGCGGCGCTGCTCGCCTTCACCATCTTCTTCTATGTCGTGATCTACACGATGTGGCTGAAGCGCTGGACGCCGCAGAACATCGTGATCGGCGGCGCCGCCGGCGCCTTCCCGCCCATGGTCGGCTGGGCCGCCGCCTGTGGCCATGTCGGGCTCGAGAGCCTGCTGCTGTTCGCCATCATCTTCTTCTGGACGCCGCCGCATTTCTGGGCGCTGGCGCTCTACAAGTCCGACGACTATGCCCGCGCCGGCGTGCCGATGCTGCCGGTGGTCGCCGGGCCGGACGAGACCCGCCGGCAGATCCTGCTCTACACGCTGGTGCTGGTGCCGCTGGCGATGTCGCCCTGGTTCCTCGGCATGGCCGGCCTCGGCTATGGCCTCGTCTCGGGCGTGACCGGGGCGATGATGATGGGCCTCGCCCTGCGGGTCTACCGCCGGCGCGAGGGCAAGGAGGCGGTGACCGCCTGCAAGCGGCTGTTCGGCTTCTCGATCCTCTATCTGTTCGTCCTCTTCGCCGTGCTGCTGGTCGAGGCGGTGCGGGTTCCTTCCTGGCTCGCCGGGTGAGCCGATGCGGCAAGGGAGCCTGACCATGGTCCATGACGATGTGAAGCCCGGCGATGTGAAGCCCGGCGACGGCACGCGCGGGGAGGCCCGGCAGGGCGATTCCCCGCCGCTCCAGCGCAGCGGCCCGCCGCCCGACGGCGTGGTGCTGACCGAGGAGCAGCGCCGCCGCCGCCGCTCGCGCTCGGTCGCCATCGCGGTGGTGCTCGGCGCGCTGTGCGTGCTGTTCTATGTGGTGACCATCGTGAAGCTCGGCCCCGCCGTGCTGATCCGGCCGCTGTGAGGGCGCGATGACCGAGCCGCATCTGCCGCCGACCGATGAGACCGGTGCCGCGACCCCCCCCGCGCCCGCGGCATCCGATCGCCGGCACGGCATCGTGGCGGCGAGCTGCGTTCTGTTCGTGCTCGCCATGGTCGGCGCTGCCTATGCCGCCGTGCCGCTCTACCAGATGTTCTGCAAGGTGACCGGCTTCGGCGGCACCACCCAGGTCGCCACCGCGGCCCCGGCCACGACCTCCGACCGCACCATCGAGGTGCGCTTCGACGCGAATGTCGCTCCCGGCGTGCCATGGCGCTTCGAGCCGGAGCAGCGGCTGGTGAACGTGAAGCTCGGCGAGACCAGGCTGGTGTTCTACAAGGTGGAGAATACCGGCTCGAAGCCCGTGACCGCCTCGGCGACCTATAATGTCACGCCCGAGCAGTCGGGCTATTATTTCGCGAAGATGCAGTGCTTCTGCTTCACCGACCAGACGCTGCAGCCGGGCGAGAGCCTCGACATGCCGGTGGTGTTCTTCGTCGATCCGGCGCTGGCCGACGATCCGGACGCGACCGGGGTGACGAGCATCACCCTGTCCTACACCTTCTTCGCCAAACCGAATCCGGTGGCGGCGGCGCAACCGAAGACGGACGCGGCGGGCAAATCGCCACTCTAGGGCCTTTCCCGGTCGGGTGACGCCGCCCGATCGACGGAAGCGCTCTCGAAACGACAGGCCGGGGCCCGGTTCCCGCAAGGGGCCCGGGTTCCCCGCAAGGGTTCGGGTTCCCCGCAAGGGTCCTGCGACTTTTGCGGAACCGGCTGGGGGCCCCTTGCGACCGGATGGCAGCCGCCGTTCGAGGGAAGGGCGGCAGGATCGACCGACCGGGCAGGATCCGACCGGATCGTGCTCCAGAGGCAGAACGACACATTGCGGCCGCAAAGTCGGACCGCTAGGAATGAGACGGAACGGAGAGCGCGACCCATGGCCCAGGCCCACGCTGACGCCCACGCCAAGCAGCACGACTACCACCTCGTCGATCCGAGCCCGTGGCCGTTCGTCATTTCGGTGTTCGCCTTCATCCTGGCGGTGGGCGCGGTGTTCTGGATGCACGGCCAGCTGACGGCGCTGGTCGCCATCGCCGGCTTCATCGGCGTGGTCTACACGATGATCGTGTGGTGGCGCGACGTCATCCACGAGGGACAGCACAATCTGCATACCCGCGTGGTGCAACTGCACCTGCGCTACGGCATGATCCTGTTCATCGCCTCGGAAGTGATGTTCTTCGTCGCCTGGTTCTGGGCGTTCTTCGACGCCTCGATCTTCGCCGGCGAGGCCATCAACTTCACCCGCGCCGAATTCACCGGCGGCCACTGGCCGCCGACCGGCATCGAGACTTTCGATCCGTGGCACCTGCCGCTGCTGAACACGCTGATCCTGCTCACCTCCGGCACCACGCTGACCTGGGCGCACCACGCGCTGGTGCATGGCGACCGCCAGGGCGCCAAGTGGGGCCTGTGGTGCACGGTGGCGCTCGGCGTGCTGTTCTCCAGCCTTCAGGCCTATGAGTACAGCCACGCCACCTTCGCCTTCTCGGGCAACATCTACGGCGCCACCTTCTTCATGGCGACCGGCTTCCACGGCTTCCACGTCATCGTCGGCACCATCTTCCTCGCCGTGTGCCTCGGGCGGATCTATGCCGGCCACTTCACGCCGACGGCGCATTTCGGCTTCGAGGCGGCGGCCTGGTACTGGCACTTCGTCGACGTGGTGTGGCTGTTCCTGTTCACCTTCATCTATGTGTGGGGCGGTGGCGCCGTCGCGGCGCACTGACCGGCACGGATCGATGTCAGGACGGGGCGGCGGTGGCCGCCCCGTTCGCGTTTCGGGAACAGCGCGCGGCGATGCCGGGCGACCGTCCGGCAGGGAGCCAGGGGCGGGTTCGCAAACCGTCGCCGGACGGGGGCCGGCTTCGGGCGCAGGACGTCATCGCGCATCCCGGCATGACGAGGGCGTTCCAGCGAGGTGAGTCCCCGCGAGGGGCAGTCCTCGCCATTCCGGGCGCCCGACTGAAAATTCACCTATACCCTCATCCCCGGACTTGACCCGGCAACCCGGCCCGACCTCAGCTACAGGCAAGACAGTCGGGCGCGCGGGTCGAGCCCCGGGCAGGAGGGTAAAGGCCGGCTTTCGACCGGCCGAGCTGAATGATGAGCGAGGCGCCGAGGCGCCCGGCCCTGCGGGTCCCGAGGGACGCACGAGGCCGCCCCCACCTTCCTTTCCAGACGGCCCCGAGAGGCGAGACATGGACCTGCAACCCTTCCACACCGGCGTGTCCCCCTATGCGGCGGGACTGGCCTGCCGCTGCCCGCGCTGCGGCCGCGGCAGGCTGTTCTCCGGCTTCCTCACCGTGGCGCCGTCCTGCGATGCCTGCGGGCTCGACTACAGCTTCGACGATTCCGGCGACGGGCCGGTGGTGTTCATCATCCTCGCCGCCGGCTCGCTGGTGGTCGGCCTCGCCTTGTGGGTGGAGCTCAGCTTCGCGCCGCCCTTCTGGGTGCACGCGCTGCTGTGGACGCCGCTGGTGCTGATCTCCACCCTCGGCCTGCTGCGGCCGTTGAAGGCGACGATGATCGCCCTGCAATATGCCAAGAAGGCCGCACCGGGCCGTCTCGACAAAGGTGATGCGTGAACGCTGCCGAGGAAGGCTCGCGCCTGTCGGCGCGGCTCGCGGCGCTGACCGGCGTCCTCGCCTTCGCGCTGCTGATCGCGCTCGGGGTGTGGCAGCTGGAGCGGCTCGACTGGAAGCAGGACCTGATCGCCAAGGTCGAGGCGCGCATCCATCAGGCGGCGGTGCCGCTGCCGGACGAGGAAAGCTGGGGCCGGGTGAATTTCGAGGATGACGAATATCGGCGGGTGAGCGTCACCGGCCGATTCCGCCACGACCTCGAAGTGCAGGTCTATACGCTGATCGACCAGACGCCTGACGGCGGCGGCGGGCCGGGCTATTGGGTGATCACGCCGCTGATCACCGCCGACGACGCGGCGATCCTGGTCAATCGCGGCTTCGTGCCGATGGCGCTGAAGGATCCCGTCCTGCGGGCGGCGGGGCAGGTGGAGGGGCCGGTCACCGTGACCGGGCTGGTCCGCATGCCGGAGGAGGGCGGGCTGTTCACGCCCGAGAACGACCCGGCCAGGGAGGTCTGGTTCGTGCGCGACCCCTTCGCCATCGCCGAGGCCAGGGGACTGCTCCGCGTCGCGCCGTTCCTGGTCGACGCGGATGCGGCGCCCAATGCCGGCGGCTGGCCGCTGGGCGGGCAGACACGCATCGCCTTCCCGAACCGCCATCTCGAATATGCGCTGACCTGGTTCGGCCTCGCGGCGTCGCTGGCCGGCGTCGGCCTCGCGGTGCTGCTGCGCCGGGGACGCCGCGCGCGGCGGCGGGGATAGGCGCGGGCGGGGCGTGCGTGCTTCGAGACGCGGGGTGATACCCCGCTCCTCAGCATGACGAAGGTTTTTTTGACTTGCTTCGAAAAGAACCCCGTCATCCTGAGGAGCGAGCGTAGCGAGCTTTGAGGGACGCGGGAGGTCGACGCAACCATGCCGGCTATCCGTGGGAGGTGGCGAGACGGCGGCGTCGGCAGGACGGATCTCGACATGCTTGCCTATGGACCGCGCCGCCACTAGGTTGCGGCGCTTTCCGGCACGGGGCCGGCGATCCGGTCCTGCCCGACCTCTTCAAGCGGAGGCGCGATCCGTGCGCTACATCTCGACACGCGGCGAAGCGCCGGCGCTCGCCTTTTCCGACGCGCTGCTGGCCGGGCTCGCCCGCGACGGCGGGCTCTATGTGCCCGAGGCCTATCCGGCGATGGCGCCGGCCGACATCGCGCGGCTGGCGGGCCATTCCTATGCCGAGGTGGCGGGCCGGGTGATCGCGCCCTTCGTCGACACCGCCTTCGCCCCCGCGGTGCTGGCGCCGATGCTGCAGCAGGCCTATGCCGGCTTCCGCCATCCGGCGACGACGCCGCTCGTCCAGATCGCGCCGAACCGCTTCGTGCTGGAGCTGTTCCACGGCCCGACGCTGGCGTTCAAGGACGTCGCCATGCAGCTGCTCGGCCGCATGATGGACCATGTGCTGACCGAGCGGGACGCCCGCGCCACCATCGTCGGCGCCACCTCCGGCGATACCGGCAGCGCCGCCATCGAGGCGTTCCGCGGCCGGGCGCGCACCGATGTGTTCATCCTGTATCCGACCGGGCGCGTGTCCGAGGTGCAGCGCCGGCAGATGACCACGGTGGCGGACGCCAATGTCCACGCCATCGCCGTCGACGGCACGTTCGACGACTGCCAGGCGCATGTGAAGGCGCTGTTCAACGACCACCGCTTCCGAGACGACATGGCGCTCGCCGGGGTGAACTCGATCAACTGGGCCCGCATCGTCGCGCAGGTGGTGTATTATTTCGTCGCCGGCGTAGCGCTGGGGGCGCCCCATCGCCCGGTCTCCTTCGTGGTGCCGACCGGCAATTTCGGCGACGTGCTGGCCGGCTATGTCGCCAAGCAGATGGGCCTGCCGGTCTCCAGGCTCACCATCGCCACCAATGTGAACGACATCCTCGCCCGCACGCTGTCGAGCGGGCGCTACGAGGTGACCGGCGTGGTGCCGTCCTCCTCGCCCTCGATGGACATCCAGGTGTCGTCGAATTTCGAGCGGCTGCTGTTCGACGTGCTCGGCCGCGACGCCGGGGCGCTGCGCGGGCTGATGGCCTCGCTGGCGCAGTCCGGCGCCTTCTCGCCGAGCAACGAGGCGATGAAGGCGATCCGCGCCGATTTCGATGCCGGCCGCGCCGACGAGGGCGAGACCGCCGGGACCATCGCGCGGGTGCGCCGCGAGACCGGCTACCTCATCGATCCGCACACCGCCGTCGCCGTGGCGGTAGCCGAGAAGATCGCGCACGACCCCAAGGTGCCGCAGGTGGTGCTCTCCACCGCGCATCCCGCCAAGTTCCCCGACGCGGTGGAGAAGGCCTGCGGCGAGCGCCCGGCGCTGCCGCCGCACCTCGCCGACCTCATGGAGCGCCCCGAGCGCACCCCGACCCTGCCGAACGACATCGCGGCGATCCGCGCCTATATCGAGGCGCATGCGCGCATCCGCGCGGACGCGGCATGAGCAGCGGCATGAGCATTGGACACATGAACGAACCTCGCATCACCACGCTCGACAACGGCCTCACCGTCGTCACCGACGCCATGCCGCACCTCGCCACCGCCTCGCTCGGCATCTGGGCGGGGGCCGGCTCGCGCGACGAGGCGGCGGACGAGCACGGCATCTCGCACCTGCTGGAGCACATGGCGTTCAAGGGCACGAGACGCCGCTCGGCCCGCGCCATCGCCGAGGAGATCGAGGCGGTGGGCGGCGACATCAACGCCGCCACCAGCGTCGAGCACACCGCCTATCACGCGCGGGTGCTGGGCGAGGACATGCCGCTGGCGCTCGACGTGCTGTCCGACATCCTCACCGAGCCGGCCTTCGACCCCGAGGAGCTGACGCGCGAGCACAATGTGATCGTGCAGGAGATCGGCGCCGCGGCCGATACGCCCGACGACCTGGTGTTCGACCTGTTCCAGGAGCGGGCCTTCCCCGGCCAGCCGATCGGCCGCTCGATCCTCGGCACGCCGCAGACGGTGCGCTCCTTCGGGCCCGGCAGCCTGCGCACCTATCTCGACCGCAACTACCGTGCCGGCCGGATGATCGTCGCCGGCGCCGGCGCGGTCGACCACGACGCGCTGGTGGAGGAGGCCGGCAGGCGGCTCGGCGGCCTGCCGAAGGGCGACAAGCCGGTGCCCGCCGAGGGGCACTACCGCGGCGGCACCGAGATCGGCGGCGGGCGCGACCTCGAACAGGCGCATGTGCTGCTGGGGCTCGAAGGGGTGTCCTATCGCGACCCCGGCATCCATGCCCTGCAGGTGTTCACCAACATTCTCGGCGGCGGCATGTCCTCGCGGCTGTTCCAGGAGGTGCGGGAGAAGCGCGGGCTCTGCTATGCGGTCTATTCCTTCCACTGGGGCTATGGCGATACCGGCCTGTTCGGCGTCTATGCCGGCACCGATGCCGGCGACCTCGGCGAACTGGTCAACATGGTGATCGACCAGATTGCCGAGACCACGGAAAGCCTGACCGAGGTGGAGCTCGCCCGCTCCAAGGCGCAGGCCAAGGTCGGGCTGCTGGCGGCGCTCGAAAGCTCCGGCGCGCGGGCCGACCAGCTGGCGCGGCAGATGCTGGCCTTCGGCCGGCCGATCCCGCTGGAGGAGATCGTCGGCAAGGTCGAGGCGGTGACGCTGGACGATGCACGGGCGGCCGGACGGCGGCTGCTCACCGGCGGCAAGCCGACCTTCGCGGCGCTGGGGCCTTCAAAGCCCCTTGAATCCGCGGCGCGCTTCGCCGAACGTCTGGGGTCTGTCTGACCTCTCGCTCCGTCGACCCTCCATGGCCTTGTTCCGCAGCGTCTCCTGGCCGGAACCGCCTTCGCTGATCGAAGGCGAAGGCGTGGTGCTGCGCATGCCGCAGATGGCCGATTTCGCCGCCTGGTCGGCGCTGCGCGAGGAGAGCCGCAGCTTCCTCGCCCCCTGGGAGCCGCTGTGGCCGGCGCATGACCTGACGCGCGGCTCGTTCCGCCGCCGCATGCGCCGCTATGCCCGCGACCTGAAGGAGGACAGCGCCTATCCCTTCCTGGTGTTCCGCGCCGCCGACCGCGCGCTGCTCGGCGGCCTGTCGCTGTCGAATGTCCGGCGCGGCGTGACCCAGACCGCCAGCCTCGGCTACTGGATGGGCGCGACCCATGCCGGCAAGGGCTACATGACCGCCGCGGTGCGGGCGCTGCTGCCCTATGCGCATGGCACGCTCGGCCTGAGGCGCATCGAGGCGGCCTGCCTGCCGAACAACGCGCCCTCGATCCGGCTGCTGCAGCGGGTCGGCTTCCGCCGCGAGGGCTACGGTCGGGAATATCTGTGCATCAACGGCGTGTGGCAGGACCACCTGCTGTTCGCGCGGCTCTCCAGCGATCCGGTCGCGCCGGCGCCGGGGGCGGCACGCCCGACGCTGGTACACACCATCGGTGGTGATCGCGAGATCTGAACGCACGCTTCTTGTCTAGAAGTCCTAAAAACTACTGGCTAACGAAGATGAATATTCGTCCATATGATCGCCCGATCGGGTTTTCCCGATTGACGGCGCGGCTGAATAGCGCAAGGAATTAAGTACAAGCTGAAATTTAGAATAATTCTAAAGACAGCGTCACTTGGTTCCGCCGCTCGATGATTGTGTGTTCCTGCAATGTGCTGTCCGACAGGCAGGTCCGTGCTGCCATCGCAGACCCCGATTCGAGCGTGCGCACCGCTGGTCAGGTCTATCGTTGCCTCGGCTGCAGCCCGCAATGCGGCCGCTGCGCCCGCACCATCCGCAAGCTGATCGACGACATCAACGGCCCGGCCTGCGGCGCCTGCCCGCTGGAATGCCCGGCCGCCGGCCATGCGGCGCATTCCCATGCCCATTCTCATGCCACTGCCCCCGCCCCCGCGCATGCCGACGCCGCGCCGCATGCAGGCGCCGACTTTGCCGACCTCCTGGCGGCCGAATAGCCTTTTTCCCCCGATTGCCAGCGGTTTGAGGCGGGATCCCGGCTTGTCATCCGATTGGAATAATTCTAAAAAGCTCGCCTGAACATCGAAAGAGGCGAGGCCATGAAGGGCGATTCCAAAGTCATCGAATATCTCAATCGCGGCCTGCGGTCGGAACTGACGGCGATCAACCAGTACTGGCTGCATTACCGCATGCTCGACAACTGGGGCTTCAAGAAGCTGGCTGCCAAGTGGCGCGCCGAATCGATCGAGGAGATGCAGCACGCCGACAAGTTCGTCGACCGCATCCTGTTCCTCGAAGGCTTCCCCAACCTGCAGGTGCTCGACCCGCTGCGGATCGGCCAGGACATCAAGGAAGTGATCGAGTGCGATCTCGCCGCCGAGATCGAGGCTCGCGCGCTCTATCAGGAGGCCGCCGCCTATTGCGCCGAGGTGCGCGATTATCCCAGCCGCGACCTGTTCAAGGAGCTGATGGCGGACGAGGAAGGCCATATCGACTTCCTGGAGACCCAGCTCGACCTCATCGGCCGGCTCGGCGTGCAACTCTACGCCCAGCACCATATCGGCGAGCTAGGGTGAGGCCGTCGGCGTCCGACGCCGCGTGACGACAAGGGGCCGGTCGCGAGACCGGCCTTTTTCGTGCAGCCGGATACCGGCGAGATTAGAACGACACCAAGTTGGAATCACTATAAATAATTGATATCACTCATCTTTTGATTGACCTACCGTAACCCCTCTTCTACGGCACCTGCGCAGGGGCCCTCCGCATCGTCCGGTGGCTGTCGTCGGTAACCGGCGGTCGGACCCGAGAGGAGGATTCACGCATGACGAAGCATTCGGCCGGCGCCGTGGCGCGGCGCACGATTCTGGGCGGCCTCGTCGCCGCCACCGCTGCCTTCGCCCCGTTCGCCGCGGCGGCGGAAGAGGTGGTGAATGTCTACACCACCCGCGAGCCGGCACTCGCCAAGCCGGTATTCGACGCCTTCATCGAGAAGACCGGCATCAAGGTGAACACCGTCTTCGTGAAGGACGGGCTCGCCGAGCGCGTGAAGGCGGAAGGCGCCGCCTCGCCGGCCGACGTGCTGATGACCGTCGACATCGGCAACCTGCTCGACCTCGTCGACCAGGGCGTCACCCAGCCGCTGAAGTCCGAGGTGCTGGAAAAGGCGATCCCGGCCAATCTGCGCGGCGCCGATGGCGAGTGGTTCGCCGTCTCGATGCGCGCGCGCGTGGTCTATGCCTCCAACGACCGCACCAAGCTCACCGCCATCACCTATGAGGACCTGGCGGCGCCCGAATGGAAGGGCAAGCTGTGCATCCGCTCGGGCAAGCACCCCTACAATACCGCGCTCATCGCCGCCTATATCGTGCATCACGGCGAGGCCAAGGCCGAGGAATGGCTGAAGGGCGTCAAGGCCAATCTCGCCCGCAAGCCGGCCGGCGGCGACCGCGAGAATGCCCGCGACATCCTCGGCGGCATCTGCGACATCGGCGTGGGCAATTCCTACTATGTCGGCCTGATGCGCTCGGGCAAGGGCGGCCCGGACCAGCAGAAATGGGGCGACGCGATCAACGTGGTCCTGCCGACCTTCGCGGGCGGCGGCACCAATGTGAACGTCTCCGGCGTCTCGGTGGCCAAGAGCGCGCCGAACAAGGCGAATGCCGCCAAGCTGCTCGAATTCCTGGTCTCGCATGAGGCGCAGGACGTCTATGCGCAGGCGAATTACGAGTATCCCGTCGTCGCCGGCGTGCCGGTCGACCCGATCATCGCCGCCCTCGGCACGCTGAAGCCGGATACGATCGACCTCGCCAAGATCGCCGCCGCCCGCAAGGCCGCCGCCGATCTCGTCGACAAGGTCGGCTTCGACAATTGACGACACGGGCAGGGGCGGCACGCGCCGCCCCGCTCCTTCCGCTCTCGTTGAGGCGATCCGTTCGGTGGCGTTGAGTTCGATGGCGACCTACAGGCCGAGCCGCGTATCCGGCATTGCCGGCATGCCCGGACGGCTGGTGCGCGCCGGTGCGTTCGCCGTGGCGGCGCTGGTGCTGCTGCCGCTCGCCGCGCTGGTCGCCACCGCCGCGCAGAGCACCGGCGACCTGTGGCCGCATATCCTGCGCAACGTGCTGCCGGTCGCCATTACCGACACCGCGCTGCTGGTGCTCGGCGTCGGGCTGATCGCCGGCACCATCGGCACCGGCACCGCCTGGCTGGTGGCGGTGTGCCGGTTTCCCGGCCGCGGCCTGTTCGAATGGGCGCTGCTGCTGCCGCTGGCGATCCCGACCTATATCCAGGCCTTCGTCTATGTCGACGCGGTGCATCCGCTGGGGCCGATCCCCACCCTGATCCGGGCGCTGCTGGGCATGACCAGCCCGCGCGACCTGTGGCTGCCGGAGGTGCGCACGCTGCCGGGCTGCATCGTGCTGCTCGGCTTCGTGCTGTACCCTTACGTCTACCTGCCGGCCCGTGCGGCCTTCCTGGTGCAGACCGCCTCGGCGCTCGATGCGGCGCGCACGCTCGGCCATGGCGCGACGGGCACCTTCTTTCGCATCGCGCTGCCGCTCGCCCGCCCGGCCATCGCGGTGGGGGTGACGCTGGCGCTGATGGAGACGGTGAACGATATCGGCGCCTCGGAATTCCTCGGCGTGCAGACGCTGACGCTGTCGATCTATTCGACCTGGCTGAACCGCTCCAGCCTGCCGGGGGCGGCGCAGATCGCGCTGTTCATGCTGCTGATCATGATCGGGCTGGTGATGCTGGAGCGCTGGGGCCGGCGCCATATCAGCCACGCCGCCATCGGCGCCCGCGCCCGCCCGCCGATGCGCCGCCAGCTTTCCGCCGGGGCGGCGGCGATGGCCGTGCTCGCCTGCCTCGTGCCGGTGATCTTCGGCTTCCTGATGCCGGCCGGCCATCTCGTCCACGCCGCCTATGGGCGCTTCATGTTCCGCGGCCTGCCGGAGACGCTGGTGCAGGAGACGATCAATACCGCGCTGTTCGCGCTGATCGGCACGGCGCTGGCGCTCGGCTGCGGGCTGCTGCTGGCGATCGCCGCCCGCACCGGCACGGTGCGCTCGACGCGGCTGCTGCGCGTCGCCGCCCTCGGCTATGCGGTGCCCGGCACCGTGCTGGCGGTCGGGCTGCTGGTGCCGCTGGCCGGCTTCGACAATCTCGTCTCCTCGACGGTGCGCTCGCTCGGCGGGCCGGCGACCGGGCTGATCCTGTCCGGCTCCGGCGCGGCGCTGGTCATCGCCTATGTCATCCGCTTCCTGGCGATTCCGGTCGGCTCGCTGGAGACCGGCTACGAGAAGGTCGGCATGACGCTCGACATGGCCGCGCGCGGCCTCGGCGAGGGGCCGGGCGGGGTGGTGAAGCGCATCCACCTGCCGCTGCTGCGCCCGGCGCTCGGCACCGCGGCGCTGCTGGTCTTCGTCGACTGCATGAAGGAACTGCCGGCGACGCTGATGCTGCGCCCGCTCAATTTCGAGACGCTGGCGAGCCAGGTCTATGGCGAGGCCGCGCGCGGCTCCTACGAGGACGGCGCGCTCGCCGCCCTGCTCATCGTGCTGGTCGGGCTGGTGCCGGTGATCCTGCTGGCGCGGCTGTCGCGGCCGCGGGCGGGGTGAGGCCGCGAGAAGATGTTGAACTCGTCCACCTTCCTCTCCTCATTTGGGGGGAGGTGGCCCGCCCACGGGTCTCGCCTACGGCGAGCCCGAGGACAGGCTCCGCGGGTCGGTGAGGGCGCGCGACGGTAGACGTCTGGGGAGCCTTCCCGAACAATGACGGCCGGCAAAAAGCCCCTCATCCCATCCCTCTCTCCGACGGGGAGAGGGAGCAGGCTGCGGCTCTGCCGGATCAGGACGCCAGTTCCGGCAGGTCGCGGTAGAGCTCCAGCGATTCCGGGTTGGCGAGCGCGTCGGTGTTCTTCACCGGCCTGCCATGCACCACCTCGCGCACGGCGAGCTCGGTGATCTTGCCGGAGCGGGTGCGCGGAATATCCGCCACCGCGACGATCTTCGCCGGCACATGGCGCGGGCTGGCGCCGGTGCGGATCTGGGTCTTGATGCGCTTTTCCAGATCGGCGTCGAGCGCCGTGCCGGCCTTCAGCCGCACGAAGAGGACGACGCGCACGTCATTGTCCCATTCCTGGCCGATGGCGATGGCCTCGACGATCTCCGGCACCTGCTCGGCCTGGGCATAGATCTCGGCGGTGCCGATGCGCACGCCCTGCGGGTTCAGCGTCGCGTCGGAGCGGCCATGGATGACGATGCCGCCATGCGCGGTCCATTCGGCGAAGTCGCCATGGCACCAGACGTTCGGGAAGCGCTCGAAATAGGCGGCGCGGTACTTGGCGCCCTCCGGGTCGTTCCAGAACATCACCGGCATGCAGGGGAACGGCCGGGTGCAGACCAGCTCGCCGCGCTCGCCGACAATCGGCTTGCCGTCGTCCGACCACACCTCGATCGCCATGCCGAGGCCGGGGGCCTGGATCTCGCCCTTGTAGACCGGCGACGTGGGATCGCCGAGCACGAAGCAGGAGACGATATCGGTGCCGCCGGAAATCGAGGCGAGGTGCAGGTCCGGCTTGATCGCCTCATAGACATAGGCGAAATCCGCCGGCGCCAGCGGCGAGCCAGTGGAGGTGAGCGCCTTCAGCCGCGACAGGTCGTGGGTGTCGGCCGGGCGCAGCCCCTCCTTGCGCAGCGAATCGATGTATTTCGCCGAGGTGCCGAACAGCGCGAAGCCTTCCTTCTCGGCATAGTCGAACAGCACCGAGGGGGTCGGGGCGAAGGGCGAGCCGTCGAACAGGCACAGCGTGAGGCCGCTGGCGAGGCCGGACACCAGCCAGTTCCACATCATCCAGCCGCAGGTGGTGAAGTAGAACAGCCGGTCGCCCGGATCGAGGTCGCAGTGCAGCCGGTGCTCCTTGATGTGCTGGAGCAGCGTGCCGCCGCCGCCATGCACGATGCATTTCGGCACCCCGGTGGTGCCGGAGGAGAACAGGATGAACACCGGATGGTTGAACGGCACCGGGGTGAATTCCAGCGGCGCCGGCGCGAAGGGCGCGAGGAAGCCGTCGAGCGACACCCCGTTCGGCAGGAAGCCGGCCACCGTTTCCGCCTCGCCGAGATAGGGGACCACCACGGTCGCCGACACGCTGGGCAGATGCGGCACCACGGCGTGCAGCTTGTCGCCGATCGGCACCTGCTTGCCGTTGTACCAGTAGCCGTCGCAGGCGAAATACAGCTTGGGCGCGATCTGGCTGAAGCGGTCGAGAATGCCGCGCTCGCCGAAATCCGGCGAGCAGGAGGAGAAGATGGCGCCGAGCGAGGTGGCCGCCAGCATGATGGCGATGGTTTCCGGCATGTTCGGCATGGTCGCCGCCACCCGGTCGCCGACGCCGATTCCGGCGGCGCGCATCGCCTGCTGCAGGCGGGAGACCAGCGAGTTGAGCTCGCCGAAGCTCATGCGCCACTCGGCCTTGTCCTCGCCGCGGAACACGATGGCGAGGCTCAGCGGGTCGCGCGGGCGCAGCAGGTTCTCGGCGTAGTTGAGCTGGGCCTCGGGAAAGAACATCGCGCCGGGCATCCTGTCGCCGTCGACGAGGCTGGGCCCGGTGCGCTCGCCGATGACGTCGCCGAGATCCCAGATCGCCTCCCAGAAGGCGGCCGGCTCGGCGATCGACCAGGCGTGCAGGTCGCGATAATCCGCTAGGCTGGTGCCGTGGCGTTCGTTGACGGTGCGGATGAAGGAGACGATGGCGGTGCGCGCGACGCGCTCCTCGCTCGGCGTCCATAGCGGCGTTTCGTTGCCCGCACTCATCGAGTTCATTCCTCCCCAGGCTTCCCATGGGCGATCTTGGCGCGCCCCGGCGAATTCATAGCGCCGAGCCTACCGGTTGTCAGGCCATGAAACAGACACAGACAGACAGGATGTTGCAGGATGCTGGCAATTGGTTTTTATGCCAATTCGCGGATCGGTCGCTGACAGGCGGGGCAGGCCGTCGGGCTGGTTCAACGGGCAGGTGCACGACGCAGCATGCCGACGGGGGTTGTGGCGACACTCGATGAGAAAACTGCTTGCAATCCTGCTGCTGCCCATCGTTCTGGTCCTGATTGCCGCCGCACTGGCCCCCAAGCTCGCGTCGGAACAGCGGCTGCGCACCGAGGCGCATGCGCTGGTCCGCGCCGCGACCGGCATGGACGCGGCCATTGTCGGCAATGTGCGATTCGCCGTGCTGCCCTGGCCCTCGCTGGAAGTCGACGGCCTGAAGGTCGGCAGCGAGGGCGGCACCACCCTCTCGGTCCCCGGCCTGCGCATCGTGCTCGACCTGTTGCCGATGCTTACCGGCACCGCGCGCGCCGACCATATCGTGCTGACCCGCCCGGTCCTCACCCTCACCGACAATGTGCCGGGCACCGACATGCTCGCCGGGCTGCTGCGCCGGGTCGGCGCCGAGCCGATCGGCGCCGCGGTGCGGGTGGTGGACGGCACGCTGCGCCTCGTCGATGCCGACGGCGACGCGGCGGTCACGGCGAAGGTCGACGCCAATATCGGCTGGCGCGGCGGCAGCGGGCTGGTGCTCGACGGACGGCTGATCTGGCGCGACGAGCCGATGGATGTCGACATCGCCTTCTCGCAGCTGGGCGCGCTGGCGCAGGGACGCAGCGCCCGGCTGCGCGCCTCCGCCGCCAGCCCGGCCGGCGACCTGTCCTATGAGGGCAGCTTCGGCTTCGCCGGCGGGCTTTCCGCCGAGGGGGCGATCTACGCCGCCTCGCGCTCGGCCCGCGCGACGCTGGAATGGCTGGGGCTCGACGCGCCGACCGAGGGCGGCTTCGGCCCGTTCGCGCTCAAGGCGGACATGCTCTATTCCGGGCAGGCGGCCTCGCTGAGCCGGGTGCGGCTCGAACTCGACGGCAATGTCAGCGAGGGCGGCTTCAACCTGCGGCTCGACGGCGGACGCCCGCAGGTGCAGGGCTCGCTGGCCGCCGGCTCGCTCGACCTGACCCCCTATGGCCAGCTCGTCCTGGCGGCGCCGGACGGCAGCGACTGGAGCCGCGACCCGATCCAGACGCAGAAGCTGCGGCGGTTCGACCTCGACCTGCGGCTGTCGGCCGGCGAGGTGCGGGCGGGCGGCACCCGCCTGCAGCGCCTTGCCGCCAGCGCGGTGGTGAAGGGCGGACGGCTGTCGCTCGCCATCGGCGAGGCCGAGGGCTGGAACGGCATTTTCCGCGCCTCCGCCCAGGTGGCGCCGGCCGCCTCCGGCAACGCCGCCGATGTGCGTGTCGAGATCGCCTGCGAGGACGTGGCGCTCGCCCAGGCGCTCGGCGACATCTTCCGCACCCAGCGGCTGGAGGGGACCGGCTCGTTCCGCCTGGTCGCTGCCGGCACCGGCGCCAGCATCGCCGGCATTCTCGGCAGCCTCGACGGCAATTTCCGGCTCGACGGCGCCGACGGGGCGCTGGTCGGCATCGACGCCGGGCGCATTCTCACCCGGCTGGCGCAGCGCCCGCTCTCCGGCGTCGGCAACCTGCGCGGTGGGCGTACCGCTTTCGACAGCATCCTCGCCGAGGCGACCATCAAGGCCGGCATTGCCAGCCTCGCCTCGCTCTCCATCGACAGCGCGCGGCTGGCGGTGCGCATGACCGGCACGGCGTCGCTGGAAGCGCGCGACCTCGATCTCGCCGGCACCGCCCAGCTGAAGGATGCCAGCGGCACGGCGAGCCCGTTCGACCTGCCCTTCGTGGTGCGCGGCCCCTGGGACGATCCGCTGCTGCTGCCCGACCCGCAGGCGCTGATCCGCCGCTCCGGCGCGGCGCGCCCGCTCTTCGGCCCGCGGATGGAGGCGACCGGCATCCTGGCGCCGACGCCGTGAGCGTCCCGGCGCACTGACCTATTCCGCGAGCACTATTCCGCGAGCACCCGTGTCGAGGGGAAGGTGATCTCGACCATGGTGCCGGAATCCACCGCGCTGCGGATGGCGAAGGAGGCGCGGTTGGCCTCGGCGAGCGCCTTGGTGAGCGGCAGGCCGAGCCCGGTGCCGCCGGAGCCCGAACGTCCCGAGGTCGCGAGCTGGCGGAACGGCTCCATGGCGATGGCGATGTCGGATTCCGACATGCCGATGCCGGTGTCGCGCACCCGGAGCACGATCTCGCTGTCGGCGGTGAGCGCCGTCGACAGGATCACCTGGCCGCCCGGCCGGGTGAACTTGATCGAGTTGGAGACGAGGTTCAGCACGATCTGGCGGATCGAGCGCGCATCCGCCACCACCGGCGGCAGGTCGGCGGCCAGCGAGGAGCGGATGATGATGCGCTCGCGATTGGCCTGCGGCTGCATGATCGCCATGCATTGCTGCACGATCTCGTTGAGCGCCACGCTGGTGAAGGACAAATCGAGCTTGCCGGCCTCGATCTTGGAGAGGTCCAGGAGGTCGTTGATCAGCGAGATCAGGTGGCCGCCCGAGGCGTGGATGTCGCGCAGATAGTCGCGGTAGCGCTGGTTCTCGATGGCGCCGAAGCGCTCCTCCATCATCACTTCCGAGAAGCCGATAATGGCGTTGAGCGGCGTGCGGATCTCGTGGCTGATCTTGGCGAGGAAGTCGGACTTGGCGAGATTGGCGCGCTCGGCGAGGCGCTTGGCCTCGGTGAGCTCCTCCTCGGCGCGCTTCCACTGGGTGATGTCGCGCAGCACGGCGCAGAACTTGGTCGAATCCTCGCCGACGCGCCCGACCGTCATGAACAGCGGGATCAGCCCGCCCTCGCGCACCCGGCCGATCACCTCGCGCCCGTCGTTCAGCACGCTGGCGACGCCGTTGGAGGCGAGGCCGTCGAGATAGTCGACGGCGGCGCGCTGGCTCTCCGGTGCGAAGAGAAGGGTGAAGGCCTCGCCCTGCACCTCGGCG
Organism: Ancylobacter sp. GW821-FHT10E12; assembly: GCF_058809335.1. Lineage (NCBI taxonomy): Bacteria > Pseudomonadati > Pseudomonadota > Alphaproteobacteria > Hyphomicrobiales > Xanthobacteraceae > Ancylobacter > Ancylobacter sp. GW821-FHT10E12. The sequence goes on along the minus strand of NZ_JBXASN010000003.1, from coordinate 10,932 downwards.
GAATCGAAGCCGAACAGCGCCTCGGCCGGGCGGTTCATGCTGAGGATGATGCCGGCCTGGTCGATCAGCACCACGCCGTCGGTGGCGGTGTCGAGGATGGAGCGCAATTCGCGGGCGGTGGCCTCGGACTGGCGCAGCGCGAGCTCGGCCTGGCGCAGCCGCTCGTCCGCCACCCCGCCGAGGCGGCGCAGCAGATAGAGCATGGCCGGGTTGCCGTCCCAGGGCGCCGACATCAGCCGCGCCTCGACGGCGATGGGGTTGCCCGCGCGCGGGCGGATGGCGAGCATGCCGCCGTCCTCGCCCTCGCCGGCGCCGTCGAACAGCGCGGAAAGGCCGCCGGCCGCCTGCAGGGCGCGGGTGTCGGCATAGCCGGTCCAGTCCAGCAGCGCGCGATTGGCATAGAGCAGCCGGTCGCCGCGATAGGCGACGAGGCCGACCGGCAGCCGGTCGAGCACCGGGCGCTCTCCCTCGCCGACGACGCGGCGCAGGCCTTCGGCCCGGCGCGGCGCGGCGGGTTCGGCGGGCGGGACGGGTTCGGCGGGCGCAAGCGTGGAGGGCGCCGTCGCCCCGGCATCGGGGACCAGCACGACGGCCGGCGGAACGTCGTCGTCGCCTGCCGGAGGCCGAGCCGCCGGGGCTTCGGCGGCAGGGGATGCCACGGGCGGGGTTGAAGCGGCCGGGATTTCCGGGGCCGGGATTGCAGGAGCCGGGATTTCCGCGGCGGGGATATCGGCCGGCAGGTCGGGGTCCATTCCCTCAATGCGGGCGCCGAGGGCGCGGGCGATCTCGCGGAAGGCATTGCGCTCGCCGGTCGACAGGCCCTCCCACGAGGTGCGGGCGGCGTCGCCGCGCCCGTTCTCGCCGGCGCGCAACGGCACGACATTCGGGATCGGAGGCACGAGGCTGAGCGTCGGGCGCGGCAGCTCCGGCGCACGCTCGGGCGGCAGGGTGACGGCCGGCATTGTCGGGGCCGCCGGCGCGGGGGCGGCGGACAGGGGAGCAGCGGGCGGCGCCTGCGCGGCAGGTGCCTCGTCGGCAGGCGGAAGGTCGGCGGCTTTGGTCGGCTCGGCCGCCACCGTCTGGCGGGCGGCGGGCCCGGTGGCGAGGGGCTGTGCAGGGCCGAGGGATTGCGGCGGGGCGGCGTGCATCACCCGGCCCTTTACCACGCCGAAGCCGCGCATGCCGCCCTCGCGCAGCGGCGCGCCGCCGAGCTCGACCTGCAGGGCGTCGCCGAGCGCGCTCGGCAACCGCACCGGCAGATGCGCGAAGCTCGCCCCGGCGGTGACGGCGCGATGCGCCTCGGGGGCGCCGAGCTCGGCCCAGCTGCGCCCGGCGATCTCGCCGGCCGGACGGCCGAGCAGGGTGCCAAGCCGCTCGTCGACCGGGCCGAGCCGGCCCTCGGCCGAGGCGTGCCAGGTGAAGCGCAGCGCCGGAGCCGGCGCCAGCGGCGCGGCGGGCATGTCCGTCGGCGCCGCGGGAGCGGGAGGACCGGTCCGGGCCGGCTCCCGAAGTGGCGCCGCCAGGAGGGGCGGTTCGACGGGGTCCGGCCGGGATGCCGCGGCCGGGGCGGCCGGCCGGGGCGCGCCGGCGGCGACCGCATCGAGGCTGACCAGCAGCACGGCGCGCTGGCTGCCGCCGGCGATCAGCGTGCAGGCGAGGGTGACGGGCGTGAGGCGGGCGGGCAGCCGCAGGCGCTCCAGCCGCGGGCTACGGGCGCCGCGCGCCGCCACGCTGCGGGCGACGAGCCCGGCGAGATCGCGCGCCAGCGATGGCGAAGACGGGGCTCCGACCAAAGCGCGCCCGGCGGCATTGGCGGCGAGCACGCGGCCGGCGGCATCGACCAGCAGCGCCGGCGCCGAGGCGGCAAGCGCCTCGACCACGCGGAGATCGGCGGCAAGCGCCCCGGCCACGCGGGCATCGGCGGCGAGCGGGTGCGATGCATCGGGCAGGGCGCCGATGCCGCCCGGATCGCCGGCGCCCGCCGCGTCATGTCCGTCGGTCGGTGTGCTCATGAACCCAGACTATCCGCCCCATGCGGGATCGAGAGAAATGGCGACGCGCCTTCGGCTGCGGCCGGAGCACGTCCACGGCCCGGATCATAAGGCGAGCCTTGCCGCCACGCCATGGCGCGAGGCTGCCGCGCGGTCACCTTCGCGTTTCGCGGTTAACCGGATGCGACCACGCCATCCGCGCGGTTTCCGATTGCCTTTTGCAGTGCATCACATACTTTAGTCGTAGGCGAGGCTACGAATAGACAGCAGGCTGCGCCCCACTATCATAAGATCAATCCATCGGGAGGCGCGCCATGGCCCAGGATCCCAAACTGGACGACCCTAAGCTGGACATTCCGAACGAGTTGCGGAACTTCGCCGAGAAGGGGGTGGACCAGGCCAGGTCCGCCATAGACGGGATGTTCGGCGCCGCCCACAAGGCGCTGAGCGACGTCGAGCAGCGAATGGACGAGGCGCAGCAGAATGCCCGCGACATCGGGCGCACCACGGTCGACTTCGCCGAGACCAATATCGCCGCCGCCTTCGACTTTGCCGCGCGGCTCGCCCGCGCGCCGTCGCTGGAGCAATGGAACCGGTTGCACGCCGAATTCGTGACCGAGCAGGCCCAGCGCCTGTCCGAGCAGGCGCGCACGCTTTCCCAGGCCGGCGTCGCGGCAGCGGGGAAGGCCGCGGCCAAGCCTTCTGCCGCCAAAGCCTCGGCCGCCAAAGCCTCGACTGCCAAAGCCTCGACTGCCAAAGCCTCGGCCGCCAAGCCGTCGCCGGTCAAGCGCTCGCCGGGCGGGCGGCGTTGATGAGCGGGTGGCGCAACATTTTCGCGCGCACGCGGTTTGATATGTCGGCGCACGCGCGGGCCATCGGGAAGCCGCGCGTCCGGCGGGACGAGAAAAAATCTTCCGAGGCAGCTTGATTGTGCATTGCAATATGATATTGCAATGCACAATTAAATGATGCGAAGTCGGAAAGGGCGGTGATCAGGCGATCCCGTTCGCGTTTTCCGAGCGCCGTTCCCGATCCGCGCTTCGGCCGGACCGGGCAACTTTCATCAGCACCCGTGAACGCGAGGAGAAACCCATGACCGAGGCCGCTGCTACCCCCACCCCGAAGAAGACCGTCAAGGCCGCCGCCGCCGCTTTCGAGTCGGCCCTGCCGAAGATGGAAATGCCCAATCTCGAAGTGCCCGCCGCCGTGCGCGAAATGGCCGAGAAGAGCGTCCAGAGCGCCCGCGACGCCTATGAGAAGATGAAGTCCAGCGCCGAGGAAACCACCGACCTCCTCGAGGACACCTATTCGACCGCCTCCAAGGGCGTCGCCGAATACAACACGATGGCGCTGGAATCCCTGCGCACCAACGTGAACGCGACCTTCGACTATTTCAGCGCCCTGCTCGGCACCAAGAGCCTGTCCGAGGCGGTGGAGCTCTCCACCGGCCACCTGCGCAAGCAGTTCGACGTGCTCTCCGCCCAGGCCAAGGATCTCTCGGTCCTCGCCCAGAAGGTCGCTTCCGAGACCGCCGAGCCGATCAAGGCCTCGGTCGAGAAGAACATGAAGAAGGCTTCCTGAGCGTCTCCACCGCTCCGGCCCTCAAAACCCGGCCTGCCCCCGCAGGCCGGGTTTTTCGTGCGTGCGCCGGCGCTTGCGCCTGACGATTTCCCGTCCGGCGGAATTTCGCATACCCTACCCGGATCCTCGCCTTGACTCCGCCATGCGGCCTGCCTATCTCGGCAGCGGCTTTGGCACTCGCTTGCCCTGAGTGCCAGCCGGCCTGCCCACCGGGCGCCATGCCGGCGCCATAGAGGAATAGCCGAGGATCACCGATGGCCAAGCTGAAATTCCGTCCCCTGCACGATCGCATCGTGGTGAAGCGCATCGACGCCGAAGAGAAGACCGCCGGCGGGATCATCATCCCCGACAGCGCCAAGGAAAAGCCCTCGCAGGGCGAAGTCGTCTCCGTCGGCCCCGGCGCTCGCGACGAAGCCGGCAAGCTCGTCCCGCTCGACGTCAAGGCCGGCGACCGCGTGCTGTTCGGCAAGTGGTCCGGCACCGAGGTGAAGCTCGACGGCGTCGATTACCTCATCATGAAGGAATCCGACGTCATGGGCATCGTCGGCTGATCTGAGCCGCACGAGCCCGCGCGACCGGCTGTCCCCGCGCCGCCCTCGAGGCTGACCGCGCGCGACGGCCGGATCCGACACAATTCAGGAGTGAGCCTCATGGCTGCCAAGGAAGTTAAATTCTCGGTCGAAGCGCGCGACAAGATGCTGCGCGGCGTCGACATCCTCGCCAATGCGGTGAAGGTGACGCTGGGTCCGAAGGGCCGCAACGTTGTCATCGACAAGAGCTTCGGCGCGCCCCGCATCACCAAGGACGGCGTCACCGTCGCCAAGGAGATCGAGCTCGAGGACAAGTTCGAGAACATGGGCGCCCAGATGGTGCGCGAAGTGGCCTCGAAGACCAACGACCTCGCCGGCGACGGCACCACCACCGCCACCGTGCTGGCCCAGGCGATCGTGCGTGAGGGCGCGAAGTCGGTGGCCGCCGGCATGAACCCGATGGACCTGAAGCGCGGCATCGACCTCGCCGCCGCCGAGGCGATCAAGGACATCGTCAAGCGCGCCAAGAAGGTGAAGTCCACCGACGAAGTCGCCCAGGTCGGCACCATCTCCGCCAATGGCGACGTGTCGATCGGCGAGATGATCGCCGGCGCGATGCAGAAGGTCGGCAACGAGGGTGTCATCACCGTCGAGGAAGCCAAGACCGCCGAGACCGAGCTCGAAGTGGTCGAGGGCATGCAGTTCGACCGCGGCTATCTCTCGCCCTATTTCGTCACCAATGCCGAGAAGATGGTCGTCGAGCTCGACGATCCGTACTTCCTGATCTTCGACAAGAAGCTCTCCGGCCTGCAGCCGATCCTCCCGGTCCTCGAGGCCGTGGTGCAGTCGGGCAAGCCGCTGCTCATCATCGCCGAGGACGTCGAGGGCGAGGCCCTGGCCACGCTGGTCGTCAACAAGCTGCGCGGCGGCCTCAAGGTCGCGGCCGTGAAGGCGCCGGGCTTCGGCGACCGTCGCAAGGCCATGCTCGAGGACATCGCCATCCTCACCGCCGGCCAGGTCATCTCCGAAGAACTCGGCATCAAGCTTGAGAGCGTCGGGCTCAACATGCTCGGCCGCGCCAAGAAGGTGATCATCGAGAAGGAAAAGACCACCGTCGTCGACGGCGCCGGCAAGAAGAAGGACATCGAGGGCCGCGTGGCGCAGATCAAGGCGCAGATCGAGGAGACCTCCTCGGACTACGACCGCGAGAAGCTGCAGGAGCGCCTGGCCAAGCTGGCGGGCGGCGTCGCGGTGATTCGCGTCGGCGGCGCCACCGAGATCGAGGTGAAGGAAAAGAAGGACCGCATCGACGACGCGCTCAACGCGACCCGCGCCGCGGTTCAGGAAGGCATCGTGCCGGGCGGCGGCATCGCCCTGCTGCGCGCCAAGAAGGCGGTCGAGAAGCTGACCTCCGAGAACCCGGACATCCAGGCCGGCATCAAGATCGTGCTGAAGGCGCTCGAGTCGCCGATCCGCCAGATCGCCGAGAATGCCGGCGTGGAAGGCTCGATCGTGGTCGGCAAGGTGCAGGAATCGAAGGACCAGAACTTCGGCTTCAACGCCCAGACCGAAGAGTTCGTCGACATGATCGCGGCCGGCATCGTCGACCCGGCCAAGGTCGTGCGCACCGCGCTGCAGGACGCCGCCTCGGTGGCCGGCCTGCTGATCACCACCGAAGCCATGGTCGCCGATCTGCCGAAGTCGGGCTCGTCGGCCCCCGCCATGCCGGGCGGCGGCATGGGCGGCATGGATTTCTGAGGAAATCCACTCCGCCCACGCGGATCGGTCGGGACCGAAGCCGGGCAGGCCCGGCTTCAGTGGCGGCATGGATTTCTGAGGAAATCCGCTCCGCCCACACGGATCGGTCGGGACCGAAGCCGGGCAGGCCCGGCTTCGGTGGCGGCATGGATTTCTGAGGAAATCCGCTCCGCCCACGCGGATCGGTCGGGACCGAAGCCGGGCAGGCCCGGCTTCGGTGGCGGCATGGATTTCTGATCCAAGCCCATCGGCTCTTGAAATACAGAAGGGCGCGGCGAAAGCCGCGCCTTTTTCGTTCCGGGCCGTTGCGGCTGTCACCCCGTCATCCGGCCCCGAGCCGTCAGATCGGCGGCAGGTTCAGCCATTTGGAGGCGGCGCTGAGGATGAGGTCGATGGCGAGTGCGGCGAGGATCATGCCCATCACCCGGCTGATGATCGAGCCGCCGCCGCGCCCGATCACCCGCGACAGCATCCCCGCCGCCAGCAGGATGACGAGCGTGACCAGCAGCACCGCGCTGATCGTGGCCAGCGTCAGCATGCGGTCGGGGAAATCGTGCCGCGCGTCGTCCGACAGCACCACCGCCGCCAGCATGGCGCCCGGGCTGGCGATGGACGGGATCGCCAGCGGGTAGATGGCGATATCGAGCGGGTTGGTGTCGATCTGGGGATGCGCGTCGCCGTGGCCGCCGCCATGGATCATGCTCAGCGCGAACAGGAACAGCACGATGCCGCCGGCGATCTGGAACGACTCGATCGACACGTCCATCGCGCTGAGCAGCCAGTGGCCGGCAACCGCGAAGAAGATCATCACGCCGAACGCGATGGCGATCGACAGCAGCGCCGTCTTGCGCCGATGGGCGGCTTCCATGCCGGCGGTGACCGCGAGGAAGACCGGCAGCGTGCCGAGCGGGTCGATCACCACCCACAGCGTCACGAATTCCTGCAGCCGCTCCGACCAGTTCATGTCTCAATCCCATCGAGGCGCCGTCCGGCGCCGACAGGCAGGGCGGCATTGCGCGCGGCAGCATAGAGACGCATGGTCGCGGCGCACAATCCATCCCGCGACGAATCATTATCGAAAATGAACACCCGACCGACCCTTCGCATCGCGCCAGATTTCACCCGCGAGCAGGCCGCCTGGGCGGCGGGCGAGGTGCCCGTCGCCGGTGCCGACGAGGTCGGCCGCGGGCCCTGGGCCGGGCCGGTGGTCGCCGCGGCGGTGATCCTCGATCCGGCGCGGGTGCCGGCCGGGCTCGACGATTCCAAGAAGCTCAGCGCGGCACGGCGCGAGGCGCTGTACGAGATCATCTGCGCGACGGCGGAGGTGTCGCTCGCCTTCGCCCCGCCGGCGCGCATCGATGCCACCGATATCCGCAAGGCCACCTTGTGGGCGCTGGCCAGGGCGGCCGAGGGCCTGCCGCGCCTGCCGCGGCTGCTGCTGGTGGACGGGCGCGACGTGCCGGAGGTGCGCTGCGCCGCCCAGGCGATCATCGGCGGCGACGGGCTGGTCGCCTCGATCGCCGCCGCCTCCATCGTCGCCAAGGTGACGCGCGACCGGCTGATGGGCGGGCTCGGCCGGCAGCATCCCGGCTACGGCTTCGAGCAGCACATGGGCTACGGCACCGCCCAGCACAGCGAGGCGCTGGAACGGCTCGGCGCCTGTCGGCACCACCGCGCCACCTTCGCGCCGATCCGGCTGCGCCTCGCGCGGGACGCGGCGGAATAGGCCGCCGGCGGTCCGGTGCCCGCCATGTTTCAGTGGCGGCCGCCGCTTCAGTGGTAGCCGTGGCCCTCGCACACCTTGCCGCGGAACAGCCAGTAGACGAAGGCGGTATAGCCGAGGATCACCGGCAGCATGAACACCGTGCCGATGAGCATGAACACCTGGCTCGCCGGCGCCGCCGCCACCTGCCACACGTCGAGCGTCGGCGGCACGAGGTGCGGGAAGATCGAGATGCCGATGCCGGCATAGCCGAGCAGGAACAGGCCGATCACCCCGAGGAAGGGCAGGTGCTCGTGGCCGCGCTCCAGCCAGCGCCACACGCCGAAGGCGAGGGCGAGCGTCACCACCGGCACCGGCGCCAGATAATAGAGGTTCGGCAGGCTGAACCAGCGCTCGGCGATGCGCGGGAAGGCGATCGGCGTCCACAGGCTCACCAGCCCCATGAAGACCAGCACCGCCGGCAGCAGCAGCTTCGCATGGGCGCGGGCGCGGGCCTGCGCGGCACCGTCGGTCTTCATGATCAGCCAGGCGCTGCCGATCAGCGCATAGCCGCCGACCACGCCGAAGCCGCAGAGCAGCGCGAACGGCGTCGCCCAGTCGAGCGGGCCGCCGGCGAAGGCGTTGTCCGCCACCTTGACGCCCTGCACGAAGCCGCCCAGCAGCACGCCCTGGAAGAAGGCCGCGAGCGTCGATCCGCCGGCGAAGGAGATGTTCCACAGGAAGCGGCTGGTGTCGGCGACGTGCCGGAACTCGAAGGCGACGCCGCGGAACACCAGCGCCAGCAGCATGAAGATGACCGGCAGGTACAGCGCCGGCATCAGGATCGAATAGGCGAGGGGGAACGCGACCAAGAGGCCGCCGCCGCCGAGGATCAGCCAGGTCTCGTTGCCGTCCCAGAACGGGGCGACCGAGTTCATCATCTGGTCCTTCTCCACCTCGCTGCGGGCGAAGGGGAACAGGATGCCGATGCCGAGATCGAAGCCGTCCAGCACCACGTACATGGCGATCGCGACCGCCAGCAGCAGCGCCCAGACGATGGGGAGGTAGTATTCCATGCCGAGGCTCATCATCGCGGCTCACTCCCCCGGGGTCTGGATGGCGGCGCGGGCAGCCTCGCGCACCGAGGACAGCGGCTGGCCGGGCGTGCCTTCGTCCGGCGTCTCGATGGAGGCGCCGGTGGGGCCGCGGACGATCAGGCGGTTGATGTAGTAGATGCCGCCCGAGAACACGATGCCGTAGACGAGGACGAACAGCGCCAGCGTGGTCGCCACCGCCCAGCCGGCGACGGGCGAGGCGGCGTCCACGGTGCGCAGGATGCCGGTGGCGATCCAGGGCTGGCGCCCGACCTCGGTGACGAACCAGCCGGACAGCACGGTGACGAAGCCGATCGGCCAGACATGCTGCAACGGCCACAGGAACCAGTCGGTCTCGAACAGGCGGCGCCGCCACAGCAGGAAGGCGCCGAGCCAGCCGATGCCGATCATCAGCACGCCGAGCCCGACCATGATGCGGAAGGCGAAGAACGGGATCAGCAGCGGCGGACGGTCGGCGCGCGGGAAGTCCTTGAGGCCGGGAAAGGTGCCGGTCCAGCTATGGGTGAGGATGAGGCTGCCCAGATGCGGGATCGCGATCTCGTAATCGTTGCTTTCCGTCGCCTCGTTGGGGATCGCGAACACCACCAGCGGCACGCCGGTGCCCGGCGCATGCCCGCCCCAGTTCGCCTCCACCGCCGCGATCTTGGCCGGCTGGTGCTCCAGCGTGTTGAGGCCGTGCGAGTCGCCGATAAAGGCCTGGACCGGCGCGAGGATGGCGATGAGGCCGAGCGCCATGCGCATCATGGTGCGGCCGTCCTGCGGGTAGCGGCCGGCATAGACGTAGCGCGCGCCCACCGCCAGCACCACGAAGGCGGTGGTGAGGTAGCAGGCGGTCACCATATGGGCGAAGCGATAGGGAAAGCTCGGGTTGAAGATCGCCGCCAGCCAGTCGGTGGGATGGGCGACGCCGTCGATCAGCTCATAGCCCGCCGGGGTCTGCATCCAGCTGTTGGCCGAGAGGATCCAGAAGGCCGAGAGGCTGGTGCCGGCCGCCACCGCGATGGAGGAGAAGACGTGCAGCCCCTTCGGCACCCGGTTCCAGCCGAACAGCATGATGCCGAGGAAGGTCGCCTCCAGGAAGAAGGCGGTGAGCACCTCGTAGCCGATCAGCGGGCCGACCACATTGCCGACCACGCGGGAGAAATGGCTCCAGTTGGTGCCGAACTGGTAGGACAGCACGATGCCCGACACCACGCCCATGCCGAAGGAGACGGCGAAGATCTTGGTGTAGAAGCGGGCGATGCGGTGGAAATGCTCGCGCCCGGTCGTCAGCCACAGCACTTCCAGCGTCGCGATATAGGCGGCGAGGCCGATGGTGAAGCTCGGGAAGATGATGTGGAAGGAGATCGTGAAGGCGAATTGGATGCGTGCCAGCAATACGGGATCGAAATCCATCGGCTGCCCCTGTCGATCCGCGGGCGGCGACGCGCCCCCAGGGGAAAGTCTACGCGCCGTCACGCCACAATGGAATGACTCTCACATCGGTGGTTTCGCGGAGGAAAGACAGCGCGCACGCTGTCGCGGCGGCGCGATGCCGCGCGCCGACTTTAGTCGGATGCCGGCGGGGATGCGGCTGGGGGATCGGCCAGCTTGCGCTCGATCGCGAGGAAGTCGCGCCAGGCCATGCGCTTGCCGAGCGGCGAGCGCAGCAGATAGGCCGGGTGGAAGGTCGCCAGCGCCGCGATGCGCCGCGTGCCGGTATCGTACTCTCCCCAGCGCCCGCGCGCCTTGGTGATGCCGTCCCGGATGCCGAGCAGCGTCTGCGCCGAGGGACCGCCGAGGCAGACCAGCACGTCCGGGTCGGCGAGCTCGATCTGCCGGCGGATGAAGGGCAGGCAGATGGCGGTTTCCTGCGGCGTCGGCGTGCGGTTGCCCGGCGGGCGCCAGGGCACGACATTGGCGATATAGGCCTTGGTGCGGTCGATGCCGATGGCCGCCAGCATGCGGTCGAGCAGCTTGCCGGAGCGGCCGACGAAGGGCTTGCCCTCGATATCCTCGTCGCGGCCCGGCGCCTCGCCGACCAGCATCAGCCGCGCCTGCGGGTTGCCGTCGGCGAAGACGAGGCGGGTGGCGGTGTGCTTGAGCGGGCAGCCGTCGAAGCGCTCCAGCAATGCACGCAGCGCTTCGAGATCCGGCGCGGTCGCCGCCGCCTCGCGTGCTTCGGCGGCGGCCCGGTCGGGCGGCGGCGGGGCCGCGGGAGCGAAGGCGGCCGGAGGCGCCGGTGCGCGCGGCGAGGGCGTCTCCCGCGCCGGAGC